>JBHHXT010000044.1:0-29656 GCA_046757165.1 bacterium | reverse complement strand
AGCTTTTCAGCTTCTTGCGAACTCTATGTGTCGCAATGCTGAAGCATTGCACTCCTATTTTGAACGTCACCAGGCCTCGGCCCTGAATCGGGTTTTGGGCCTGCCGGCGACGCCTCAGAATCACCCATCTGGGATAGATACCAACATAAAAAATGAAAAGCACAAGCGAGCTTAGAATGATAGCCAGGTTCAGGGCAGGTGGCAGGTCTGTGTGCCGTGTGACAAAGCCCTCCAGAAAGCCAGCGATGACGAAGACAGGAACCATGCCGATGACCATTTTCATGCCCTTGCGTGCTCCCGCCAGGAAAGCTTGCCGGCGCGTGAACGTCCCGGGAAAAAGCAAGCTGTTCCCTATCACCAGGCCCGCTGCACCCGCGATAACGATGGCGGAGATCTCCAGCGTGCCGTGCAGCCAGATGGATTTCACCGCCGTCGTGAGCAGCCCCTTCTGGTAAAAAAAGGCATGAAACGCGCCCAACATTACGCCATTCTGAAACAGAATAAAGCCAGTGCCAAACGACAGTAGTACGCCGGCGGCAAAGGCCATGAATGAAACCTGAATGTTGTTTACCGTGATCCCCATAAACATGTCGATGCCGTGCATCTGCTTGTACACGGCCATGGGGTCGTTTTGTCTGATGTTTTCCAGTGTCATATTGACATAAGAATCGCCCAGGATGAGGCGCACAAATGTGTCGTCGTAAAGCGTCGAGACAACGCCGATCAAGGTCGCCAGGGAGAAGATCGAGAAGGAGACCAGCACTTCTTTATGTGCGCTCCCGATCAGAAGCGGATATTCAAATCGGAAGAAATTCCACAGGCGGCTTTTCTTTTCCTTTTTGTTGCGGTAGAGTCGTTGATGCACCTTCGCTGTCAGACCATTCAAATACCGCATCGTGTTGCTGTCCGGGTAGAATGTCCTGGCATAGGACAAATCGTCGGTCAACTGGACAAAGACGTCGGCAAGCAGGTCCGGGTTCAGCCGCTCACGTCCGTTCAAATGGGATTCAATCTTCTTCCACTTGTCAGCGTTTTGTTGTAAGAAAACGATTTCGCGCATATTTGTGGTTTCACATCCAACGGGTTAGGAACAAATAAAATGTAACTTTTTGAATCGATAAAACAAACAGTTTTCTAACCTGCAGTTCAGACCCGCTCCTATCAAAACAGAGTCGACGACGGGCAGGTTTGTCTCAGCTCTTGGGATGGAATTCACCATATTGCGTTGAGCGTTGGGGCAATCCCATAGCTCAGATTTGTGAGGGAGCGCCAGGAGAGCGGGGGACAGCTTAGCTGATCCTTTCCCACAAGCCAACCTATTTCGATCCAACACGGTTTGAAACCGTGTTTTTGAGAAGCCGAGCCAGTGTGTGGCCTGTCATGCCGGGCGGTCAGGAGGTTGCGGATTGAGAAATGGACACAAATTTGCGAACAAGCGCTGATTTTTTTATAGCCTGGAGACCTCATGAACCACGAACCTGCATTCTCAAGAGTCTGCCACAACCGGTTCTCCCGCACCCGCGTGCGCACCGGACACCTGTCTGAACAGAGACATCTGACTTGAATAGAGCGTCAGGCGCACAGCCATGCGGAAGAACACGTATCCTTGTTGCAGAAGAAAAAGCGTCAAAATGACCAGGCCATGGGGAGCTGACAGGGTGCCCGCCGCAGGAAAGTAAATGGCGAGCGCCAGCCCTCCTGCCAGGAACAAGACGAAGGCCAGGCTGAAGGTCTGACCGAGATGGCCAAAAGCAAACCGCACGCCCTGCCAGAGCGCGGCGCGCATCTTGTTCTCATCCCTGACTACCGTGAGGATGCGGGCATAGTCCAATATCAGGCTGAACAGCAGGATCGCGAGGGCACGCAGCGCGAATTTGATCCAGCCGCCCCAGTAGGTGACGTATTCGTACGGGTCGTTGCCGAACAGGATGCGCTCGACCCCGGTCTCGATGAATTGCAAGCTGAGGAGCAACCCGAGAACAGGCAGGCTCAAAAGCGCCAACCGTAGAAACCGACCAAAGTACTTGGCGGCGCTGCCCCAAAAGAAGTGTGCTGAGAAGCTTGCGTCGCTGGCAAATTGCGCGAACGCGCCGCCAGACAAAAACAAAGAGAACAGCCAGTACACGGTCGGCACAAAAAAGAACAGGGTCTGGTAAATCGACAGCACGCTCGGATTGTTCTTCAGGAACTCAAACAGAAAATTCATGTCAAAGCGGCCGGCGAGCTCAGCCCCCATCAGGCTGTGGCCAACGAAATCCGCCAGCGATGCCCGAAATGGCAGCATCAGGACGAGGCCGAAAAGAAGATTACTCAGGTAGAATATCAGGATAACGCGTTTGTTGCGCCACATTTGAGTGAGACCGTTTCCGAGGCTTTTTAGAACCATTCATCTCCCCTCTCTCTCTGCGATGAAACTGAATGTCCCCCATTCTTGCGGAGACAATTAATTCAAGTCTGAACCAACAGGGTTTGCAACGTTTGCAATCGTGTTTTGTGCACAAATCCTGGAGGCATACACAGTTGCAACTGTGTAGGATCACTAAAACAGCGTCGAGCCACCCGCAATGACCAGATTGATAAAGTCCGGCTGCTCCAGCAAGAACTGCATCCAGAACAGCCACCGGGCGGAAAGTTTGTTGACCCCGCGCGCCTGCTTTTCAACCGTCTTGCTATTGTTCGTGAGGTTGATGTCCAACGGGATTTTCCCCTCGGGATCGACGGTGGCGGCGGCGAGCTTCGCGGGCCGGGTGTAGCGAAATTTCTTCCACAACGCCTTGCCATCCCAGGTTTCACGCCTGATCTCGCCGTCCTCAAAAACCACTTCTATCTGCACCGGGAATTGAAACTCACCCAGACGTCGGACGTTGACGCCGCTGTGGTACAACTCTGCGGCCTGGCTTTTTTCAGTCCCGGTGTCAGCCAGGGCGGCCTCGTCATCCGCTACAGCCGTGTCCGCGCTGCCGGTGTCCTTGTCCACAGGTTCAGATTGTATGAGAGATGTGTCCTCTTGCGAAGTTGAAAGCGTATAGTCAAAGCCTTTCGGATCATTTATTTTGCGCGTGAAAACACGCGTGACCGCATAGTCCAGCTCCTTTGTGGTGCGGAAGGCCTGTTCGAGAAACCAGCTCATATCCTGCCCGGACACCTCGTTGACGATGTCGAAGAAGTTCTGGCTTGTCGGGTGTCTGAACCGCCAGCGTTCGACGTAGGTCCGCATGACCTTGCGCATGACGCCCTCGCCGAGATAATTTTTCAAGGTGGTGAGAACGATACCGGGCTTGGCATACGAGTTGACACCGTAGCTGCCAGAGGAATAAAACTCCCATGATTTGCGCAAAATCGGATCGCGGTCGCCCCCAAAGATGATGGGCACCCGGTGGTATTGCACCGGACTGAGCTCGATGCCCAGGAAATCGACCATGGCGCCGGCCGGGCCATGCGGGTTGCCAAGCAGTTGAATATCGGTGTAGGTATTGATGCCTTCATCCAGCCAGCTTTCCTCGAATTCATTGGAAGCAAGCATCAGGTACCAGTAGTTGTGGCCAAATTCGTGAATGACCACTTCTTCAAGAAGATGGATTCCCCGGGGGGCGCGGTAGTTGGCAAACGTCGCGATGAAGGTCGGATATTCCATACCGCCCGTCGCGGCTGCGCCTCGTCTGGGGTCGACAAGCGTCAGATTGGGATAGGGGTAATCGCCGTACCAATCCTGGAACGTTTCGATGGCGTATTCGGCGGCCCGGAGATGACGCTCAGCCAGGTCGACGTGGTCTGGCTGCAACAGCAGCCGGATGTCGACGTCATCGGCCCTGCCGGTGAATTCAACAAACTCCGGGCTGGCGCTCCAGGCAAAATCGTGCACATCTTCGGCGTGGTAGACGTGGGTGCGCGTGCCATCGCTGTTGTCCGTCACCTCCACCTCCACGCCGGTCGCCCCGACGATATAACTGTCCGGCACGGTCATCCGGACATTGTAAACCCCGAAATCAGCAAAGAATTCCGAGTTGTAGTGGTACTGGTGGGTATTCCAGCCGTCATCTGCGTAGACACCGATCTTCGGAAACCACTGTGCCACAAAGAAGAATTCTTTCTTTGCACCCGAGCGCTCGATGGGCGGCTCAGGGAGCTTTGCTCTGAAATCGATGTGGACAGCGACCGCCTCACCGGGTCGCAGCGGCCTCGGGAGGGGTACGGCAAAGACGGTGCGGTCGTTCTTGTTGCCGTCATCAGGTTGAATAAAACGCATCTCAGAGGTCAAATCGTGAGCCGCGTCGACGACTTGCCACGCCGTCGATGGGGTAAGGGAAAGCCAGTCTGTTTTCACACCAGCGGCGTAATTGACCTTCAGGCTCGCGACCTCGATGAATCCCCAGCCGTTGTCCGGTACGCGTTTGCCGCGGGTCCTGCTGCCGGATTCTTTCATCAAGGTGGTCTCGGTGTTGCGAAACGCATTGAGATAGAGATGAAATTGCAGCTCGTCGATGGCGTCGCGGCTTTGGTTGTGCCAGATCAGTACCTCCTGCCCATCGAGCATCTTGCTCTCGGCATCGAGGCGAACATCGATGTTGTAGTTAGCGATGCGCGGGCTGAGCGGCGGTGAGAACAGCACTGGTCCTGGCTGGGCATGAGCCGTTGTGTGGCAAAGCAGCACGGCAGCGAGACAGAAAATCAGCAAGGCCGTTGTCCGGATAGACATTCCTCCTCCTCAAAAAGTGTGGTGAGTAATTTATGCCTCAGCGTTGTGGGTAGCCTTTGAGAAGAAAAGACGGGTTCGACAAGTTCAAGTTGAAGCAACCTTTGTTTCATGCTCCAGCACCACTTTGATGCGTTCAAACGCCCACTGGAGCTCCTCTTCGGTAATCACCAGCGGTGGCGCGAAGCGGATGACATTTTCGTGCGTTTCTTTGCACAGCAACCCTTCTTCCATCAGCGTCTCACAATAGGGCCGGGCTTGCGTGTCGAGCTCCACACCGATAAACAGCCCTCTGCCGCGGATGTCGACGATCCTGGGACAATCGATAGTCCTCAGCTTATCGATAAAGATCTTTCCGAGGTCGTAAGACCGCTCGATCAGTCCTTCTTCTGTGATCACATCCAGGGCCGCGAGCCCAACCGCACACGCGAGTGGGCTGCCGCCGAAAGTGCTGCCGTGGTCCCCCGGCCTGAAGACGCCGAGCACGTCTTTGCGCGCCAGAACGGCTGAAACGGGCATAAAACCACCCGAGAGGGCTTTGCCAACGATGATGGCATCGGGAGTCACGTCTTCATACTGGTAGGCGAAGAGCTTGCCCGAGCGACCGAGGCCGCTTTGAATTTCGTCGACAATAAACAGGACCTGGTTCCTTTTGCACAACTCGTGTGCCTTTGCCAGATAGCCCTCCGGCGGAATCAGGATCCCGGCCTCGCCCTGAATCGGCTCGACCAGGAAAGCGCACGTGTTTGGCGTTATCGCCTGTTCGAGCGCCGCGGCATCTCCGAAGGGGATGACCTTGAATCCCGGAGTAAACGGGCCAAACCCGTCCAGATATTGCTCTTCTGTGGAAAAGCCCACAATCGTGGTAGTGCGACCATGGAAGTTGTTTTCACAAACAATGATTTCGGCCTGGCCGTCCGGAATGGATTTCACTTTGTAGCCCCATTTTCTGGCAGCCTTGATCGCGGTTTCCACCGCTTCCGCACCGGAGTTCATCGGCAGCACCATGTCCATGTCGGAAAGCGTCGCCAGTTTTTGGCAGAAAAGCGGCAGCTTGTCATTGCGAAAGGCGCGGGAAGTCAACGTCACTTTGCGGGCCTGGTCCTGGAAGGCGGCCAGGATCTTCGGGTGGCAGTGGCCCTGGTTGAGGGCGGAATAGGCGCTCAGGCAATCCATATACTGGTTGCCCTCGACGTCATAAACCCAGACCCCTTCTGCGCGCGTGACGACGATGTCGAGGGGGTGGTAGTTGTGTGCACCGTACTTCTCCTCCAGTGCGATGTATTCCTGCTTTGTCCTCTGCACAGCTTTTCCTCCGGTTTCTTGTGTCATTCAGGGGTTTAGACTGTAGGCTGTTAGGTGTTTGCGCCAATCGTAAATCCCAGATCGTCAATCATATATCGTATATCGAATTCTGGACTCGACACATACGATTTATGATATGCGATCTACGATCTACGATCTACCTGACTTTGGCGCATTGAAGCTAATATTTTAATTTGAAGTTGTCAACAGGAAAAATGGCATTGCCAGGAAGTTTTTTGGGGGGTGCCCCGATTGGACCCTCTCAAGCAATCACGGCCGACTCACGCAAAACCGGCTCCAGGTGGCGCACCCGGCAGGGATTGCCGCCATCCTGGTACTCGCAATCCCCCCAGTAGAAGCATTTCACCGAGCAGATCGGGGCGTGTGCCAGCACGTCTCGCTCCGGATACTCTTTGGCACAGCTTTCGACGTATTTGCGCCAGCGGCGTTTCTCGAGGATTTCTTTCATCCCTTTTTTGCCCAGCAAACTGACACGGATAAGTGCGGATAAATCCTGAGAAGGTTTCGATTTCGGATTGTGCAACAGGAAGGGCCTCAACGCCTTGACCGCCTCTTTGACCTGCGGATCATAGGAGATATAGCCGAGGAATTCCAGGTGAACACACAATAGCTCCAGGGCCGCTGCCTGAATGGCCTGCGCTTCCTTGACTTCATCGTGGTCCTTGACCATGTTTAGAATAAGTTTCGGCGTCAGGGACTCGAGTGTTTGCTCGAAGATCTCAGCCGCCTCGGTGCTGATCTTTTCAACCTCTCGCAGGAGATCCCCGACCGTCATCTGGATTTTCCCGGGACGATTGATTTCTTCCTTTGCGATGATCGCCAGCGCTTTGGGATAGTCTTTCAAGCGCCGGGTAAGCTCTCGCATGAGGCAAACCTTGATAAAACCAAACACTTCAAAGACCGAAGTCGGCTCCGGCGTCATGACGATGATTTTTTCGTCAGCCAGCAAAAAGAAATCGAGGATGTTATATCCTGAGCCGGCACCCAGATCCAGGATAATGGTGTCAGCATATAGTTTCTTGAGCTCACGGACAAAGCGTTGTTTCTGGAAGTATTTCGGGTTGGCCAGCCCAAGCGTCCCGCAGGCGCCGCTGATCATTTGCAAATTTTCAATCGGCGTTTCCAGAACGATTTCACTGAGGGAATCTTTCTGCAAGGTATAGAAGTCAAAAAAGGTGTATTCCGGCTCCAGGATACCCATGCAGGTGTGAAGATTGGCGCCGCCAAAATCCGCATCCACGATGATCACTTGCTGGCCCATGGAGGCGAGTCCGATACCTAGTGAAGACGAGAGCACGGTTTTGCCAACGCCGCCTTTGCCGCTGGCCACTGCATAGATCTTGTTGCTATACTCCCCGTTGCTGTTTGCTTTGTTGAACAAGGATTTCAGCTCGGCGACATGCTCGGCGAGAACCCATTCATCCAGGTCGTCACTCCAGATGTAATCTCCCGAAGAAAAGCTGCCTTCCTTGACCAGAACCTTGAGTTCGGTGAGCGAGACAGGACCAAATTCTCTCTGGTCCACCTTGATGAACAAATTCTCCATAAGTCATGTCCTTTTCGACTTTCGGGCCACCTGTAGTTGGATGCGAATATAACGGATTCTGTGCTTAGAAGCAAAGACATGGTGCAATATTACGAAATCTTGATTTAGGTTTTCTTCCTGAAAAGATAGACTCGAGACTTGCTTTTCTTCCGATTGCTCTTATATTACGGATTCGACCAGAAAAGCCTTTTGATTTGAACAGAAACCGGTGCGGCTGGTCGATAAAATCTTTGACCGGAGGCCGGCATGAACCCGGTGCTTTTTTTCGAACAGGCAAAAGCCACCCTGCATTGGCGTCTGGAATGGATATTGCTAAAACTTTGTATTTAATTGGTAAAGGACCCGCTAAGCGTTTCTCTTTGGAGAGTTGTATGTTAAGATCTTGTAAAATTGTTCTAATTCTTTCATTTATCGTAAAACTGTATTTTGCTGATACAGCTTTCACTCAAACGAACCACTATTCGCACGAGCTGTTTCCACTACCCGAGGTTTTAAAACCAAACGTGGAGTTCTGGAAAAATGTCTACGCCCGATACTCCGAACGCGAGGTGATCATTCATGACTCGTGGGATTTGAATATTGTCTACGAGGTGGTGCATTTGGATTCGCTGTTCAGGGGGGCAAATGTCAGCACGCGTATTCAGTGGAAAAAGATCGAAGAGATCAAAAAGGGATACAAAGCCATCTTGCTGCGATTATCTCGCCGGGGAAAAATTGACCTTTCTTCATTGCGTGGCAGAGAAAAACGCGTTGCCGCTCTGTTCGGCCCGAAAGTACGATCCAAGCAATTGCGTACGGCTGCACACCGCATTCGAGGGCAGACCGGCCTCAGGGAAAGGTTTCAGACAGGATTGATACGTTCGGGTCTCTACTTGCATAAGATGCGGGAGATTTTCCAGGAAAAGGGGTTGCCGCTCGAGCTGCTGGTGCTCCCACATGTCGAGTCCTCGTTCAACTACAGAGCCTATTCCAAGCTCGGCGCAGCCGGCTTGTGGCAGTTTACTCGCTCAACCGGCCGTCGGTTCATGATCATCAACTACAATGTCGATCAGCGGCTGGATCCGGTTGTGGCCACGAGGGCCGCGGCTCGGCTTTTGAAACAAAACCATCAGACCCTGGGGTCCTGGCCGCTCGCCATCACAGCCTATAATCATGGCCGCAACGGCATGGTGCGGGCCAAGCGGAAATTCGGCACGGATATCGGCAAAATTGCAAGATATTATCGCAGCCGCAGCTTTGGTTTCGCCTCGCGAAATTTTTACTCCGAATTTCTTGCTGCGCTCCATGTCGCGACAAATTACACTAAGTACTTTGGGGGTCTGCAATTCTATCAACCGAAGGAGTACGTGAAGTACAAAATTCCCGACTACATCACGGTCAAGGCTTTGCTCAAGAAGCTGGGCTTGGATGCGGAGACCTTTGCCGAGTATAATCCTGCTCTCCGCAGCCCGGTCTTGAAGTCGAGGCGGAGGATTCCTAAGAACTACGTCATTCGTTTGCCTCGAGAGGCCGGCGTGGACCTGGCGACCCGGTATGCGCAAATCTCGCCCGAGCTCAAGCATGACCGGCAGGTCACGCCCGAGTGGCACCGGGTTCGCCCGGGCGAGAACCTGACCCAGATCGCGCGCAGATATCGTGTCCCGCTCTCCGATTTGATGGCCGCGAACAACATCCGTAATGCGCACCGCATCTATGCTGGACAGAACTTGCAGATTCCTTTTGGCACGCGTGTCACTTCGGTACGGAAAGTGCATCAAAAAACAGCTCCCAAAGAGACTCAGTTAGCTGAAGCTGATTTGAAAAAGGAGGAAAAACCCAGTTTGATGGATGTCCCACCTACCGTCCGGTTGGAGACACTTGAAGAAACAGGGACCGCGGAGGTCAGCGGCACCAGCCTTGCGGAGAGCGACGAGGTGAGTTATCTGCCGAGTAAGTCGCAGATGAGAGAGGCTCCTGCGCCTGCTCAGAGAGGTGAACTAAGTATGGTGTTGGTCACGGAGATGGCAAGCCGGTCCGAGTCTGTCGAAGACATCATGGAAATGGCGCTACCTGACCACTACGTTGAGCTGACCCAGGACATGGACATCCGGGTCGTGGTGGCGCCGAAAGTCGAGACCATCCACGAGTCCTTCCGCGATATCGACATGCCGCTCAACGGCCAGGTCGTGGTCGAGCCCGATGAGACCCTTGGCCACTTCGCTGATTGGCTAAGCGTCCCGACCCACAAACTACGCCGAATCAATCGCATGTCCTACGGGACGCCCATTCGCATTGGCCAGCCGCTCTGGCTGACGTTCGAGAATGTCACTCCTGAAGAATTCCACCGGCGCCGCGTCGAATATCACCAGGGCATCGAGGAAGATTTTTACCGCAACTTCACTGTAGAAGGGGAAGCCGTCTACAAAGTCAAGCCAGGGGACAATATCTGGTTGATCTGTAACCGGAATTTCGAAATGCCGCATTGGTTGCTGAAGAAACACAATCCTGACCGGGATTTGTCGAATCTGGTGGCCGGCGAAGAGATTATCATCCCAATCGTGGAAGCCCGCTTCCCGGAGGATGTCTTGAACAATTAGCTTGTTGGACGTTGTGAACCAAACCTTGCAGGCGCACTCATGTGCGCCTTTTTTGTAAATCCGAGGAATCTATGACCAGAATAAGTGATGGGGTTTCGAAGTTTGTCCTGGACAATGGCTTGACCGTGTTGGTCAAGGAAAACCACGCTGCTCCTGTGGTGGCGATTTTTACTTACGTCGAAGCAGGCTACTTCGACGAATCAGATGACAGAGTCGGGATCTCCCATTTGATCGAGCACATGTTCTTTAAGGGCACTCGCGAGCGCGGGGTGGGGCAGATTGCGATACAGACAAAAGCCCTGGGCGGCTATTTGAACGCGAGCACGATCTACGATCACACGCTGTACTACACCGTCCTGCCCAGCAGTTGTTTTGCTCAGGGCCTGGCAATTCAGTCGGACGCGTTGATGAATTCTGTGTTCGACCCCGAAGAGCTGCAAAAGGAGACCGAAGTGGTCATCCAGGAGGCGAAGCGGAAACTGGATACGCCGACCGCCGTGTGCCGGGAAAAACTGTTTGCGCTCGCTTTCGATAAACACAGGATGGGGCGGTGGCGCATCGGCACGGAAGCAGGGCTGCGGGCGCTCACCCGGGACGATTTTGTCACCTTCCACAGAAATCTCTATCGCCCGGAAAACATCATTCTCGTTGTCGTCGGCGACATCGACACCGATACCGCGCGGCAGGAGATCACCCGATATTATGAACCCTTCGAAAGAGGCACCCTGAAAAAGGAAGATTCGCCATCCGAGCCAGAGCAGACACGTTTTCGCTATGCCCATCTGGAAGGCGACATCAAGCAGAGCCACGCGACTGTCGGCTTTCATACGCCCGGGATGTTTCATGATGACACCTACGCCCTCGAGACGGTTGCTTTCCTCCTGGGCCAGGGCCGGAGTTCCCGGCTCTATCAAGAGGTCAAAGAAAGCCAACGTCTCGTCAACACCATAACCGCTTACAACTACTCGCTGCAAAGCGTGGGGATCTTTCTGGTAGAAGTTGGGGCGGAATTTCGCAAGCTACGCCGGGCCGAGCAAGCCGTAGCCAAAGAGCTCGCCCGTTTGAAGGAACAACCCGTCACTCAGGAGGAGCTGGAAAAAACCAGAAATCACTTGCAGGCACTCTATGTTTCCACCCTGCAATCTGTTGCGGGGCAGGCGAAGCTGCTCGCCAGTTATGAGGCGCTTGGCGGCTACCATCTTGTTGAAGACTATATGCAGAAACTCCATCACGTGACGCCCGACGACATTCTGGCAGTGGCGCGCAAGTACCTGAAACTAGACAATTGCAGTATCTTTGAGTACGTGCCAAAAGGCTCGCCTGACGAGGCCGGATCATCTCGGAGCCTGCCGGAGCCCTGGAGCGCGGAGGGGCGAGAAGTCTCAGTGAAAGCAGCCGCTCCGGCCTCGACAACGGAACTGACAGCAGAACAAATGGAGCAGTCGTTGCGCGCATGTTTCGCAACCCAGGGCAAGCCGGCTTCTGCACCGGACCCACCCTCATCAGTCGTGGCAAAGCCTACGATCTTCATTCCGTCTGCTGGTGAAGAAAAGGAAATGATTCGGTACGTGCTGGACAATGGCGCGAAGCTGCTAGTCAAAGAGAGTCATCGCCTGCCGCTGGTTTCTGTCGGCGTGTTTGCCGCGGGAGGACGATGTCGGGAAACGCCGGACATTGCCGGCATCAGCAGCCTGAGTGCCCGCATGGCCCTGAAAGGGACCCACAACCGCAGCGCACAGCAAATCGCTGTTGAAATCGAACGTCTGGGCACAAGCCTCTCTGTTTCCAGCGATCCGGACACCTTCAGCTGTACCCTGAACATTCTGTCGCGCCATTTCGACAGAGGCTGGGAGATTTTGACAGATATTTTGACCACACCTTCGTTTCCAGACCAGGAGCTCAGGAAGGAAAAGGAGCAGACTCTGGCCCACCTTCAGCGCCTCCGGGATGATATGTTTCGTTATCCCGTGCAACTATTTTGTTCTGCGATCTTCCCCGGCCATGCTTACGGACTGCCTGTCCTCGGAACACCGGAATCGGTGGTCAGCTTCTCACGTGAGGATCTTCAATCCTGGCACTTTGACCATTTTTGCGCGGACAAGTTAACGATCGTAGTGGTCGGAGACGTAGAGACTGAACGTCTGAAGGACCGGGTAGCCGCCGGATTTAGCAAGCTGCCTGGAACGAGGTCGCATGCCAGGCCGGGCGCTCCCTCCCGAGCTGAAATCGCGGCTGGAGCGACCCCTTCGGACAAGCCAGACAGAAGTCCGGTGGCCCGGGCACACCCATCATTCTCCCCACCGGGAGAGTCCGGTAGCAAAGATGCTCCCGTTGGGACCCCGGTTGAACCTGACAAAATTCAAACAATAGAGTCCAGAATAGAGGCAAGGGAGAAAAAGCAGACAGCTTTGGTGCTCGGATTTCCTGGGCCGAAGTGTACGGAGGAGGAATACTTCGCGCTCCGTATTGTGCAAAACGTCGTGTCCGGTCTGGGCGGGCGGTTTTTTGAAGAGCTGCGCGGCCGGCAAAGCCTTGCGTATACGGTCTCTGCATACCTGGTTGCCAGACAGCTTGGCGGTACGTTCTTCTCATACATCGCGACCTCGCCGGAAAAAGAAAGGACCGCCAGAGACGCACTGCTGCGGGAATTCGAAAAACTGACGAGAGAGCCCGTTTCGGATGATGAGCTCGGACGGGCAATCCAGTTTACCGTTGGGACACATCAGATCGGTCTGGAGACTTGCGCAGCTCAGATGACGCAGTACGCCCACAGCGAGTGTCAGGGCAAAGGCTTCGAGGCCGTCGACCAGCTGCCTGAGAGGTTGCGCCAGGTGGACAGCGAGATGATTCTGGAGGCGGTCCGCAGATATTTCGATACCCATTGCTACGCAGAAGGCGTCGTGCGGGGAGGCGTGGTGTCAGACTAAGCGCTCCATTCGGAAGATATGTCGGGTATCACAGCGTTGGGGCATGAAACACCCTGTCACGATGTGTTCGATGTTAAACAGCGCGTGTGAGACGGAGGAAAAGACGAGAGGCGTGAGCGACGGCCGTTAAGATAAATAATAATAATCCATTAAGGTAGGGCCACTATCCCGGGATGAACAACATTATCGCTGGTATGTTTCTTGCAATAAGAACTTGCGACTATGATAGTCGCAGAAAATTGACAGATTTGCACACGAAAATAAATCGATGGTGGTCAAAATGCGAGACAAGCACTTCAACCAATCTGACTATATGTCTCTGCAGTTGATGGAGATTGAAACCTTTCGTCTAACCATCTCCCAGCAAAGCCGGGAGAGCGTTTCGTTCCAGGAAGCTGCCATGCTGTGGATTTCCGAAGGACATGCTGACGAGTTCAGATCTGGCTATTTCAAAAGAAGAGCCGAAAATGAACCGGCGTCTGCGTAGACCAAAATCATCTTGCTTGTACAGCGCTCATTGATAGCGCTCCGGATCTTTAAGCGCCGAGTCAAATCGCCAGGTGAAATCACCTGGCGATTTTTTTTGGCACAATTTTGGCCAAAGTGTCCGCTGTTCGAATCCAATCCAGCAAGTGAAACGAATAACAGGTAAGGTCAAAGATGGGTGGGTTGCAAGAAAGTAATCAGTTTTTGTTCACCGAATTCTTCGGCAGGTCGATGAGTAATCAGGAAATCGTGCGTGAGGGAGCGCGGCGTCCATCTCCAAAAATGCAACAGGAACAACACAATGGGAATATTTCTTCTCGCTGTCAGGTATTCTTTGGTAGGAAAGACACGGCTCTCGCTCTTTTGAATTAATTGTATTATGTGCAATAAAATGGTGGATTGGGAAGGTTTTTTTGAATAAATTGTTATTGTGTTTACGGGTGTAAAACTAATTCTTTTTTTAAGGAGGAATTTTTGTAATGCTGAATAGATCAAATGGGAATGCGAAGAATAATGCCCACGGCTTTACAGTGAGCATGAACGCTGTAAGCAAGACACTGCCGCTGATTATGTTGCTGTTCATTTCCTCCACTGCCTACGCCCAATTTGGCGACATTTTCGGTTTTGGCAAGAACAAGGTTCATTACAAAACTTTCGAGTGGTCCGTCATCAAAACGGAGCATTTCGATCTTTATTTTTATGAGGAAGAACGCCGCGCAGCTTTGGATGCTGCCGAGATTGCAGAGCGGTCGTACGCCTACCTGAGCGAGACTCTCGACTACAAATTCAAGCAAAAAATTCCTCTTCTGCTCTATGCTTCCCACAACGATTTTCAACAGACCAATGCCATCCAGAGTTTCATCAGTGAGGGCACGCAAGGCGTGACGGAGTCGCTCAAGGGCCGGATGATTCTGCCGATCACGGGGTCTTATGGGCAGTTTATCCATGTGCTGACGCACGAGATGGTTCATGCGTTCCAATTCGATATCATGTTGGCCGATGGACCGTCGGAGGTGATTCGTCGCTTCAATCCGCCCTTGTGGTTCATCGAGGGAATGGCGGAGTATCTTTCTGTCGGCATGGACAATATCACTCGCATGTGGATGCGGGATGCGGTCTTGAATAACACCTTGCTGTCAATTCCGGAGATGACGTTTGTTTTTGATATTCGTGTGTACCGAATGGGACAGGCCATTTGGTACTACGTTGGCGAGCGGTATGGCAAGGAGGTCGTCGGCCGTATCTTCAAGACCGCCCGTGCGACTGCGGACCTGAATCGCGCGTTCAAAGCCCACACCGGTCTCGACCTCGTTGAGCTATCCAAGCGCTGGCAAGATGATGCGCGCGCCCGCTACCTGCCGCAGGATATTGTGTTGAAAAAACCAGAAGAGGTAGCAGAGCCCATCGCGGATCCTTGCTATGATTGTACAAGCCTGAACATTGTACCGGCTATTTCTCCTGATGGCCAGAATCTGGCGTACATCGGCGACAAGAATTTTACCCTCAATATGTTCCTGAGAGGGCTGGTCAAGAATGAGAATGGTCGCGGCTATCGCGATGACAAGATAAAGAAGGTGGTGCAAAGCGGCTCCAGCCAAAGCTATGAGACGTTGAGGTACTTCACGACCTCGATGAACTGGTCGCCGGATGGTAAGCAATTCTCCTTTGTTGCCAAGGCCGGTAAGACCGATGCCATTTATATTGTCGATGCCCGCAAAAACAAAGTCATCAAGAAATTGTCTTTCGAGAAGCTGACGGGCATGGCGGCACCGAGCTGGTCACCGAATGGCGACAAACTGGTTTTTTCGGGCACACAGGGCGGAATTTCGGACCTGTATTTGGCCGATGCGAACGGTGAGCAATTGCGCCGGCTTACGAATAACCGCCACGCCCACCTGCACCCGCAGTGGTCTCCGGACGGCAAGAAGATCGCTTTTACCACCGACCGTGGGCCGAATACCGACGTGCAAAGCTTGATTTTTGGCAACTACAATATCGCGCTCTATGATCTTCAAACCGGCGAGGTCGAGCTTCTGACCAAAACCGGGGGCAACCACATCAATCCAGTTTGGAGCAAAGACGGGGATGAAGTTTTGTTCATCTCTGATATGAGCGGAATTCCCAATATCTACGCTCTGGATCTGGAGAGCCGCCAGGTGTACCGGATCACCAATTTCATCACCGGCGTTTCAGGTATCATCACCGAGAGCCCCGCGATCACGCTGGCCCCTGAAACCGGCCGGCTGGCCTTCAGCGCTTTCTCGAATGCAGGCTGGTATATTTATACCCTCGATGAGTACGAAAGGGTGCCGATCGATAGCGTTGAATTCAAAGTCCTGGGCACGCTCGAGGACCCCAATGACAAGTACCGCGAATTTACCAAAGCAGACAGCGCGGAATTCCTGCTCTCTGCGTACAAGTCAAAGTTGACGCCCGACATCATCGTCGGAGGCGGAGCCTTTGCAACCAACGTGGGTTTCGCTGGCCAGACAGCTTTCCTGTTCAGCGATATGCTTGGCGATAAGAATTTGCTGATTCAAGCAGCCCTCTTCGGAGACCCGCTGGAATCAACTGTGATCGCCACCTATTTTAATCAAAGACGCCGATTGAACTGGTCTTTTTCTGCATTCCAATTCCGAGATGATTTTGGCTTTTTTACCTCCGGCGGCGGCGTGGGATTCCAGACCCAGATCTTCCGCGGGGTCGGCATCGGCGCTGCCTTACCGTTTAATCCGTTCACAAGATTGGAATTCAGTACGAACGTCTATTTTGTGGACAGAGATGTGGTGAATTTCATTACCGCGCAGGACAACCCTGAGGTGGGAAATGCGTTCTATACCGGCGCCGAGATAGCCCTGGTCCGAGATACGGCCTTCTGGGGCTTTTCAGCCCCCATTTCGGGGACACGTGCGCGCTTCAGTGTTCGTCAGAATATCGGAGATCTGCGATGGACGTTGGCCTTCGCCGATTACCGGAAATATATCCCTCTGCATATTCCGCGCGTTTCTATCGCCTATCGATTGTCAGCAGGAACGAGTACGGGCCCGGACAGACGGTTGTTCGGCATCGGCGGCCCCTTTACCTTCAGAGGAAAGGATTTTGGCGAGCTTCGTTCGACGCGGGCAATTTTCCAAAACGTGGAGCTCAGATTCCCGGCCTTTCCATTTCTGCCCATGCAGTATGATTTTCTGACGGCTGTGGCCTTTTTTGACGCAACAAATGTGTGGGGCCGCACCTTGATATTTAGAGACAGTTTCCTGATAGCGGATGACGTCCGAGGATTCGACATTGACAACACCTTAACATCGTATGGGTTGGGGATCCGGTTCAATTTGGGGGGGCTGTTGGTGCTCCGATGGGATTTCCCGCTCAAACATGAAGATGGCGCCCCCGGGACATTCTTTTCGATCGGGATTGATTACTAAGCCAGAAGAGTGCAAACTTTCGCCGTTTTCAGCTTATTGCGGTATTTATACTGATACTAAGAAATCAGGGAACTCTTGCCATACCATCTTCGTATATTGAAACTTAAAAAGAGAGGATCCAGGCTGTGGTTCTCTCTTTTTTTATAATCAAACAGGTAAGTCGAACAACCCTGGGAGGGAAAGACTTGAAGAACAAGAAGCACATCATGCTCGCATCAGTCGGAATCGGCTGCATGTTAGCCGCTATGTTGGTTGAATATCTGAACGAAGGCAAACAACTTGCGTTCAAAGCTGATATCATGCAGAATGAAACGAAGTTGCTGACTTCGATCGCGAAAATAGATCGTATTCGCAAGGACAACATTGCGAAGGCTCTTTCGGTCATTGACCGGTTCAACCCGGAAATGCCTGCCGAGCTCAAGCATAACATCGCCCGCGAAATAAGCGATGCCGCGATGAAATACGAGAATCTGGATGTGGACTTGATTTGTGCGACCATTACGCATGAGTCGGCGTTTACCTGGAATCCGCAGGTCGTCTCGCCAGCGGGCGCACTTGGTCTCATGCAAGTCATGCCTGGGACGGGTGAGTTCCTGGCAAGAATCGCGGATGTTGACTGGACCTCACCCGAGGAAGTTCTTTTCGACCCGGTCCTCAATATCCGCCTGGGCAGCCGTTATCTCTCGAGCCTGATCGAGATGTATGCGATCGACGGTGGACTGGCGGCATACAACGGCGGCGGCAAGCGCGCTGAAATGTGGTTAGCGCTCAATCGAGCCAACGGCATTCTGTATGAGGAAACACAAAACTACGTTCCGGCGGTGCTGTCGTTGTACGAGTCCTTCAAACAAGTGAATTAGCTTGTGAGCATATTCCACCAATTTGCAAGCCTGGCGCTTTTTGCCAGGCTTTTTTTATTTTGTCGCAAGCTTCAGGGTGAATAAATCTCCGTCTTGTCGAAAGCAAATTCTGGAGCCGGACGGAGACACGGTGAATTGGGCAGGACTCACGTCGATGTCGATCATTGCTTTTCGGCCAGTAGCATGGTTCACCCACAGTTGCTGTTGATAGATGAAAAAGACCTCACCGTTCGGCGCCACAACCGCGTCTGACAAGAAGGTGACCTCCCTGTCGGCCTGGCACAGGAGAACCTTTTCCCCGCTGGTCAAATTCAGTGAGACGATGCGGGCGGGTCGTCGGCTGCTGAGATTGCTGAACGCCGTGCAGATAACGATACTGCTGTCCGGCAAAAGCGTGGCGCTCCGGCAGTTCCTCACCGCCGGGCCACGCCTGAGCACCGATTCCTGCCGTGTTTCAACATCAAAACCACGGACCTCGTAAAAGAAATCACCGTGACGATTCTCGTCATACGAAGAAAGAAACAGTAGTGTTCGCGCAGATTGCCATCCCACGAGGCGCTGTGTTTTCCTCGAGCCCGGCATATCGAGAAGACCCTGAGCGAAGGCGCTTTGAGCCAGGCGAAGCACCTTTACCCGTTGAAACTCATCCGAAGAGTCATCTGTACGGCCAAACGTTGCCTCAAAGGCAATATGCCTCTTGTTTGGCGCCCAAGTCAGATTCTTGATCCTGAAGGCGAACCGGGATTGATTCAACAGCCGGTTCAAGCCGGAGCCATCTTTGTTGACGACGTACAAAGTCTCAACTCTCTGGAATCCGGAGGTGATTTCGTTGGCAACGAAGGCGATCTGTTGACCGTCAGGGGACCAGGCAAATTCCCCGGTAATCTCAAATCTTTCGTTTTTCTCGACGATTTTTGAAAAACGCCCGCCGCCCGTGCCGACTGCGTAGAGACCCTTCGCCCCATTTTCATCTTTCAGGAACGCGATCTCACGGCCAGTCGGCGACCACCTCGGAAAGCTGCAGCGCCCATGGGAGGTGAGGCGCTTCTTGCTAACCGGCAATTCCTGCACGACCGTATCCGCAGCGGCCACGAGAGTGGGCGTTTCGCCCGCCGTGATTTCATCAGTATGGTTGTGGATAAACGCTTCCAGGAAGCCGAGCTGTTTCACGGCGGCGAGCGCTTTAGATGCCTCTGTTTCATTCGCGAACGGGCCAACCCGCACGCGAAAAAGCGACGACAGCTCATCTTCGGGTCCGGAGGAGACAAAGACGGGCAGATTGGATGCTCGCAAGCGGCCTGCAAGCCTGACGACATTGCCGCTGTCTGCCAAAGCGGCAACCTGAACGCTAAGCGGATTCAGGCCCAGGATTGAGTCGCTCACGGAGGTGAAGCTCTCCAGGGCCGGAGTTCCGTGCTGATGCCCGGTCTGGCCATCGCCACAACCCAACGCCAGCGCAGAGAGAAGCAGGACCTTCAGGAAGCGTTTCGCAGTTTCAAACATAGCGCCGGTTGCTCCTAAGACGAAAGACTGCAAGCGTGTGGCTTCTATTCCGGTGATGGTGAATACATAGGCTATACTCCATTTGGTAGCCGCAGGTTTCCTGTGCACCATTCATCCACGAAATTCGGAGGTTCATCGCCGTTTTGACACCATCTGTCGATTTCACCAAACTCCTGGTGCGAACCGACGTTAATTTCATCATAAGCAGTGCCCCGTGAGGGGAGTTTCAGGGGGGTGCTTTTGCTTGACTTTGTTTTCCGTTCTCTCTATATTCACGCTCGTAGAATACGAGGTCGTCCCTTCAGAACATAATGAGACAGGTAGGATGTCGGAAAAAAGAGCGGACCGCGCTGATTTGTCTGCGCTGAGAATTCGTCGCGATAATGAAGGCAGTTCCAACAGCCCTTCCCACTTGCGGGACAGGCTTATCCGGACCGGCGCCGTTTTTGCGATTCTTGTATTTTTCGCGATCTATATCATGAGCAGAATTCCGGAATCATCACCGGCGGTGCAGGTCGCACAAGTGACAAAAGTCTATCCGGCGCAGCTGGCTGCCATTTTGACCGCGACTGGCTATGTTGTCGCACAGAGACAGGCTGCCATCGCCTCAAAAGGCACGGGACAACTGGAGTTTTTGGGCGTCGAAGAGGGTGACAGGGTCAAGAAGGGAGAGATTATCGCGCGGCTCGAGCACGAAGATGTCGATGCCGCATTGGCGCAAGCACGGGCGACTCTGGAGATGGCACGGGCAACGCTCCAGCAAGCCGAAGCCGAGCGCGATGAAGCCCAACTGAACCATCAACGCCAGCAAAACCTTCTGAAGAAAGGCCTGATTTCACAATCTGAATACGACATCGCCCAGGCGCGTTTCAAGAGTCGTGACGCGGCAGTGGCTGCGGCCCGGGCGCAGGTAGCGCTGTCAGAGGCAGCGGTGGTATCGGCCGAGGTGGAGGTTGAGAACACCAGGATACGGGCGCCATTTGACGGCACGGTGTTGACAAAAAATGCGGACATCGGTGAAATGGTGGCGCCGTTTGCGGCCTCTGCCAATTCCCGTGGTGCCGTGGTGACCCTTGCTGATATGAATTCGCTGGAGGTCGAAGCCGATGTGTCGGAATCGAATATACAGCGTGTCAAGGTCGGGCAGAGCTGTGAGATCATCATAGATGCCTTCCCGGAGGTACGCTATCCCGGCTATGTTCACAAAATTGTGCCGACCGCGGACCGCGCCAAGGCCACGGTTTTGACGAAAATTCGTTTCAAGGAGCGCGACGACAGGGTGCTGCCGGAGATGAGCGCCAAGGTGAACTTTCTGTCAGAAACATCCGCAAATGACCACTCGACGCAACCGTTCAATGCTGTGCCTGAGAGCGCTGTTGTGCAAAGAGGGGGCAGACCGGTCGTGTTTGTCGTAATGGGGAGCAAGGTGGCCGAGACACCGGTGCAAACCGGCAGAAAAACTGCCGGGCAAATTGAAATCATCAGCGGGCTCACCGCGGATGACAAGGTTATCATCAACCCCTCGAACGGTCTTGAAACCGGGACTGAGATACGCGTCGAGTAGCTCTGGATTTGAAGAAAACAAGATCGTCGCCATGTCCTTGCGGACCCGTCTTTGCCGAAACAATCTTATCGCCGATCACGCCAACATCAACAAAATGGAGGGAGCGCATGTCAAACGTTCTGGTTGACATTCAAAACATTTCCAAATCCTACTGGCGGGGAAATCAGAAAGTGCCGGTGTTGAACGGCATTACGTTGTCTGTTCCGGAAGGGGAGTTTCTGGGGTTGATGGGACCTTCCGGTTCCGGCAAGACAACATTGCTCAATCTCATCGCGGGCATCGACAAACCCGACGCTGGCACCGTGGTCGTCAATGGCACGGATATCACACGGTTGTC
Organism: bacterium; assembly: GCA_046757165.1. Lineage (GTDB taxonomy): Bacteria > Zhuqueibacterota > Zhuqueibacteria > Oceanimicrobiales > Oceanimicrobiaceae > JBHHXT01. The sequence goes on along the minus strand of JBHHXT010000044.1, from coordinate 8,413 downwards.
GGAGTCGCAGTTGGCCAGCTGGCGCGCCAGACATGTGGGATTTGTTTTTCAATTCTACAATTTGATGCCCGTGCTGACTGCGTTCGAGAATGTCGAGCTGCCGCTGCTCCTGACCAAACTCAGCAAGAAAGAGCGTAAAAAACACGTAGAAACCGCCCTGGAAATCGTCGGGCTGCAGGACCGGATGAAACATTACCCGAACCAGCTTTCGGGTGGGCAGGAGCAACGTGTGGCGATTGCCCGGGCAGTGGTCACCGACCCGACAATCATCGTGGCAGACGAGCCCACCGGCGATCTGGACAAGGATTCCGCCGAAGAGATTCTGACCTTGCTGGCTCGCCTGAATTCTGAATTCAACAAGACCATCATTCTGGTGACCCACGACCCGCGCGCGGCCGAGAAGGCGCATGTCGCCCGCCACCTGGATAAAGGCTTGCTCGATGAGCTGGAGGCGAAGAGATGAAAATTCTAAAGCTGGTGGTCAAAAACGGTTTGCGCCACAAACTGCGCACCTTTCTGACAGCGATTGGCATCGCCATCGCCGTGATTGCTTTTGCTCTGCTGAGCACGATCATCGATGCCTATTTTATGGGCGTGGAGGCGTCTTCGAATACAAGACTGATGACCCGCAACGCGGTTTCGCTGACGTTTCCTTTGCCCCTGGCCTATCGGGAGAAAATCGCCAGGATTCCTGGTGTCACCACGGTCTCATACGGGAACTGGTTTGGTGGTACTTACATCGATCAGAAACACTTCTTCGCCCAGTTTGCAATCGAGCCGGAGAGCTTTCTCGAGCTGTATCCTGAACTGATGTTGACCGGGGAAGAAAAGCAGAACTTCTTGCGGGAACGGAATTCATGTATCGTCGGCAGGAAGCTGGCAGAAAAGAACAAGTGGGAGCTCGGCTCATCCATCACGCTCATCGGCACCATCTTCCCCGGCAACTGGGAGTTCGTGATACGCGGGATTTATGACGGCCGGGACCCTGCCACCGACGAGTCGACCATGTATTTTCACTGGAAATATCTCGATGAGAGCCTGGGGTTGACGGCGCCCGGCAGAACAGGACGGATTGGCATGTTTTATGTCGGAGTTGAAGATGAGAGCCAGGTGGTTCGGATCTCACAGGAGATCGATGCCCTGTTCGACAACTCTCTCGCCGAGACCAAGACCGAGACGGAAAAGGAGTTTCAACTCAGCTTCATTGCCATGGTCGGCACCGTCATCACAGCAGTTCGCATCATTTCCGTGGTCGTTATCGCCATCATTTTGCTGGTGCTGGCCAACACGATGGTGATGACCGCACGCGAGCGGATTTCAGAGTATGCCGTGATGAAGACGCTCGGGTTCCAGCCAAAGCATCTGATCGCTCTCATCTTCGGAGAGTCCACCGCCATCGCGCTTCTGGGCGGAACGCTTGGCATTCTGGTGACGTTGCCCATCATTCGAGGCTTTGCGGCTTTCCTGACGGAAAACCTGGGCAGCTTCTTTCCGGTCTTCGAGCTTTCGCCCAAAACGCTCGCGCTTGCTGCCACGGCCTCCATCACGGTGGGACTTGTCGCTGCCCTGTTCCCGGCCTGGCAAGCCGTGCGCCTGAACATTGCCGACGGCTTGAGACGGATCGGCTAACAGCAAAATGGAAAATGACAACTTAAGATTCAAAAGAGAATACTGATGAAGATACCGGTAGTCTACAACCTGAGAAACCTGGTTGCCAGAAAACTCACCACAACACTCACCGTGCTGGGCATCGGGTTGGTGGTCTTTGTGTTCACCGCCGTCTTGATGCTGGCCGAAGGGTTTTACAAGACCCTTGTGAGCACAGGGGAGTCTAGCAACGTCATCTTCTTGCGAAAGGGCTCGAACGCGGAGCTCACGAGCGGCATTCCGCGCACTCAGACAAACATTTTGAAGTCGTTGCCGGAGGCAGCCTCCCTGCCGGACGGCACGCCACTGGTCGCCGGCGAGCTCGTTGTGATCAACAACCTGCCCCGGCGCTCTGACGGTCAGCCGTCCAACGTCGTAGTGCGGGGCGTCTCCAAAGAGTCGCTGACGCTGCGCAATAAGGTAAAGCTGGTGGCGGGGAGAATGTGGCAGCCCGGAACTTCCGAGATCATCGCCGGCCGGGGCGTGTCCGAGAAATTCAACGGATGTGGGCTGGGGGAATCGGTCAAGATGGGCATGCGCAACTGGACGGTGGTGGGCATTTTCGACGCCGGCGGTTCCAGCTTCGATTCTGAAATCTGGGGAGACGTCGAACAGTTTATGGATGCCTTTCGCCGCCCGGTCTTTTCCTCCCTGACGATGAAAATGCAGGAATCCGAAAAATTCGAAGAGATGAAAGCCCGCGTGGAGCACGACCCAAAACTGACGGTAGACGTGAAGCCGGAGATACTTTTTTATGAGGAGCAGTCGCAGAATCTGAGCCTGTTTATCAAGATCTTGGGGTTGACGGTCACCATCATATTCAGCTTTGGCGCCATGGTTGGCGCGGTGATCACCATGTACTCGGCCGTTGCCAATCGCGCGCGGGAAATCGGCACGCTGCGTGCGCTTGGATTCAGGCGCAGAAACATTTTGACCTCATTCTTGATCGAATGCGTCCTGCTTTCCCTCATCGGCGGGGCACTGGGCCTCTTCTTTGCGTCATTCTTACAGTTTGTCGATGTCTCCACGACCAACTGGGCGACTTTTTCAGAGGTGGTTTTTGGATTTCAGCTTTCACCCGGCATCGTCATCGAGGCCCTGGTGTTTTCCGTGCTGATGGGCGTGGTTGGTGGCTTTGCGCCGGCGGTTCGGGCGGCGCGTATGCCGGTTGTGAAGGCACTGCGGGCGGCATGAGTTGGTTGCAGTTTGTCAAACGTGAAACATGTTGTCCCCCAGCGTGGGGAGCGGTGAGTACGTCGCATATCTGTCAATATTAAATTCGCGTCTTTTCTCTTGATTTTTTTTCTGTGACTGTTACATTTCTACGAGAACAGCACACCGCTCACTTGATATCAGAAGCTTGTCATGCCGAAACCAGGCCGCACTTTCTGCATCCAGGAACGACGGCGGGTATACACCTTTATCAAAAATCACCGACATTCCCACCTCAAACCCGACGAGGAGCCACGAGATGAGCTCAAAACTGGTTACCATTGAACGCCACATCATGCACACCCAGGAAAGGTTCCCTGAAGCCACAGGCGCGTTTTCAGCCCTGCTCTATGACATTGCGTTTGCTGCCAAAGTCATTGCCCGCGAGGTGAACAAGGCAGGTCTGGTGGATGTCCTCGGGTACACCGGCACCAAGAATGTTCACGGCGAGGAGGTTCAAAAACTGGACGAATTTGCGGATTCCGTCATCTTTCGGGCCATGGACCACACTGGCCGTTTGTGCGTCATGGCCTCGGAGGAGCGGGAGGATATCATCCCGATCCCGGAGAGGTTTGAATGCGGCAACTATGTTTTGATGTATGATCCGCTCGACGGTTCTTCCAATATCGATGCCAATGTCAGCATCGGCACTATTTTTTCAATCTACCGCAAAGTGTCGGACAGCACGCGCGGCACGCGCGAGGATTGCCTCCAGCCCGGAATCCACCAAATCGCAGCAGGCTACGTCATCTACGGCTCCTCGACCATGCTGGTGTTCACCACGGGCAATGGCGTGCATGGCTTCACCTATGACCCAAGCATCGGCGAGTTTCTGCTCTCCAATCCGAATATCAAAATTCCAAAGCGAGGCAAGATCTACTCGACTAACGAAGGCAACTCCGCGCGCTGGCAGGAGGGCACGCGACGGTATATCGACTACATCAAACAAGTGGACGAAGCAACCCACCGGCCCTACTCGGCGCGCTACATAGGCTCCCTCGTCGCGGATTTCCATCGAAATTTACTCTACGGCGGCATCTTCCTCTATCCCGGTGACAAGAAGAATCCCAACGGCAAGCTGCGCCTGATGTACGAGGCGAACCCCCTGGCCTTGATCGTAGAGAGAGCCGGCGGGGCGGCCAGCGATGGCCAGCAAAGAATCCTCGAAAAAAAACCGGAGGCCATTCACCAGCGCACGCCCCTGATCATCGGCAGCCTGGAAGACGTGAAGGCAGCTGAGGCGTTTGTTCAGGGCAGGCGGTGAACTCGCGATTGGGGTGGGGCCGGTGTTCAAGCTTCAGCTTGCTGGGGTGAGGGGGAAACACGCTAAAGCGTGAACACCAAACCAGCATCAGCCAATACTTTCCGCTATCAGCTTCAACCCATCAGCAACCTTCCCCTTCAGGTGCAGCCGCATCACTTTCCGGCCCGCGGCGAGCAGGGCGCGGCCGTCGCCCAGGGCCTGGGCGGTCTCGAGCACACCGAAAGTCATGCTCGATTCCGGCTTGCCCGGGTGGTCGGGAATCGGCGCATCGTCTGCCACCTCTGCGGTGATTTGAATGAACAGCCCGTTTCCGGAGTCGCCTTTGTGCAGTTGGCCGGTGGAGTGCAGGAAGCGGGGGCCGTAGCCAACCGTCACGGCGAGCTGTAAGCGGTCGCGAATCGTGTGCCGCAGAGCTTGCAAGGCTTTGTCTGTTTCAGGCGCCGGCTGCACGTAGGCTTGAATCGCGACATACGCGCGGACCGGACCCTCGCGGCCGGTGCTGACCGGCGCGAAGAACGTGGCCAGCGCCCCGGCGAGATCGTCTGCTTCGAAATCGGTGTAGACTTCCAGGTCCCCGGTGGCAAGATTGGGCGTCTGGGTTGGCAGCTCCCCTTTCTCTTGATACTCGCTTACCATCTTGCGGGCCAGCGTTTTGGCGGACTCGACGTTGGGCTGGTCAAACGGATTGACGCCAAGGCGCTCGCAGGCGACGGCGGTGGCCATCTCCCAGCGGAAGAACTCCCGCCCCAGATCATAAAGGTCGCGCAGCTCGATTTGAACCACGGGGAACCCGGCTGCACGCAACGCGCTGACTTGCGGGTCATACGTCGCATCTTCATGCAAATGCCAGTAGACAAACAGCCGGTCATCTCCGTAAACTTGCGGGGCCCCTGGCTCTTCCAGGTCGACGGGCAAGATGCCTTTGCCCGCCTTGCCCGTGCTTTCGGCGATCAACTGCTCGACCCAGGCGCCGAAGAAGCGCACTTGCGGCGAAGCGACCATCGTCATTTTGTCGCGGCCGGCCAACGCCAATTCGCCCAACACGGCACCCAGAAGCGCGCCTTCGTTCTGCTCGAGGTCTGGCTGGCGGCAGAGGCGCGCCATCTCACGGGCGCGTTCAAGCAACGTCTGCACCTCCAGCCCGATGAGTGCGGCCGGCACGAGACCGAAGTAAGAGAGCACCGAAAAACGGCCACCGATGTTTGGGTCATTCAGGAAACACTTGCGAAAGTCGAGCTCAGCCGCCATTTTTTCGAGAGCGCTGCCGGGGTCGGTAATCGCGACAAAGTGCGCGCCAGCGCGTTCGTGGCCGACGGCCTCCGCCGTCAGCGTGTAGAAATATTTGAAAAAGGAAAGCGTTTCGATTGTGCCGCCAGATTTTGTGGACACGAGGAAAAGGGTGCTGTCCGGGTCAAGCGCCTCGGCCTGTGCCAGGACCGCGCCAGGGTCGGTACTGTCCAGGACGGCCAGATCGAGGAAACCGTCCTGCACGCCAAAGGTGAAACGAAAAACTTCCGGCGCCAGGCTCGAGCCGCCCATTCCCAGCAGAAGCGCCCGGCAATAACCGGCCGCCTTGACCTGCTCGACAAATTCCTGGATTTCATGGCAATGCTCAGGCATGGCTTCCGGGCTGTGGAGCCAGCCGAGCCGGTTGGCGATTTCGGTGGGGTCTGGCGACCAGACGCTGTGGCTGTGCTGCCAGATGCGTTCGATGATCTTGCCACTCGCGAGCTGCGCTAAGGCTGCATCAAGTCTGTCCTGGAATGGCGCAAGATTGGTCAGATACTGGGTCGATGCCATCTCGTTCTCTCCCGGACATTACGCGCGTCCATAAACATCATCATACCTGATGATGTCATCTTCGTCAAACTCACCAAATGAGATTTCCATGACGCGCCCGGTGCCGGACTTTGAAGACAGCCGGTGAATCGTCCCTCTTCGGATGACGATTTCCTCGCCAGGAGCAGGATTGAGCACTTTGCCGTCCAATTCCACCTGCAGGCCTTCATCGAGAACGACCCACAGCTCGTCCCGGTGCTCGTGGGATTGCGAGCTCAGAATCCCACCCCTTTCAACCGTGATGATCTTCACCGTACACTGCTGATTGTGAGCGTACTGCTTGAAGAATCCCCAGGGGCGCTGATCGAACAAAATCTTTGTTTTGATTTCATCTTCCACTGACATACGATGCCTTCTATCTATTCCGGATTCGTTACGACACTGTTTCTTCGAATGAAGACGTGAGCTCTGCTGCCCTGCCTGGTCCTGTGAGACTGACCGGGCCGGGATTACCTGAGCAGCTTCTTTGCCTGGCTGACCACGTTTTCGACGGTCAGGCCATACTGCCTGTACAGCTCCTCGCATGGCGCACTCGCGCCAAAGGTGTCGATGCCCAGCATCACACCGGAGTCGCCGACCCACTTGTGCCAGCCCAGGGAGGTGCCGGCTTCCACCGCCAGACGCGCTTTCACCGTCGGCGGCAGGACGGTGTCCCGGTAGCTTTGTGGCTGTTGTTCGAAGAGCTCCCAGCACGGCATGCTGACGACCCGGACATCCACACCGTCTGCGGTAAGCTGTTCACGGGCGGTGAGCACGAGCGCAACTTCCGAACCAGAAGCGATCAGGATGACATCCGGCGCTGCGCCTTCCTCTTGGACGAGAACGTAGGCACCTTTCAAAACCCCTTCCGCAGCCGCGGTCTGGCTGCGGTCCAGAACCGGGAGTTTCTGGCGTGTCAACACCAGCATGGTTGGGCCGGAGGTGCGTTCCAGCGCTGCGCGCCAGGCGTACACGACTTCGTTGGCGTCCGCGGGCCGGATGAGGCACAGATTCGGCATGGCGCGCAACGAGGCCAGGTGCTCGATGGGCTGGTGCGTCGGGCCATCTTCGCCGAGTCCGATGGAATCGTGCGTCATGACATAGATGACCGGGGTTCCCATCAGCGCTGCCAGTCGAATCGCTGGCCGGGCGTAGTCGGTGAAGACAAAAAAAGTGGCCGCGAACGGGCGCACGCCGCCGTGCAGCGCCATGCCCGAAGAGGTGGCGCACATGGTGTGCTCGCGCACGCCCCACGCAATGTTGCGGTTTTCATACTTCCCTTTCGCGAAATAGCCCGAGCATTTCATCAGCGAGTTGTTAGAAGGAGCGAGGTCCGCACTGCCCCCTATCATCCAATGCAAGGGCTCGGCAAAACCGTTGATGACCTTGCCCGAGGCAGAGCGTGTCGCGAGGGGCCCGTCCTCTGGCTTGAATGTGGGCAGGGCGGCATCCCATCCTGTGGGCAGCTCGCCACGCACGGCCTCCTGAAACCGGGCCGCCCGCTCGGGATAGGTCGCGCGATAAGCGTTGAACCGTTCCAGCCAGTCACTCTCTGCCTTCTGGCCCCGGTCGACGGCCTGCCGCATGTGATGCAGGACCTCTTCGGACACGTGAAAACTTTCCTCCGGTGACCAGCCGTAAGCTTGTTTGGTGAGTTTGATCTCGTCTTCCCCCAGGGGAGAGCCGTGCACGCCTGGGGTATCTTGTTTGTTGGGTGAACCAAACCCAATATGCGTGCGCAAGATGAGCAGGGACGGACGGTGCGGGACGTCTTGCGCCCGCAAGAACGCCTCGGTGACCGCTCGCACGTCGTTGGCCTTTTCGCCGAGGTCCTGCACGTGCCAGCCATAGGCCTCGAACCTCTGCTGCACACGGTCCGTGTAGGTGATCTCGGTTTCGCCTTCGATGCTGATGTGGTTGTCATCATACAGGCAAATGAGCTTGCCGAGACCGAGATGTCCTGCCAGAGAGGCCGCTTCGTGTGAGGCGCCTTCCATCAGGTCGCCGTCGCCACAGAAAACGTAGGTGTGGTGGTCGACGATGTTGTGCCCGTCGCGATTGTAGACGGCGGCCAGATGCGCCTCGGCCATGGCCATGCCGACGGCGTTCATCAACCCCTGGCCCAGTGGTCCGGTGGTGGTTTCAACGCCCGGCGTGAGATGGCTTTCCGGATGACCGGGCGTGAGGCTGCCCCACTGACGGAAGTTCTTGATGTCATCCAGGGAGAGCTCGTAGCCCGTCAGGTACAGCATGGCGTAAAGCAGCATGGAAGCGTGGCCGTTGGAAAGCACAAACCGGTCGCGATCGAACCAGTCGGGATTGCGGGGGTTGAAACGCATGACCTTCAGCCACAGGGCATACGCCGCTGGCGCCAGCGCCATCGGAGCCCCGGGGTGCCCGCTGTTTGCTTTTTGGATCGCGTCGATGGCCAGGGTGCGAATGGTGTTGATGCAGAGTTGCTCGAGTGACGTC
>JBHHXT010000043.1:0-29723 GCA_046757165.1 bacterium | reverse complement strand
TATTTTCTAACCGCACCTTCAGTGGCTTCGTCACCTCGCGCAGGTTATGCCCGTGATATCGGTACAGGCGTGTGCACCATATTCCACGGCCAGGTTTGCGGCAGTTTTGTTCAAGGCCATCATTGATTCCGTGACTTGCCGGTACTGCTCCTCCGATATGGTGCCGAGTTTGAAGGCCGTCGTGAGAATCCCTGTTCCCAGGGGCTTGGTCAGAATCAGGGCGTCACCAGGCTGGGCGTTTGCGTTTGTCAGAATCCTGTCGGGATGGATCTTGCCGGTGACCGCCAGGCCATATTTCATCTCCTTATCCTCCACCGAGTGGCCGCCCACGATGAGGCAGCCGGCCTCTGCCGCCTTGTCGTGGCCGCCGCGCAAGATGTCCGCGAGGATCTCCGGCCCGACCGCAGTCCTGGGGTAACAGACGATGTTGAGCGCCGTGACCGTCTCGCCGCCCATGGCATACACGTCCGATAGCGAGTTCGCCACCGCTATCGCCCCGTAGGTATAGGGATCGTCCACAATGGGCGTAAAGAAGTCCACCGTTTGTACGAGCGCCAAATCATCGCTCAATCGAAAGACGCCGGCATCATCCACAGTGTTGACCCCCACCAGTAAATCCGGATGGCTGATTTCAGGGAGCTTGCTCAACACTTGCCGCAACTCCGTTGGGCTCAGTTTTGATGCTCAGCCAGCGCAGGCAACGGTGTGCGTGAGACGAAATATTTCTTCGTTGGTATGGTTCATGGGGTCTTTTCGTGTTAGTTATGATGTCTAATAAGAGCCATGGAAATACGTCCTACGACCCTAACACCCGAACATCTCCCTCTCGGACCGTTATTCCAAGACGATCAAAATAATTGATCAGCGGCATGGCATACTTTCGGCTGGCGCCGCCAAGCAGATCCTTGAACTGGCTGATAGTGATCTTTTCGTGGCGGCGCAGGAAATCGAGCAGCGTTTCGCGCGCTTGCTCGACGCGTTTTGGATGGAAATAGACACTGTCATCCACACGCACGACTTCACCCAGACCCGTCAAAGCGCCCAGTAGTTCACGCACCCGGACCAGGGGCACCGAGAACTCGCGGGCCATTTCCTCTTCTGACGGCGTGGTAAAGCCCGCTTCATAGAGTCCTCTTTCGAGCTTGTCACGCAGGTTCTGCAGCTCGGCGGGAAGGGTCACTTCATGCCCCGCCAGGCTGACCAGCCCTTCGCTTTCGCGCAGGCGTCCATCTTGTTTCAGGCGATCGAGCAGAAAATCCAGCAGTTCACGATCAACCCTGGGCCGGATCAGACGTCCGAGCTCGGCCTTCGGCAAGCCGAGCTTCATCGGATGGCGCGCATGAAAGGCTGCAATCGCATCCAGACAATGCTGCTGTAGGCGATTGTAAGTGACCTGGTGAACGACCGCCAGCTTGCCGGCCTTTTTGAGGGCAACCACTTTGCCTTCAGATTGCCAGCGGTGGATGATCTGCTTGATCGTTTCGACGGGAGTCGCTATTTCAGACGACAGATGGTCCACCGTCCGCAGAGCATGCCCGGCGGCCAGCAAGATGGATTCCAACACTTCAGCCGGGTCTTCCTTTTCCAGGGCCTGAAGCTCAGCCAGGGCGCCCGGATCAGAGAGTTTGCGCCGCGGCGCGTCAGCGTTGAGAATGAGGCCGCCGCCGATGGTCATCGAAGGCGAGTACTGCCGGATGACAAACGGGTCCAGCCTGCGCACGGTCGCCGGCTGTTCCAGGTGGAGCTGCACAAACGCTGCCTGACCCGGCTCGACTCTCGGCTCCTTGAGAATTGAGATGCGCGCCATCACTTCGTTGGTTCCGATGTGGAGTCGAACCCGGGTGCGCGGGGTAAGCGCTCTCGGCGCCGACTTCAAAAGGTGCAGTCGGGCATCAAACCGGCGCGAGGCGGTAAAATAATTGGGCGCGGCCACGACATGGCCACGCATCACCCGAGCTTTTTCGATGGCTTGCAAGTTGATGGCGGCCCGGTCTCCGGCGGCAACCGCGGCAACCGGTTTGCCGTGGCGTTGCAGGCCGCGAATCCGGGTCTGGTGCTTCCCCGGCAACAGCTCTACCGTTTCCCCCTCCTGCACGCTCCCGGAGAGCACCGAGCCGGTCACGACAGTTCCAAATCCCTTCATGGTGAACGCGCGATCGATGGGCATCCAGAAGACACCTTTGTCCTGCTGTCGTTCGAGCGCCGTAATGAATTCAATCAGGCTTTTCTGGAGCTGCGGGATGCCGGCCTTCGAGACGGATGAGACGCGGAAAATCGGGGCGTCATGCAGAAATGTGTCGCTGACCAGGCTGCGAACATCGTCCTCGATGAGCGCCAACCACTCTTCATCAACCAGGTCCATCTTGGTGATGACCACGAAACCATGTTTGACCTGCAGGATTTGGAGAATATCAAGATGCTCGCGCGTCTGCGGCATGACGCCGTCATCGGCCGCAATCACGAACAGGACCAGGTCGATGGTACTGACGCCGGCCACCATGTTGCGGACGAATTTTTCGTGACCCGGCACATCGATAATCGTGGCGTTGTCGCCAAAATGCGCAAACCCCAGGTCGATAGTCAGGCCGCGCTCCTTCTCCTCCTTGAGGCGGTCAGTGTCAACGCCGGTGAGGGTTTGCACCAGGGCCGTCTTGCCGTGGTCGATATGGCCGGCCGTGCCGATGATGACATGGGACAAGCGATTTTCCCTCCCGTTTCCGTTAAGGCTGAACCTTGAAAGATAAATAAAAAAACCGCCAAAAGCAAACCTTTGGCGGTCGTTATCGAGGGTCGGTGCACTCGATGCAGGCGTCAATCCAGACCAAACCCGACGGGTTTGCGGCCCTTGGAGTTGGCGCTTGTCTCCGCCCTTCCTTTCTTTGGCGCTCTAGGGGTCGATTTCGCTGAGACTTTGCGCACCGATCTCTTGGGTGGACTGGTCGTTTCAACCTGCGCTTCCTGCTCGAGGTCGATCTTCACAATTTCTTCCTTTACTTCGATATTCTGGGCGGTGTAAAGCAAGCCTTTGCCCAGACTGTTCAAACCGGCGCTCGTCAGGATTCGAAGCCGTTTGAAGAAATTGAAAATGAAATTGCGCTCCCGGAATCCCACGTCCCCCACCCGCAGTCTGGCATCCGGCCGCTTACTGATGACCTCGACGGCCGAATAGTGCTCTGCGACCTTTTTCACCTGCACCTTGCCGCGGTAGACGATCTTCTGGCCCGTTTTGCGATAGAGGCGTATGATGTCATCCACCTTGACGCCGTCCGCAATCCCCTGGTCAATGATGCCATACCGGCCGTTCATCTTGACCAGCTTTGAGGGGAACAGCGAGTACTTGCCGTAAGCCGAAGCTTTCAGGCCTGCCATTTTCGAAAAAATCATCAGCCCTGCGATCACAACCAGCACGCAAAAAAGCACCATCGTCTGATACCTCAGCACCCGGAGTCGCTTGTATGCCGCCTGATAAGATTCCAGCTCAATCGTGGCGACCTTTTGTACCCCTTTCTTGGGCTTCCCTGCTGTGGGTTTCTGAAGGTTCTGTACAATTTTCTCAAACTTCTCACCGGGCGTTTTCGATTTTGAATCCGATGCGACCGGGGATTTGGGCAGCTGAGCGCGTGGCGTTTTGTGACGGATGGCCCTTTTCACCGCAGGGTTTGCGGACCGCTTCGCGTCCTTCTCCTTGCTCGGACGAGGCGTGCTCGTTTGTGTCATCCCGGGCGCTGACCTCTGTTTTGTCTCGGGTCTCTGCCGCCCAAGAGCGCGCGGTTGCCGATCATCCGTCGGTGTGGAACGCGTTTGCACGGTCTTCTTCTCGTTCTCAGAGGTCTTGGCTGCGGATTCCGGCACGTCTGTATCATCGGTGCTAAAGTAGATGGTCGTCGGGCTCTTCTTGCCTTCGGCGGGTCTGGTGACATCTGAGGGGGTGAAGTCGATACGGTTCCCAAAGGCGTCATCTATGTACTTGATTTCTGAAAACTCAAATCTTTCAGTCTTCGAGAACAGAGGGCCTTTCTTCACTTTCAAGGCAACGAAATCATCGCCATAGTCCCACAGCGTTCCAGAGACCAGATCACCCTTTTTCAAAGTTACCGTGCATTTCTGACCGATGAGGGCCAACAGCCTGGAAGATTGCTGCTGCAGCGCCCGGGTCTCAGAATCGGCCATGACAAACGCCACCAGCATCAGGCCGCACAGTATCGATGTACTCAGGGATTTCTTCTTTCTCATCATATTCATCCTCACATATTTCCGTTTGGTCCAGGGTGCCAGATCCAATGTCCCAACAACCATTTTGACAGATTTATACTTCGACTGCGATGCGGAAATCATAAAGCAGATGTAAAAAATGTCATGGAAGTGAAGGGCGTGACAAAAGTATTTTTGACTATTTTCAAAAAAAGCGAAACTAAAAGACCGACTGGTCGGTATGTAATCTAAGGACTGATTGCTATGATAAAAACCAAAAGAGGCCATACCACCCGGCAGCTCATCATCAACAAGGCTGCGATCTTGTTCACCAGAAATGGCTACAACCACACCAGTCTGGCCCAAATCCTGACAGCGACGGGGCTGGCCAAAGGTGGCTTTTATTTTCATTTCAAGAGTAAGGAAGAGCTGGGGTTGGCAGTCATCGAGTCGTTGGAGGCATACTGGCGGCAGGAGCTGTTCCCAAGAATGCAAAGAGGGAAGGATGCGAAAGAGAAGATCGAAATCATGCTCTCCTCCCCTGGAGATTGCTACAGCACACCCGAATGCATTCGGCCGACGATCTTACTTCTGACGCTTGCGACCGAAATGATCGAAGTGCACGACACCTTCTCCCAGCGTCTCAGGCAAATCTTCAAAGAATGGTGGGCGACTCTGGAAGAGATCATCGACGAGGGCAAAGTCGCCGGAATCTTCAAACCCAACGTAGACACCCATTCCGTGGCGGCGATCATCTTGAGCAACATTATGGGAGCCAATCTACTCGCTTTGCTCAATGGTGATCCCGGCATTTACGACAAGCAACTCACTTCCCTCAAGCATGCCTTGTTTCAAGGTATCTGCTTGAATCAATAGTCTGAGGTATTTATGAAGTTCTTTTTCTCACAGACAGAAAACCAGGAAGCCGAGTTTCGAACTTTGTTCATGGAGAACCTCAACAGTATGTACTCCATGGCCTTACGCATGACTCGAAACCAGTTGGACGCCGAAGACCTGGTGCAAGATACCGCCCTGAAAGCCGTGCGCTATTTCCATAAATTCGACCGGGGGACGAATTTCCGCGCCTGGATCCTCCGCATCCTGACCAACAACTTTATCAATGTGTATCGCAAGAAGAAGAAACAGCCGATGCAAATTGAAATCGAGAATGTCTCCTACAAGCTGGCTGAGGAAGGAGCGACCTTCTGGGAACGGCTGGACGACCGAAACAACCAGTACGACTACGACGACCTGTTCGACGATGAGATCAGCTCAGCCATCGACAGGTTGCCCGAAGAGTACCGCATGGTTGTCCTGCTGGCAGACGTGGAGGGGTTGAGTTACAAAGAGATCGCCCAAATCGTCGAGCATCCGCTCGGGACGGTCATGTCGCGCCTGCACCGCGGACGGAAGTTGTTACAGAAGTTCCTGGCCAGATATGCCAAAACGAAGGGGTATCTTTCAACCTGATCTGCACCGAGTCCTGCCCATTGCTCCTTCTTTCCAAACGTTGAGCTCCTTTTACGCTATTCCTCGGGTTAGTGGATATAGCTCTGAAAAGCGCTGCTTTTCAATTAATTTTCATTCACGAGCCCAATAATATCTTGACACAACCCTCCGATTTCATTATTTTTTAATTCATCTTCCTCGAACCCCAAAAAGCTGGAGAGAATAGACATGGCAGAGTACAAGAATGTTACGGACTTGCTTGGGGATGAAGCGCCAGAACTCTTGGAGCACAAGAGCACGACCATTCCCAAAGAGCAGCTTCATCTCCCGGGCCCTGATTTTGTGGACCGAGTTTACGTCCATTCAGATCGCTCCACCCAGGTGTTGCGCAACCTGCAAAGCACGTTCAACCACGGCCGGCTGGCCGGAACCGGCCACCTCTCGATACTCCCCGTCGACCAGGGCATCGAGCATTCGGCCGGCGCCTCCTTTGCGCCCAACCCCATCTATTTTGATCCGGAAAATATCGTGAAATTGGCCATCGAGGGCGGGTGCAACGCCGTGGCCTCGACGCTCGGCGTTCTCGGTCTGGTGTCGCGCAAGTATGCGCACAAGATTCCGTTCATCGTCAAGATCAACCACAACGATCTGCTCACCTATCCGAACATGTACGACCAGACCCTCTATGCCAGTGTCAATCAAGCGTACGATATGGGCGCGGCTGCGGTTGGCGCCACCATCTACTATGGCTCCACTGAAGCCCGCCGGCAGTTACAGGAGGTCGCCGAGGCATTCGAGCAAGCCCATCAGCTTGGCCTGTACACGGTGCTCTGGTGCTATCTGCGCAATTCAGCGTTCAAGAAAGATGGCAAGGATTACCACGCCGCCGCCGATTTGACCGGACAGGCCAACCACCTGGGCGTGACCATCGAAGCGGACATTGTCAAACAAAAGCAGCCCGATAGCAATGGCGGCTTCACAGCTATCAACTTCGGTAAAACCCATCCGCTGGTGTACGAAAAACTCACCTCCGACCACCCGATCGATTTGACCCGCTATCAGGTCGCAAATTGCTACATGGGCAGGATCGGGTTGCTCAACTCCGGCGGGCCCTCCGGCAAGAACGATTTGCAGCAGGCCGTCAAAACCGCGGTGATCAACAAACGGGCCGGCGGGGTCGGCGTCATCTCCGGGAGAAAGGCGTTTCAGAAGCCGATGCAGGAAGGTGTGACGCTTCTCAATGCCATTCAGGATGTCTATCTGAGCAAAGAGGTGACCATCGCCTAGCACTTCCTTGCATCAATAGTCCTATTTACTAGCAACAGGTTCCGACACAGGCTCTGACTGTGTTTTCGTATGTTGGCCGGCATCCTGGGCCTCAGAATACACGGTCAAAGACCGTGTAGGATCGGTTATTTGTCAAGTTACGCCAAATCTTGCAATGTAGTACTGGCCAGGCGTTCAAGACTCGATCTATCCTTCCCCACAGCTTCACGCGCAAAAACGTGTGAAGCTTTTGTTTGCCATCTAGCTAAACCCTTGCGAAGGTTCGAAACCTTCGCAAGGGTGCACGGAAAAAACGTGTAAAGCCTTTTTTAGTTGATCATCATTTTTTTTCTGTTACATTCTGGCAAAAACCAGGGGCAACCGTTCAATGCTTAGCCGCAACAAAACAAAGCAAAAACTCTACGCTGAAAAATTCAGCCGCACGTATCTGCTGCTGCTGCTGTTGCTGATATCCATTCTGTTCTTTAACGTCATCAAGATTTTTCTCATCCCAATCTTGTTGGCGGCTGTCTTTACCTCGTTGTTCTATCCGCTTTTCGAGTATCTGAACAAGGCCTTTCGGGGCAGGGCGTCCCTGAGCGCAGCCACCTGCTGTGTGATTTTGTTGCTCGGCATGCTGATTCCAATCTACTTTGTTGCGCACCTTGTTTCGCAAGAGGGGATCGATCTCTTTCACTCGGCCGTGCCGAAGGTTCAGGGAGTCATCGAACAGGGCGACGAGGGGTTGCTGGGCGATATTAAGAGATTTCCGCTGTTCGAACATCTCGACATGGACAAGCTGGAGTGGCAGTCCTCCTTGCAAGACGTCGCCAAGAATCTGGGAAGCATTCTGACCAAGGTCGTCAACAAGACCTCGAAAGGGACGTTTCACATCATCACGGACTTGTTCATCACGCTGTTCACCATGTTTTACTTTTTCCGCGATGGGCACCACCTGGTGGAGCGCTTCAAATATCTCAGTCCGCTCGATGACGCCTACGAAGAGCGGTTGATCACCCGCTTCGTCTCGGTCTCGCGTGCGACCATCCGCGGCACGCTGCTCATCGGCCTGGCGCAGGGAACGCTTGGGGGGTTGACTTTGTGGATTTGTGGCGTGGGCTCGCCCGTATTGTGGGCCGTGGTCATGGTGATTCTGTCGGTCATTCCACTGGTCGGCGCCTGGCTGGTGCTCTACCCTGCGGCGCTCATTCAACTGCTGATCGGCAACATCTGGCCCGGCATCGTGATCATTGTGGTGACGGTCGTGGTGATCGCCAATGTTGACACCCTGCTGCGCCCGCGCCTGGTCGGCCGGGAGGCCGGCATGCACGATTTGATGATTTTCTTCTCCACCCTTGGCGGCATCAGCGTCTTCGGCATCATGGGGTTTATCGTCGGGCCGGTGATCGCGGTTTTCTTCCTGACGATTCTGGACATCTACAGTATGGAGTTCAAGACGACGCTGGATTTGGCACAGAATTCGGACCCCGGCAAGGGTGTGCCGGAAGGTGAAAAATCAGAGAGACTCTAAGCCTTTTCGCGGACGAAGCCGCGAAAAGGAAATCCCAAATTCGAAAAAAGAAAATCCGAAACAGCGTGCGGGTTGTGTGAAGGCGGCCGCCCAACGTTCTTGCTATTTCTATTTCGCCCCTGACGGGGCTTGGATGAGTTGGGGTGGCGTCGTTGCTATAAATATGTCGTCCCTAGCGGGACTTTGATTCCCATACATCTCCTACGAACCCACTTCTTGAGGACCAGGCGAAGAAACCTCAGAGCGCCGCGAGGAGTCTTCCGATTTGCTCTAACGACTCCAGATTGTGCACGGGCAAAAAGTCATCGATGTACGGCAACGAGGTCTTGATGCCCCGCGTCAGCGGTTCATAATCCTGGTAGCCCAGCAGAGGATTGAGCCAGATCAGCCGGGTGCAACTGCGGGCCAGGCGGGCCATTTCTCGTTCGAGCAGGGGAATGTCGCCCCGGTCCCAGCCATCGCTGATGATCAAGACCACGGCGCCGCTGCGCAGCACACGGCGCGCCCAGACAAAGTTGAAGACCTTGATCGCCTCGCCGATGCGTGTGCCGCCCGCCCAGTCGTTGACCACTTTTGAAACGGAAGCCACAGCGTCGTCGATGTCGCGGTGCCGCAGGGTGCGGGTGATGCGCGTCAGCCGGGTGCCGAAAACAAAGGTTTCCACCTTATGCTCGCTGGTCGAGAAGGCATGCATGAAATGGAGCAACATGCGGGAGTAGCGCTCCATCGAGCCACTGATGTCGCAAAGGATCGCCACATCGCGCGCCTTGCTGTCCGGCGCCCGGGTCTTCAAGACAGTCCATTCACCGTGGTGCCGCAGCCCCTCGCGGATGGTGCGACGCAGGTCCAGATAGCGCCCCTTCTCTGTGGTGAACCGTCGACGGCGTTGGCGCGCAATTGACCAATCCATCCCGGCCAGCATCTGCTTGACCACCAGAAGCTCCTCCGCGCTGAAAGCCGCAAAGTCCTTCTTGCGCAGCACCTCCACGGCGCTGTACGTCAGGACCAGGTCGATGGCCTCTTTCTCTTCGTTTCGTCGCTCTGGCCGGGTCTGCGGCTTCGTGCCCAGTTCCTCAGCCAGGGCCTGCTGAACCCGCGGCGAGGTCTTCGATTGCATGTTTTCGGGCAAATCGAGGCGGGGCAGCATCAAGCCCATCATCCGCGGCAACATTGAAGGGGCCCGAAAAAACAGATAAAACGCCTGATCGAACAGCTCCACCTGGTCATGGCGGGTGACAAAAATGCTGTAGAAC
This sequence comes from bacterium, assembly GCA_046757165.1. Lineage (GTDB taxonomy): Bacteria > Zhuqueibacterota > Zhuqueibacteria > Oceanimicrobiales > Oceanimicrobiaceae > JBHHXT01. Next base: position 20,033 of record JBHHXT010000043.1, on the reverse strand, counting down.
GCCTGGTAGACATCGCGCCGGTTGCGGATGCCGATGTGTTTCAAAGCCAGCAGCGCATCCATCATCTGGCTGGTCCCGACGGAGAGACCAGCGCGGCGCAGGACGCGACCAAAGGAAATGATGTGATGGGTGAACTGATTGGAATCCACGGGACGCTTCAGACCTCCGAATTCAGATTACACAGCGCGCCAGAAGCGTTGAAGGCATGCTTTGTCTTCAAGCTCGAGGCCAATAGCGACTAGCTAAGAGTCTCGGTACAAATATACTTCCGTCAGCCATAAGATGCAAGACAAAGCCCGCCGCTCTGCCAGGGATTTTGACGCTGGACACTTTTCCTTGCGTTGCCGCAATGACGGTTTTCTGGATGTCCCTAACAGTTCTTTTTGAGATGTGCAAAGAATGGAGAAATAGTGATCCTACACAGTTTGCAACTGTGTATATCTCCCGGATTTGCAACCAAGACACGCTTGCAAACCGTGTTGAATCAGGCTTGAATTAACTATGGGGGGAGATTCAAACAACAACGATTTTGGGTTGCAGTTTATTCAATGAATGCTTAAGTTTATTTTTTAGAATTCAGTTCAAAGTAAGTGACCGGGAAGTACAATGGGACTACCTGCGTTAAAAGAAGATAGACTCTATACCTTTGAAGAGTATCTCGAGATCGAAGACTCTCTGGGGGGGCGCTACGAGTATCACGAGGGTCGAATTTGTCTGATGTCCGGGACGCACCGCCACAGTCGGACAATCATGAATACATCCCGGGAGCTAGATCTGAATCTTAGCGAAAAGTGTCACGTGTCACCAGGCCAGCTCAAAGTCTGGATCAATGAGCACAAAACAGTTTATCCCGATGTGCTTGTTTATTGTGGTGAGCCCGTTTTCTACAAGACTCGAGACGACAAAATCCGTGAGGATATGATTTTGAACCCGACAGTCGTCTTTGAAGTCACGTCCCCGTCGACGGAATTGTACGATCGGAGAGAGAAAGAGAGTTTTTATTTGGCGTTAGAGAGCCTAAAAGAGTATGTCATCATCAAGCAGGACACCATTCGTGTGGACCATTTCATCCGTACGGATGATGAGGAATGGAAAGTCGTGCTTCACAGGAATACAGGTGACCGCCTCGAGCTCAAATCTATCGAGTGCGAACTCACATTGGCTCAGATTTACCGGCGCGTGTTCTCTTAGCTAGCAAAGCTAGATCAGCCCTCCGCAATGACGTCCATCGGCTAACGATTCGCAACCACCACTTTTTCAATAATCCGCGCTGCTTCCGGGCCTTTGACCCTGGCGATGTCATCCTGGTATTTGAGCAGCGTTCCCAACGTGTCATCCACAACCCCTGGCGTCAGCTCACTCTGTGACAGGGTAACCAGCGCCGTCGACCAGTCCAATGTTTCTGCAACTCCCGGAAGCTTGTACAGGTCCATCGTGCGCAGCTCCTGCACGAACGCCACAATCTCCTGAGCGATGTGCTCGGCAATGTCCGGTATCCTGGCCATCACGATCTGGTACTCCTTTTCGGCAGAAGGGTAATCGATCCAAAAATAGAGGCAGCGCCGTTTCAGCGCGTCGTGGATTTCGCGCGTGCGGTTGGAGGTGATGATGACCACTGGCGGCTGCTTCGCTTTGATGGTGCCGATCTCAGGCACGGTCACTTGAAAATCGGACAGCAGCTCCAGCAAGAAGGCCTCGAACTCTTCGTCGGCGCGGTCGAGCTCATCGATGAGCAGCACCGGCGGGGCTTTACCGGAGGCGCTCACGGCCTGCAGCAACGGTCGCTCGATCAGGAACTCCTTGCCGAAGATCTCGTGCAAGATCTGCTTCTCATCACGTTTCCCGGCAGCTTCCAGCATGCGGATGTGCAACATCTGACGGGCGTAGTTCCACTCGTAAACCGCGCTATGCACATCCAACCCTTCGTAGCACTGCAGCCGGATGAGCTTGGTCTTCAATATCGTGGTCAGGACTTTCGCCACCTCTGTTTTGCCGACACCGGCCTCGCCCTCGAGAAAAACCGGGCGGCCCATTTTCAGCGCCAGAAAAATGGTGGTGGATAGACTCCGGTCCGTGATGTAATGCTCTTTTTGGAGTGCAGTCTGGATATCGTCGATGGAGGAGAATGATGGCATGGTTGTTTTCTGCAAAGGACTCTAACTATAACTAGCGATAAGGATGATTGCAAGATAATTTGGTTGAGGACCTGCTCAACCCAAACGCAGAGCTTGCATCTCTGTTTTAAGAAAGATCGAACAAGTCATTGTCGTCATTATGCCATAATTCGAGTTTCAACCTCTCATAGACGTTAAAAACGATCGGGCATATCGAACAATTCTCAACAACTGCCCACAGTCGAAAAACAAACTCATCTTTATGTAAATGAGGATAAGAGGCACATGCCTTTGGACGGAATTCGTAATTGGAGCACCTGTTGTCCACAAGAAAGGGGCAGGGTAGAGCCTTGAATGCAGGGTCAGACACACTCTCCGTCTGCTCAACCAAATACTCTTCCCGCAGCTCAGCAATTGATATTTTCAGGCCAGAGGCAAATCGCGATATATCATCATCATCTAAAGTAGGTCTCACATGTTTGCAGCAGTTTCCACATTCCGTGCAGTCTATTTGACTGCTCACTTCATCCGTAATCCGATGTACAATCGCGTCTATCTCATTAATTTCCATATCGAGCTGCTTCAGGAAACTACGGAACTCCCAGTTCTCGTCTTTCCTCTCTTTGCCTATTCGTTCAATGGTTTTCAGGTTCTTCTCAATTGTCATCTGGATTCTTTTCCTGGGAAGGATCTACCCAGCTTATCCAATTTCTTCTTATTAGCCTGCATAATTCCCCGCGCGGCGAAGCCGCAAATGAATGGAGCACGGATTTAACGGATTTGTTCTTGGATGAAAGCCAAAAAAATCGTGAGCCACACAAGTTACTTTGCACTGAACTCCGACACATTCCGTTGAGTCCAATCCGTTCCGATCCGTTAGATCATGCTCGAATACCTGAATAGAAGTTTTGAATAAAGCTGCTTTTTGAAGTTTGTAGTGCACGCGTCAGCGTGCTGTTTTTAAAGCCTTTGGCCGCCTGACGGCGGCACTACGAACAAACAATTCATGAATAATGCAGGTTAGAGGCAAAAACCAAGTAGAAACAGCACAGTCCGGGTCTGGGTTGCTCCCCTCGCCTCCCAGACCCACCGAAGTTTCACCGAGTGTCACCGAAAGTTTTTCATTCAATTCTAAAAAAATCCTTCGGTGACACTCGGTGGTTTCGGTGAAATTCGGTGGATAATCACTTCGTCTGTTCAGCCGCTGCCAGCAGCGCGCGCCGGGTTAAGACCGAGCACAGATTCGCGCGGTACTCAGGCGAGGCGATCAAATCACCGAGCAAGTCCGCCGGGTTCGCGACCTTTGCCGTGGCGCTGGAGATCGTGTTGTCGTCCAGCGTCTGGCCAACCAGTGCGTTTTCCACCGCGGTGGCACGAAATGCGGACGCTGCCGCGCCGGTGACACCCACTCTGGCCGCCGAACACTTGCCCCCATCCATGGTCACCATGGCAGCGACGCCAACGACGGCAAAACGCGAGGCCGGGTGCGGAAACTTCTCGTACGCCGCGCCCGTGCCTTTCTTCAAGACGGGAAAGCTGACCCGGGTGATGAGGTCGCCGCTGCTGAGGGCGGTCTCGAACAGGCCAGTAAAAAAATCGTCGGCAGCAACTGTGCGGTCGCCGGATTTGCCGGTGAGGTGGATTTCGGCACCGAGGGCCAGTACCAGGGCCGGATAATCCGCGGCCGGGTCTGCGTGCGCCAGGCTGCCGCCGATGGTGCCGCGATTGCGCACCTGCGGGTCGCCGATCCGGCTCGCGGCCTCGGCCAGGACCGGGCAGCTCTTTCTCACCACGTCGGAACCCTCAACTGCGCGGTGGGTCACAAACGCCCCGATCTCCACCCGGTCCCCGTTTTGGCGGATTTCACTCAGCTCGCTTATGCCGGAAAGGTCGATCAACGTCGCAGGAGCATTCAGGCGCAGTTTCATCGCCGGAATGAGGCTGTGGCCGCCGGCGAGCAATTCTGCATCTTCGCCATGTTGCTCCAGCAGGGAAATCGCCTCCTGAACGGAGCTGGCTTTGACATATTCAAAACTGGTCGGAATCATGCTTGTGTCTCCTTTCTTTGCTCCCCAGAAGGGGCTGTCTCAAACACCCGGACCGGTTCTGCCACGAAAAAGTCCTGAGTTGGTTTCTCGGTCAGCCCCAGCTCCTTGCCGTGCAAGGAATGGAGGTTTTCTAGCTTCCATCTTCACGCTTGCCAATCTCCCTCACCCCTGCCCGTGAATGGCGCGCCACACCCGTTCTGGCGTCATCGGCATGGCGAGGTCGCGCACGCCCAGGTGAGAGAGTGCGTCGACCACGGCGTTGACAATACAAACGGTCGACGCGATGGTTCCGGTTTCGCCGGCGCCTTTGACGCCGAGCGGATTGTCGGGACAGGGGGTCGTCGTCCGGTCCACCTCGAAAGAGGGCAGGTCATCTGCCTTCGGGAGGGCATAATCCATCATGGAGCCGGTGATGAGCTGGCCGCCATCGTCATAGACCGCGCCTTCCCACAGCGCCTGGGCGACGCCCTGGGCAATGCCGCCGTGCACCTGGCCATCCACGATCATGGGATTGATGACATTGCCAACATCGTCAACCGCAACGTAGCGAACGATATCCACCTTGCCGGTGTCCGGATCGATTTCCACCACGCTGATGTGCGTGCCGAACGGGAAGGTGAAATTCTTCGGGTCCCAGAAGGCGTTGTCCTCCAGACCTGGCTCCAGGTCTTCAGGATAATCATGCGGCACATAAGCAGTGAGTGCGATGTCGCCAAATGCGACGGATCGATCCGTTCCCTTTACTGTCCAGTTTCCGTCCGCAAATTCCAGATCCTCCTCCGATGCTTCCAGTTTATGTGCCGCAATCTTCTTCGCCTTCTCTTTGATCTTTTGCACCGCCTGGTAGATGGCGCTGCCACCCACAGCGATGCTGCGGGAGCCGTAGGTTCCCATGCCAAACGGAATCTGAGCGGTATCGCCGTGCACGACATCGACGTCGTCGATGGAGATACCAAAGCCGTCCGCCACGACCTGCGCGAAGGTGGTTTCGTGGCCCTGGCCGTGGGCATGCGAGCCGGTGAAAACCGTGACTTTTCCCGTCGGATGAACCCGCACACTCGCTCCCTCGTACAGTCCGGCGCGTGCGCCGATAGCCCCCGCAACTTTCGAAGGCGCAATGCCGCACGCTTCGATGTAGCTGGAAAACCCGATGCCGATGAGCTTGCCCCCCTGAGCACGGGCTTTCTTCTGTTGCTCCCGAAGTTTCTGGTAGCCGACCATTTCCAAAGCCCGGTCCAGCGCCGGCTCGTAATTTCCGCTGTCGTACGTCATCACAACAGGTGTCTCGTAAGGAAACGCGTCTGGCGGAATCAAATTCTTTCTGCGCAGCTCGGCCGGATCCATGTTCAGCTCATGCGCGGCGGTCTCGACAAGCCGCTCGACGACAAAAGTCGCTTCCGGGCGGCCCGCCCCCCGATAGGCGTCCACCGGTGTGGTATTGGTAAAAACGCCCGTGGTCTGCACATAAATGTTCTTCGTTTTGTATTGACCCGTGAGCAACGTGCCATAGAGCCAGGTCGGGACGCCGGGACCAAACGTGGAAAGATAAGCGCCCAGGTTGGCGGTCGTGATGACGCGCAGTCCCACCATGTTGCCGTCCTTGTCAAATCCCATCTCGGCAACGGTGTGGTGGTCCCGGCCGTGTGCATCGCTCAGGAAGCTTTCGCTGCGCTCTGCGGTCCACTTTACGGGCCGGCCAATTTTGCGCGTGGCCCAGGCACAGATCACCTCTTCGGGATAGTGAAAGATTTTGCTGCCAAACCCGCCCCCGACGTCCGGCGAAATGACCCGCACTTTGTGCTCCGGAAGACCGAGGACAAACGCGCACAGCAGCAGCCGAATGAGGTGCGGGTTCTGCGAGCTGGTATAGAGCGTCAGCTCATCCTTGCCGACGTCATAATCGCCAATGGCGCACCGGGGCTCGATGGCGTTGGCGATGAGCCGTTGATTGATAAAGTCCAGTTTGGTTACGTGGTGAGCTTTGCTGAGCGCCTCATCCGCCGCCGCCTTATCGCCCAGCTCCCAGGTAAAACATATGTTGTTCGGCGCTTCGTCGTGCACCACCGGGGCGCCCGCCTCGCGGGCTTTTGACGCGTCAGCTACGGCCGGCAGCACCTCGTAGTCCACCTCGACCAGCTCGGCAGCGTCCCTGGCGAGGTAGCGGTCTTCGGCAATGACCACCGCCACGCCGTCGCCAACGTGCCGCACTTTGCCGACGGCCAGCGGAGGATGGGGGGGCTCCTTCATATTATCACCGATTGCCCAGCCCGTCGGCACTGAAATTGTCTCGAGGTCTTTTCCTGTAAAAACAGCCACCACGCCGGGTTGGGCACTGGCCTTGTCGGTTTTGATACCCTTTATTCTGGCGTGGGCATGCGGGCTTCTGAGAATATGGGCGTATGTCATGTTGGGCAAAACGATATCATCGGTGTAGCGCCCTTTGCCCGCCACAAAACGATCATCTTCCTTTCTTTTGACGGAAGTTCCAATGTATTGTCCCATTTTGATTCTCTCCTTTATGATCGAGAACTCTAAATTCGCAAAAAAGCTGAGTCACGAAAGCCTGGACATTAATTCAGCCACGAAATTACACGAATTGGCACGAATCAGATTTGTTCATCATTGATAAGATTTGGTTTTTATCAGGTTCAATCCGTGGCTAGAATATGTTCTGACGCGTCATGGCCCTACATCTGTTTCGCCGCTGTCTGTACGGCTTTGACGATGTTGTGGTACCCTGTGCAGCGGCAATAGTTGCCCTCCAGCGCATGCCGGATTTCCGCTTCGCTCGGGCTGCCATTGCTTCCGAGTAGCTCGTGCGCAGAGAGGATCATGCCCGGGGTGCAAAAGCCACACTGCAGCCCGTGCTCCTGCTTGAATGCCTGTTGAATCGGATGCATCTCGCTATCCCGAGCGAGTCCCTCGATCGTCGTCACGTCGTGGCCGTCGGCCTGCACAGCAAACATGGTGCATGATTTGGTTGCGACGCCGTCTACCAGAACGGTACACGCGCCACATTGACTGGTGTCACACCCGACGTGCGTGCCAGTGAGCCGAAAGGTGTCCCGCAAAAGATGCACAAGCAAAACCCGCGGCTCGACCTCCGCCTCGAGGGAAACACCGTTTACCGTAACTTTAATCGTGTGAGACATAGGCTCCCTCCCGAATTTTTGGTTAGAAACAAGCTGGTGAAGAAACGAAAAGTCTAGCGTGATTGTGGAAACGCAGATGAAAAACTTAGCTGTTCAACTCTATTCTAAAGGGCTAAATCCTTGAATTGCGCTAAGCAGAATGAGAGGATGTTACACAAATCTAAAAAAAATGTCAAGCCTTTTTTGCACGGTGCAACCAAAAAACCCGGCCTTATCGGGACAGGATCTTTTTTGCTCTTTCCAGGTCTTCCGGCGTATCGACATCCAGGGCCTCGTCCTCACAAAGCGGCACAGTTGCCACCTCATTTGCATATTTCGCCAGCAGCGCACGCGCGCCCAAATCGCCCTGCAGCCGTGTCAGGTCATCAAAAAAATCGCGGTGAAACAAAACCGGGTTGCCCGTCACCCCGGCATAGTGCGCAGAAACGATGCGTTTTCCGGACTCCGCAAAGGCTTGCAGAAAACGGTCGAGGGTCTCGGTCCTGAGGGTGGGCTGATCCGCAAGGAGAATGAGCACCCCGTCTGCGTGCGGCGATACCGCCTCGACTCCAACCCGAATCGAAGCGCTCATCCCCTCTCGGTAGTCGAGATTTCTGATGAGTCGCACCTTCGGATGGTTGGCACAACGTTCAATCTCGTCAGCGTCTTCGCCGACAACCAGGATAATCTCGTTTGCCCGGCAATCCAGGACATGCTGCAGCGACCACCGCAAAAGGGACTTCTGACCGATCCTGAGCAAGAGCTTCTTCCCTTTCCCCATGCGGTTGGACGTGCCGGCGGCGAGCAAAATGGCTGAAACAAAAGGGGGGCTCATGTCTCGCTTCTTGGATGGATGGCGTCCGTCTGCTCCCGCAGCAGCCCCCCGAGCCGGCCGTTCTTGACCGCCAGCATCTCGCTCAGAATACTGATCGCGATCTGCTCCGGGCTTTCCGCGCCGATGTCGAGGCCAACTGGCCCGTAAAGTTTGTCGAGCTCTTTCTGGCTGAACGTCACGCCCTCTTTGGCCAGATCACGCAACAAATCCTCCATTCTGGCCTTCGGTCCCAACTGCCCGACGTAGACCGCCGGTGACTTCAAAACGGTTTTCAGAATTTCTTTGTCCCGCAAGTAATTGTGCGTCTTGACCAGGACAAACGTCCGGTCATTTATTCTGACGGTGTTTGCCAGGGTCTCGGGGCAAACAACGATTGTCAGATCCGCTTGCGGGTACTTCTCAGGGTTGGCAAACGCTTCCCGGTGGTCGACCAGGAGCACCTTGAACCCCATTTGTTTAGCGAGGCTTACAATCGGTACCGCGTCCGGGTCGGCACCGATGATGACAAACGGCGGCGGCGGCACAATCGATTCGATGTACACTTCGATCTTCTTGCCGCTCTCGAACTCGTAAGTCCGGGTTGTCGAGCGCTGCTTGGCAAGCAGGTCATGCGCGTCTCGAATGACGCTCTTGGTGAGCACCTTGTCTCCCAGACTTCCCTCGGTCCTTCCGCCTGGGAAGATGAGCATCTTCTTCGCCAGCGGAACGCCGTTGTCTGTCTCATTCCTGACCACCACAGCCAACGCCACCGGCCGTTCCTCCCGAATGGCCGTCCTGAGAACTTGCTGAAGATTCAACTGATTCAATTATCGATCCTCGATCATCAATCCTCGATTACAACACCGGCTCCACAAACACCTCCACAACGCCATTGCATCCCAGTCCGAGGCCCCAGATGATATCCTCGGCCGCGGTGTTGTCGTAGCGCAACAGTCTGGGTGTTCCGGTGCGGATGACCTCCGGTGTGATTTCGCGCACGTCCGCCTCCAGGCAGCCCGCACTGATGGATCCGACCATCTCCCCTTTTTCGGAAATAACCATTTTGGCGCCCTCCTTGCGGTACGTCGAACCGGAAGTTCTGACGACGGTGGCCAGGGCAGCACGCTCACCGCGTTCTTGCAGTGTCTCCAGTGTTTCCAAAATAATCAAGGTTTCTCGCACACTGACCTTTGGATGGTTCAATGATAGTCTATCAGGGGAAAGAATATTCCATTTTACTCTATCGCAAATTGAAAATCAAGGGAAAAATGGAGGGGGGACCTGTTGGGCTGTAGGCGCTTGGCGCCAGACATCGACAAAGTGTTGTCGATAATTTTTTTGGGTCGATCGTTTCAGAAAAGGCCGTCATTTGAGCTTTGCTCGTCATTTGTTGTCATTTGCCCTGCGGGCGTCATTGAGCAAGCAAGGACCAAATGACGCCCGCAGGGCAAATGACGGCGCGAAGCGCTAATGACTTTCTTCGCAGCGAAGTCTGCGAAAAAAATTAGACTTTTAGGCTGTAGGAAGGAGTCTACAGCCGAACAGCCTAAACACCTACAGGCTAAACACCTGCCAGACTCGAGTGACCAGAAAACAAACAGCGAGTCCCATGCCGATGGGCAGCAGCGAGGAAATCGTCGTCCACTTTGCGCTGCCGGTTTCTTTGTAGATGGTATAGATCGTTGTCGAACAGGGGTTGTGCAGCAGGCTGAACAACATCAGATTCACCGCTGTCAGCAGGGTCCAGCCACCCGCCTGGAAGACGTTCATGGTCGCGTCCAGGTCGTCGAGCTCGAACATCACGCCTACCCCCTCTCCGATGCCGGCGATCTTTGCGCTCAGAACCGTCAACATGAGAATGGTTGGGATGACGATCTCGTTGGCCGGTATGGCGATCACATACGCCAGCAAGATGACGCCGTTGAGGCCGAGCACAAGAGCGAACGGATCAAAGAAATCGATCACGTGCTCGGCCAGGCTCAATCCTGAAACCTCGATGTTGCTCATCAGCCAGATGGCGGCGCCCGCAGGCACAGCAAAAACCACGGCCCGCCAGAGCACCGTGAGCGTACGGTCGATGAGGGAGGTGTAGAGCGTCTGCAAGAATCTTGGCGGCCGGTAAGGGGGCAGCTCCAGGCTAAAGGCAGAAACCTCCCCTTTTAGCAACGTGCGCGACAACGCCCAGGAGGTCACGAAGGTCAAGAGGATTCCCAGCAAGGCAATGCCGACGACCGCCGCGGCCGAAACCAGGCCGGCAAGCGCCGGCGGCGCCAGAGAGCCGATGAACAGGGAGGCGATGAGAATCTGTGTCGGCCAGCGGCCGTTGCAAAGCGCAAAGTTGTTGGTGATAATGGCAATGATCCGCTCGCGCGGACTGTCGATGACGCGTGTGGCAATGACGCCGGCCGCGTTGCACCCGTATCCCATGGCCATCGAAAGGGCCTGCTTGCCGTGCGCCCCGGCTTTGCGGAACAGATTGTCCAGGTTGAACGCCACTCTCGGCAGGTAGCCAAAATCTTCCAGCAGGGTGAACATCGGAAAGAAGATCGCCATCGGCGGCAGCATCACGCTCACCACCCAGGCCATGGCGAGATACATGCCGTCGATGAGCACGCCGTCCAGCCACCAGGCGAGACCGGCCGTCGCGGCAAGACTCTTGAGCGCAGGATGAAAGGTATCGATCAGCAAGTTCGCCAACAGCCTGGAAGGGAGATTTGCCGCCGAAATCGTGATCCAGAAGACGACCGTCAGCAGCAGCACCATGAGCGGAAACCCAAACCACCGGCTCGTGATCAAGCGGTCCAGGGTTCGGTCCCAGTCGAATTGTGGTTTGCCATCCGCTTTGGTGACCACGCGCTGCGAAATCCGCGCGGCGTCCTCATAAATAGACTCTAAAACAGAGTCGTGCAGGTTTTCACCAATTTCCCAGCGCAGGGAAAGAGCGTCATCTATGATCGCTTGTGTTGTATGTTCTGCTCTTCTCATTTTCCGTCATTCGTTGTTGCGTGAAACGTGAAACGGCAGACGTGAAATGTGAAACGGTGGAGGCGTGGGAGCAACCGTAGAACGGCAGCGCTTTGTCGTCTTGCATTCACGTTCACCTTGCCCGCTCCCCGTCACACGTCTCACGTTTCACGTTTCACGCCTCACGTCTCACGTTTGCCGTCTCACGTTTCACGTCCCCGGTCTGCCCGAGCTCCTCCAGCTCTCCCGTCTTAACGGCTTGCACGATACGTGTGTCGCCTTCCAGCAGGCGCAGGGCAACCCAGCGGGCATTGGTTAGAGCGGGGAAAGCGGCTTCGATCTTCCTTGCCATGTGGTCGATAGCGAGGTGCAGATTCTTCGAGCCACTCCGAATCCGGTGGGGTTTGCAGACATATCTGCCGGTTGCCACTTCGCTGACCGCCTGCAACAACTCCGGAATCCCCTCCCGGTGACGGGCCGCTGTCGGCACGACAGGCACGCCCAGCTCTTTTGAAAGCAGGCGCACATCGATTTGAAGCTGGTGCCGTTTTGCCTCATCCATCAAATTCAGACACACCACCGCGCGGTCGGTGATTTCGAGCACCTGGAGGGCCAGGTTGAGGTTACGCTCGAGCCGCGACGCATCCATGACAATGACAGTGACATCCGGCTTGCCGAACAGAATGAAGTCTCGCGCAACCTCCTCGTCGGTGCTGGTTGAAAGCAGCGAGTACGTGCCGGGCAGATCGACGATTTTGTACCGGTTGTCGCCGTAGGAGAATCCACCTTCCGCGCGCGTGACGGTCTTGCCCGGCCAGTTGCCGGTGTGCTGCCGAAGTCCGGTCAAAGCATTGAACACGGTGCTCTTGCCGGTATTCGGATTGCCTGCCAGCGCCAGCACATAGTCCCACGATTCCATGTTCACACCCAGCTTTTTCAGGTTTGCCACGTGGTGCGCCGGACAGGTCAGACACGCTCCTGCGGCATCGATCCTGGTATTCATCCTAGGCTGCCTCCTTGATCCGCTTGATGTGGACCATTTCCGCTTGACTTTTTCTGAGCGCAATTGTGGCGCCACGAATATTGTAGGCGGTCGGGTCACCGCTGGCGCTGTGCATTTCCATCGAGATAATCGTACCGGGAAGGATGCCCAGGTCCATCATTCTCCGCCGCTGCTGACCACGGCAGTTGGCCGAGAGTGAGATGACTTCTCCTTTTTCTCCCACATGCAGCGAAAGGAGCGTGTCGAACGGGCCCCGCATTTTCTCGCCTCCGGGGAGACGTTCCACGGTCAAATTGGCTGCGACCACGGGAGCCAGAATGATTTCTTCACCATCGGCGATAAACTGCAACCGCCGCGGCGATTTCTCCAGCATCCGAATCATCATGCCCGGATACAGACCTTCGGCCACCAATTGTGCGTAGACCGTGGCGGGCTCGTCTTCGATGTGAATGATACGCGCCATGTCGTCAGGATCCAGGTCCGTGAGAGGCTCTCCTTTCTTTGGCGGGAGTTTGCCAGAGGCCGTCGGAATGGGATCGCCGTGGGGGTCGTAGGTAGGATTGCCCGTGGAGGCCGCAAGCGCCCGGATTTCCTCTTCCGTCGTGCCGTGCTCCAGTTTCTCCGCCCGCTTGTGCCACTCGGTTTCTGCAAGTCCGGTTTCATCGGCCAGATACTTTTCCCACAAACGGTGGATACGGATCATGCGGAGCGCCTCTTTCCGGCCTTCCAGCGTGAGCTCGAAGCCGTCATGCTGAGCTTTGACCAGGCCCAGAGACTGCAATCGCACCATCAGATTCGCGGCTTCGTCGCCGGCGATGGCCAACGCGCCTGCAAGGCTTTGTAAGGTACAGATAATCCCATGATATTCCTGGTCATAAAGATGCTTCAAAGCATCCTCCATCAACACCCGCCGTGTGCTCGCCAGCCCGCGCTTCCATCTCCAAAACAAACCTCTATCCGTCCAAAAAAGCCGCAGGAAAATGCCACCTGTCAAGGCTGCTATCAAAAGAAAAACAAAAGGATGTGCCAATTCAATCACCTCCAGGGATATGGCTTCCTCTGCCATTGCGCGCAAATCACAGCGTCGAAATATAAATCTGACTCGTTAATCCTTCCCCTAAATGATGCTCCGCCTCACCGATGCGGACATGCAGTGGCCCCCCAAATGGCGCTTTCTCCAGGATGTCCAGCTCGATTCCAGGGAGAATGCCGATTGCCGCCAGATAGCGCAACATTTCCGGGTCACCATCGCTCACCTGCTTCACCTTGACGGTTTGACCGACGTCAGCGCTGGTCAGCAGCACAAGCTCACGCTCGACGATCTTGCCATCCTTGCTTGGAATGGGTGCGCCATGTGGGTCAAATGCCGGATCGCCGAGAAATTCAGCCATCCTGTCCTCAAACTCCTCCGAGATATGGTGCTCGAGCTTCTCCGCCTCTTCATGCACCCGGTCCCACGAGTAGCCGAGCGCCTGCGCCAAATAGAGCTCCAGAAGCCTGTGGTGCCGAATCGTCTCCAGCGCGATCTTGCGACCCGCTTGCGTGAGCTCGACGCCATAGTAAGGCTTATACCGGATCAGCTTCAGCTCCGATAGCTTCTTGACCATCCCGGTGACAGAAGCTTGTGACACCTCCATCCGGTCGGCAATGGCATTCGTGTTGACCGGGTTGTCGTCCCGCCCCAGCTTGTAGATGACCTTCAAATAATCCTGAATGGCCTGTGTTATCATTCAGATTCCCTTTCAACTTGGTTTTAGCGAACTTAATAAATAAATTAGTCAAATACAACTATTTTTTTTGACTTTCCTAAATTTTGATTTGTGAACAACACTTCTTTTCAACAGGCCCGTTTCTGCTTGCGTCCGATCTTACGGTTTCTTAATCTAAAATGTGGGCTAAAATACCAGGGGCAGCGTCTGGACCGCGATGTTTTTGCATGCCAGTCACAACCTTTACATTCAGGGCGTGTTTGACCGAATGACTACAGACACTGGCACCACCAAGGTCATCACCGGTGAATTTGGCGCAGCCCTCGCAATTGCCGCGGCGATCATCGCTGGCGTGTTCTGCCTAATGGAAATGAACTTTGAAAAAACCACGAAAGTTGCTCAAAAAGCAGACGCTATCGGTCGGCTGAAGCAAATGATATGTTGCCATTGTTAAAATTGTTCTCCGTCCTGAAAAATTGTCAGAAGGCGATGAATTTGAGGGCGGCAGTGCAGACAATCAAAATACGGGTTGGTTCCTCTCAAACAAACGATATAATTTCTCTTCCAGGTGTTTTCGATGATTGTTTTGATATAAATCTCCCTCGAAGTTGCTTCCTTTTCAATCCAAAGATATTTAAGAATCTCGGTTTCCCTATCAGTAGGTATGGGTAAGTTTCTATCTTGTAGGCTATTGGGTTTCCTTTTGAGACGATTAACTGTGTATCTCACTATCGGGTTTATAGGGATTAAGATAGTGAACGCCTATCTACCTGAATTGTTACCCGCCAAAACAGTACTTCGCCTGAAGAATCCTTGCCGGAGGGTGCTCAGGATATTCATGCACATTCAGCACAATCGGGCCGGTGTCGGGTACGGTATACGGAAGCCTCTGACCGCTTTCGTTGGCAATGGCGTAATGAAAAGAGATGTCCTGCCGGAAGCCAAATGTGGTTTGCTCGTTGCCGCTCGAGTCCGCCAGAAAAAACGTCACTCCCAAATCACCGCTGTGTGACTGCGCGGCTCGGGCTGGTGGGTCGGTTGGCTGCACGGGATTTTCGCAGGCCAGGAAAAAGAGGGGCCAGAGGGAGAGAAGGGAAAGCAAGGATTTCATCGAACTTGACCTGTTTTATTGTTTTACCTCGATAATTCATGAATCTTGCCTAACAAGGGCCAACACGTAAGGAGTGAAATGCTTTAGCATTTCATGCAACGCCAAAGCGTTGCACTCCTCTTTATCTCGCTTTATTGCGGATCGACGAGTTTGCCGACGAAGAGGATGGTCTGTGACTGGTGCTCGTGTATCATGAACACAAAGGGGCGGTCGAGTCGCATCGTGACGCTCAACGGGACGGAGGTGACCCCGATGCCGACCGAGGTCACGGCCGCGGCTTCCGTGCCTTCTTCATTCACTTCGATGAAGGTTTTATGTTTCACCTCGTCGATGTACAGATCATCGCGGCCGGTGTACATTTTGCTGAAATCGGCCTGGTGCGGGATGAATGCCACGGACATGCCCAGCGTGGACAGCACCTGGTTCAGGCTCATCTCACATTCCAGTTTGAACTTCGGCAGCCCGAGAATGACATTTTGTGTGCTGAAGCTCGCGCTCCAGTCAGCCCAATTCCTGGTCGAGAAATTCGAGATCAGCGAGTCGATGGCGACCCCGGGTTTGGGCAGCAGCAAGGTCATGCTGAACGCCTCTTCACCATAGGGCAAATCCACCGCCTGAAAGAGATCGCTTTCGAAGTACTGCAGGGTGTCTGACCGGTTCATCATTTCGATGGACTTTTGGCTCCCGTCCGGCAGATTGAAGAGATCATTTTGTGTGTTTTCGGGGTCAAATTCTGTTGTCCAGCCACCTTTGAAATAGATGGCGTTGAGCAGAAACATGATAACCTCCGGATCGATCTGCTCGATGATCTTTTCGATTTTGCCGGCTGTGTGCTGGCTCACCCACCCGTTGATGATGTCAACCGCTGCCGGGTCCCTGAAATCCAGCCCCTGTATTTCCGCGTCAAAGAACTGCCGGTTGCGGTCGATAAACGGCTGTTCAAAGACAAACGCCTGATCATACCAGATGGAGTTCGCGATCTGAAAGACGACTGTGGGATCGAGTTGAATCAACAGGTCGAGCAGGCTCTTGTACGTCTGGTTGATTTCCTCTTCGCTCAAGCCGTCAAACCCCAGGAGGTCTACCATCGCTTGCCGGGTTTCGCCTGCAGCCCCGTTTAGAGTCATGCCGAGCGCCATGGAGACACTGAGCGGAGAAATGAAGATGTTCTTGCCCGGCTCGGTCCGGTTGATTTCTCTGAACAGCTCGAAGCCAAACGTGTTGTCGGACTGCACCAGCCTTTTTTCGAGCTCCGTCAGCTCGCGATGCACCGGAGAAACAGGATTGCTGCTGCATGACAGAAGCAGCAAATGGGCAACAGCTATCAAGGCCATCATCATGGGTTTCATGTTCGAATCTCCTTTAGGTTGGGACTCCATAATCTATTGAGCCACGAATTAACACGAATTGGCCCGAATAAACAAGTGAACGGTTACGAATAAGCGATGAGTGAGCCGCAAGTGACTCGACATCTTCAGGCTCGATTTCTTGTCAGGCGTTCATGCCGTTTTCCTGCGCCGGCAATAAATCGCCACGGCGAACAGCAGCGCGCCCCAGACGCCCATGCTGCCATTGTTGACATACAAAATATCCCTGAATTCCCGTCTGTCATCGGTTACCGAGATCTGAATGTCGGCCTGCATCTCGGATTTGGCAAAAGTCCGGCGCAGCTTGGTGACGAAGGCGCCGGGTGCGATGAAGCTGGCGAGCGTTGGGTACTGAAACGAAGCCGCCTCGACTTCCTCCACGTCGAATTGGTTCGCATATTCTACCTCGGCGCCGGGGAAACGCATCGGGTTTTTGCTGATGGTATAAACCAACACTTCGGTACGCTCGTTGGTGCTGATCGCTGAAATCTTCAGGGGATAGGTCAGAGAGCTTTGCGAGTAGTCAAAGGTGATTTTCGCCGGCGAGGTGGTCGCGTTCCACCACCGGTCGATGTTCTGCGGCACCTGCGTGGTGTCGAACTTCATGGCGACAAAGAACCAGTCGTCTGCCACATAGCCGTCGAGAATCTCGGTGTCATCCGGGTTGAACCAGTATCCGTTCGTATTGAGCCACTCCGTCAAGTCCTGCGCGTTGGTGGCTTGCAGGACGGCGGCCTGAAACATGCCGACGATGTCCTCATAGATGACCGTCACCCCGCTTTCATCCTCCGTCACCAGGGAGCGATCATCGGCTGCATTAAGGATGAACCTCGAGCCTGCTATATTGTCATCATCGCAGCCACACCCGGAGCTGCTTTGTCTGACCAGCGGCTGGGTCATGAAGCTTGCTTCGCTGAAAATGTTGGCCCCAACCATGGATAATCTCGGCTCTGCCGGTACCGGCACCAGAATGCCAAAATCGCGCGCATCGCCCTCGAAATGCACTTGCGGGATAAGCGCGACCTCGTCATCGCCCACGACCAAAATGGTTCGCTGTGCCACGCCGAAAATATCCCGCCCGTTTTGCGGGAAGAGGACGCAGTAGCTTTCCCCGCTGTCATAGTCAACCGCGACCATCAAAAAGAGCGCACTCCAGAGGGCAAGGATGGTGATAAGCCTGTTCATGGTCAAATCCTCCGATCTCATTTGTCATTTTCCATTTTCATGTTTGATTTTTTCATTCTACGACTTCGCCGCCTCAGACTCATTGACCAAACCTATAGCCCAGACCCAAAAGCAGGCTGGCGCCCGAAAGGTCAAACCGGTAGCGGTCCCGGCCGTTTTTGAAGGTCATTTCCAGAAAGCGGTAGCGTGCCTCGGCGAGCAGCGAAAGCCGGCTGTTGAGGCGAATCTCAGGCATGACGGCAACATGCGCCCCGATGGCCCCTCCGGTGCTTGCCTTTTGCCCGGCGATCTCCTCCCTGCCAAAAACATAATCGATACCGGCCCCGAAATAAAGCCGGGGAAAGCTTCGCGTCAAAGCATGGGACTGCAGCGCAAGCGAGATGCCGGTCAAGGAGAGGTCGGCGGCGTTGCCGGCGTTGAAGTCGTCCGCTTTGTAAAACGGGTCGCCGTCACGCTGGAAGCGGTCGAGGCCGAGTTTCAGCCGGCCGCTGGCCCCCAGCGGCAGCGCCAGGGCGAACTCCCCGGCGACGCCATCGCCGTAGATGTTCTGAATTTCGTCCTCCGCGGGTGAGAAAACGCCGCCGACTGCCATCACCTGCCAGCGCCCGCCGTTTTGTGCGAAGCCCTGAGCCGGCAACATGAGCAGGGCCGTGAAAACAATTAAACGTTTCAGAACCATTTTTCCCTCCTGACAAATTGGTGGTGGTGTCCAAAGTTTATTGACGTTGTGCTGAAAGTCTCACACAAAGACGCCACGAGGCACCTAAATTCTAAACTCGAATATCGAAATCCGAAATATCCGAAATAAATTCTAAACGCGAAATTCGAATCATCCGGGCGCCTGACCGATGTTCAAAATCCTTTTGAATTCTGTCTTTGAGCATTCGTATTGGGTTCGGATTTCGGATTTGGATATTCGGATTTTCTTCGGGGCGAAGGCGCCTCACAGCTCCTTGAAATTCTTGCTCTCATATCTGATTTCTTCATCCACGATTCGGCTGTCATAATCAACGTAGATGTCGCTTGGAAAGCCGTACGTTTCATCATATTCGACACGAAGGACCGCCACACTATCCGGGTCGATCGATTCGACAAACTCGAACAACTGCGAAATCGTCTTGAAGGTGTGCACCTCGGCCTCCGTTGGCTCCCTGTCATCGACCAGGACGAGCCGGTCATCGCTCACCGTCAGCTTGTGAAACTGGCCCGCAGGGGGTGCGCAGAAGCAGAGCACTCTCTGCTCGAATTCGTAGTGGCTAATCTGCAGCGCTGCCGCCTCCTGACTGTCCTTGAAGTCAAGGACCCTGCGCTCATCACACGCGCCGCCTAACATGGATAGTAAAAACAAAGCAAAGCCAAAACCTGTCCATCTCATCTGTCCTCTCCATAGATGTTCAAAACCTTCACAGCTCATTCTATTCGTGTCAATTCGTGTAGATTGGTGGCTAAATTATTTGGCAGCGGCTCTGCTGGGCTAAGCAGACTTCTTTTCTCCTGTGAAGCAGGTTCACTCGCCAATGACCAGCCCTTTCTGCTCCGGCGAGCCGCCTGGCACAGAGACCAGGTCCGCCCTGATGACAAACTGGCCCGTGACCGCCACGCCAGCGTTATCATTCCCCTGCCAGGTTACAGCGTAAGACTTTCTTTCACCCGGAGCCAACGCCATCTCCCAGAGGGCTTCGGTGAAAACCTTGTCGTGTGCCCAGTTCCAAACCACCTGCTCTGCTGCGGGGGGAGCGACGATGGCGCTGAAATCGAAAATCTGCCCGTCCCGGAACCTGAGCGTGAGGGGGGCCTCGGATTTGTTGGTCACGAGCAACGTCATCTCAACACTTTCGCCGCTGCGCATTTCAGAGCGACTGAGGCGCAAAGATAAATCCAGGCCGTTGTTGCGCGTGGCCTCGACCACTTGTACCAGGCCAGCAACGATGTTGTGCAGATTTGCCGGGGCGCTCACGTCATCGGTCACCACCGTATGGCTCTTTTCGTTATCCCGGTAGAAGATGGTGTAAATAAACGCGTCCGCAACCTGATGGTTTACGTAGGCGCTGTCCAGATCAAAAAAGCCGCTTTGTTGCATCAGCATCTTCAGGCGCGCGAGTTCATCTACCGAAAGCTGCCTGGTCCAGCGCGTTCCCGGCCGGAAGCTATCCTCAAAAACCGCAGCGCCGGAGTCGTGCACCAGCAGTTCTTGCTGGACACCCGCAATGCCACCACTGATCTCAACGCGCAGCATCACGCTGTCCGCCGACGCACTTGAGGTCTCACGGGTCGAATCGCCGCTGTCAAAAATGCTGATTGTGTCACATGCAGAAAAACCGGCAGCGTAAACGAGCAGCACGAGCACTTCTTTGAATCGCATCAAACACCTTTGAAGTTAGTGTCAATTGAATGGGTTGGCCCTCCGAATTGCAACACCCATGCCAAAATGAAACGGCTGGTGCTGGAGGGTGCAAAAAATGGAACACGGATCAGACGGATTTAACGGATTGGACTCAATCATAATTCACGTAATGTGCCGAAGTCAGTGGAGTGGAGATCATATGGCGCATGAATTTCTTGATTTTCACCCAAAATCAGATCCGTG
>JBHHXT010000042.1:0-30245 GCA_046757165.1 bacterium | reverse complement strand
GAGCTGCGAGGCCCATCCTTCGACTCGACAGGGACCACTTTAGTTCTATGCCGTCTTATGGGAGAGATCTTATGACCACCGAAAATCACCGAAGTCGCCGAAGGTCACCGAAAAATCGTGCCCAAGAAACACAATGATATGCATGACAAAATATTCTTGACCCGAATAATTCATGAATTTCTCCCAGCAAGGGCCAACACGTAAGGAGTGAAATGCTTTAGCATTTCATGCAACGCTAAAGCGTTGCACTCCTCTTTATTCCGTTAAGGTATTGCATACTCAAGCGATTATGGGAATATTTGCTAATCTCTTGTGAATAACACAGCTTAAGAACTGAAAAGTCAACTCTTGTTTTTTTTGGGCAAGAGTTTTGCGTTCAGGCAGCTTTTTTTAGAATTTGGAGTTAAGTAGTACCTACCCACACAGATCGAGATAGAGCCGTTATTTTCATGCACGCAACGCCATCTCCCAGAGTCAAGATTTGCTGTATTCAAAGCCAGGAAGAGGCCTGGCTGGCTATCAAATACGGCGCAAGCGCCCTCGGGCTTGTTTCTGCCATGCCCAGCGGTCCCGGTGTGATTTCAGAAGAAGAGATTGCCGAAATCGCCGCCGCCGTGCCACCAGGAGTCGCGACCTTTCTTCTGACCAGCAAGCAAGATGTCGATGCGATCATCGCCCAGCACCACAGATGCCGTACAAACACGATCCAGCTCGTCGACCGCCTGGAGAAGGGCAGGCAGCAAGAGCTGAGGGCCGCTCTGCCGGGCATCGGCATTGTGCAGGTGGTCCATGTTACCGGCGAAGCATCGGTTGCAGAAGCGCTGGCTGTGGCGCCGCACGTGGACACGATTTTGTTGGATTCCGGCGATCCGGTTTCAAAAGTCAAGAAGCTCGGCGGCACCGGGCGGACGCACGATTGGTCTTTGAGCAGGCAGATTCGCGAGCGGGTCGAAGTCCCCACTTATCTGGCCGGCGGCCTGAACCCGGAAAATGTTCGCAAAGCGGTGGAGCAAGTCGGACCGTTCGGTTTGGATGTTTGTAGTGGTGTGCGTGTGGCAGGGCGGCTGGATGAGTCCAGATTGAGGCGGTTTTGTGTTCAGTTACAACAGGACCAGAGAGGTCGAGGATAGCTTACGAAACTCTTAACCCGGACATTCAAGATAGCTACAAAACTCTTGCATCTCATGTGGACCATTCTTATATTTTATTCTAACCATAGTCAAACTTAATGGTCATATCGTGAGGAATAGAAATGAAACAAATTCCTGCTGGAAAATTCAAGACCCATTGCTTGTCCTTGCTCGACGAAGTAGCAAGAACTCAACAATCGATAGTTGTGACGAAGTATGGCAAACCTGTTGCTCGTGTCGTTCCCTATTCCGACTCGAGAGAGACTGAAGAAAATCCGCTTAAGGGCTGTATTATCTTTCAGGATGATATCGTCTCTGCAATTAATGTAGAATGGGAAGCTCAGCGATGATTTTGCTTGACACACATGCCTGGATATGGTGGGTAAACGAAGACGAAAGGTTATCTTCAAGAGCACACGAGATCATCAGTCATGATGATTCTGTCGGAGTCAGCGTCATCTCTTGCTGGGAAGTGGCGATGCTCGTTGCCAAACAACGAATCGGGTTCATGATAGATGTTCAAGATTGGATTGAACAAGCGCTGGCGCGCCCGAAGTTGAGATTACTGCAACTCACGCCCAAAATTATCGTGTCGTCAACGCGACTACCAGGCAATTTCGCCGGCGATCCCGCTGATTGCATGATCGTTGCCACATGCCTACACCATGGTGTGAGCTTGGTAAGTAAAGACAGAAAGGTCCAAGGGTATCGACAAGTTAACGTTATCTGGTAAGAACATTACTTCACTTACTTCGCAAACACCAACTTCCTGATGTCCGTCCTCTTCTTTTGACGGCCATCGACCGCGGTCACTTCAATTCTATAAAAATACACCCCTGATGCCAGCCCACTTTGAGACGCATCCCAGACCAACGTGTGGCGCCCACGGCTTTGTTCTTCATTGACGAGGATGGCCACGCTCTGGCCGAGCAGGTTGTAGATTTCGAGTTTCACGTGGCCAGGAGCTGGCAGTTCATAGACGAAGCGGGTGGTTGGGTTGAACGGATTGGGATAATTCTGCTGCAGGGCAAATCTTGATGGCGGAGCGGGCAGGTCAATTTCCACCGCTCCAAGGACACTTGCGCGCCCGTCCGAGGTTTCGTGCATCAGACGGTAGGTGAGGGTTTTGACTCCCGATTCATGCAGTCCTGCGACATTTTCAGCAAACAAGTAGTGGCTTGGTTCATCGGTGGTGCCCTGGCCGGCGCGGACGCCGATTTCATGCCACTCGTCGTTGCCGGAGCCGCCCCTTCTTTCGATGAGAAACCGTTTGCTTTGCACCTCCAGTGCCGTGTGCCATTCCAGCCGCACCGTGAGGCTCTCGTTTTGCAGATCGCCGCTGAAATCAACCAGCGCGACCGGCACCACCTCCACCGGCACCACGATCTCGTGCGAGAGCTCTGCGGTCCCGTCCTGGCTAACATGTTTCAACCGATACGAAACCTCGGCCACGTTCCTTGCAATCAGAGAGGTGACGTCATCGACGAACACATATTCGCCGCCGGCAACCGTGCCGGTTCCCGGCACAAATCCAATCGTCGCCCAGGCCTCCTGGTTGTCTTCTCGTCTTTCGATTTCAAAGCCGGCCGTGTTCAGCTCAGCCGCCGTTCGCCAGGCGAGCCTTACGTCGAACGTGCCGGGGAGAAGCTCTGCCTCAAACGAAGTGAATTCAACATTTGTGCGCGCAGCGAGCCGCGCAGCGAACACCCCGCGTCCATGAGTCGCGGCCACCACCAGGCCGTCCGGGAGACGGGCAGCGACCATGGCTACCACGGCGTTGCCAATGGTGGTCGCCCCCTCCTGAATCCAGACTGTGGCCGGGCCATCGAGGGATGTCGTGGAATACAGCCCGGTGCTGGTGCCGACAAAATAATGCGTCGCGTTCCCCTGTGGCACAATTGCCATCCACCGCGTTGACGGCCCGCTGCCAGAACCATCCGGGAATTCCTCCAGATTGCCGCTGACCTGCTGCCAGGTTTCTCCCCCATCGGCCGAGAAGAACAGGCTCGGCACATTGTAGTTCGAAAAGACCACGGCCACTCGATCTGCGTCTGTGGGGTCGACTGCGATGCAGTTGATGTAAGCTGCGGGCAGCTCGTCCTCACCGCTCACCAACCCTGGTGTTGTCTGGTTCCGCGCTGCGTTATCGACGCGATAGACGCGGCCATCATTGGTGCCGTAGTAAAGCCGGTTTGCCGGTTCCCGCGAGATGCCGAGTGCTGTCACCCTGGCGTCCGAGTCTGCAATCTTTGCAACCGGCCTCCAGTTGACCAGGGTTTTTTGCTCAGATGCCGGAATGCGGCTCAGATCGTGGTTGCGCCAGACACGGTTGCCGGCCGCAAGGTACATGACGTGGGCGTCATGCGGATCCAGAACAAAGGGATTGATAAACAAGAAGCCCGTTGCATCAGCAGGGGTCACATTCGCAGATGAGAGCACGTGGCCTGAACCATCGAGGGCCAGACGAAAAACCGTACCGAGCTGAACTGAAACATAGCAGGTGTCGCCGCCAGGCGCCAGGGCGCAGAAAGCCCCGTCGCCGGCAAACACCGGAGTCCAGGGCACGCCACCATCGGAATCCTTGCTGAGCCAGGTGCCGTTGTCCTGCATCCCGCCGATGAGAAGATCGCTGCCAGGCGTGGCAGGGTCCAGCGCGATGGTGTAGAACTGCGTCGTGACATAGCCGTGATTCAGGGAGTCCCACATGACGGTTTCGGCCAGGTTATCGTGGGTGATGCTGATGCCGCCATCGTGGCCGGAAAGCATCACGTTGGGCTGCTGAGGATGGAAGGCGAGCGCGTGCTGGTCGGGGTGGTGACCTTTGTAAGAGGTGACATTGTTTGCCGGAGCATATCCCCCGATCCAGGCAATGGCTTCGCTGGTCAGGAAGCCATCGCTCGAGCGGTAAAGATTGGTGCCGCCGAGAAAGACGACATTTTCTTGCTGCGGGTGTACGCGCACCAGCATATCATAGGAATCTTGGGAGTCAAAATTGCCGACTGGAGAGCCGAATGCCGGCAAGTTCTCGGTCAGGTTCAGCCACTCGCCGCCTGCCCCGGAGCCATCCTCCCCGAGGTAAGTGTAGCGCCACAACTGATGTTTCAGCGCACCATCCCACGGTGTTTCCACCAGAAAATAAACGACGGCTTCGTTCGAGGGCGCAATGCCCATGACGATGCGATTGTAGGCCGCCGACCAGCCGGCGGGCGTAATTTCAGTCCAGTTTTGCGGCGCGCCATCCGTGGAACGCCAGAGGCCTTTTGTCGACCCGCCGCTGCCGAAGGCTGCGTAAACGACTCCGGTAGAGGTCACGGCGACGTCGGCATAGTGGCTCGTCAGAGAGCGGTCGCCCAGAACGATTTGCCATGTCGCGCCGCCGTCCAGGCTGCGCCGGATGGTGTTATGAGTGGCCACGTAAACTTCGTCTTGCTGGAGATTCGAAGCATCGGTGGCCAGATTCCAGACATAGTCGAAGAAGTTATCGAATCTCTGCGGCTGACCCGAAGCCGTGGCCGGCAGCAAGCGCCAGGAGGCACCGCCGTCTGTTGATTTGAAAATGCCGTCGCCCATGAAAAGAGCACCGCCAGCGCTGGCGCTGTTGCCTTTGCGTTCTCCGCTGCCAACATACCAGACATTTGTCTTGCCCGGACGGACATCCTGAACCAGAGCGGTGACCGAAGGGTGTTGCTGAGCACCGGTTGTCCGCACCCAGCTCTGGCCGCCATCGAGGGAACGCCACATGCCGCCGGTGACTCCCCCGGCCAGGATGATGTTTGGATTGGAAACATCATAGGCGAGGGCGCGCGTTCGTCCGCTAATATTGGACGGGCCACGCTGCTGCCATCTCAACGGTCGGCTATGAGAATGTCCACCTCCCGGGTCGAGGGCGACAGACCCTGTTTTCGGGAGGGTCCTGACAAATCGCAATTCCGCTGCGCGAATTCCAGGCGGGATGCTCCGGGTCCGCGGGTCCTGCAAACGCATCTTTTCGAACCGGGCCCGTGCTTCCGGGTCCTCCGGGCTCCCGGTCGCAAACTTCTGGGCCTGGTTTGGTTGTGAGTGTCCGGAAGGAAAATTCTTGAAGATCAGCAGGCAGGCCCCAATCAACACGACTGAGGAGAGCAACCACCTTTTCATTCTTTATGAGCGTCCTTTCTCGCAGGCCATCCTGTGCAATAATCCACCTTAATGAATCGGTAAAACTATCAGAAAAACAAAGATTTATCAGAATCATCATACCAGTTGCCGGCAGGCAAGAATGATTGACGAATTGCAATAGCTGCCCCGGCACAGGACAAAGTGGTTGCAATTGTTGCAGGCCATTGCTATATTTCTGTGCACAGGTCCTGACGGCGCTTGATTTCTATTTCGAAAACGACTAACGAATGAGGATGGCTATGCGGAAGGCTGGCAAGATAGCATCCGTTCACCTGTTTTGTTTCCTGCTTTCATGCACGGGTGCCCTTGCACAAGCCGGTGATGACACGGCGCCAAATCCGCTGTACTCCCAGCCCGCCCAGTACGATTTTTCCCACAACCCCGCGTTGCTTAAACGCATTCTGGCAAGCCCACACGGGTATTTTCGCTTTATCAACATTCCGTTCAGCCAGGAAATCTGCCGTCGGTCCGGCCCCCTGTTGCGCGGCACGCCTGCTTTCAACCTGCACGGCGATGCTCACATCGAGCAATATGCCATTACCGATCTGGGTCGTGGACTGACCGACTTCGATGATTCATCGAGCGGACCGGCCGTGATCGATTTGATGCGCTTTGGCGTTTCACTCCATCTGGCTTGCCGGGAAAACGGCTGGTGCGAGCACGCCGAGCAACTGTATGGAACGTTCCTCCGGGGATATCGTGCCGCTC
Organism: bacterium; assembly: GCA_046757165.1. Lineage (GTDB taxonomy): Bacteria > Zhuqueibacterota > Zhuqueibacteria > Oceanimicrobiales > Oceanimicrobiaceae > JBHHXT01. The sequence continues at coordinate 24,249 of JBHHXT010000042.1, read as the reverse complement.
TGATGGATCCGGCAACCGAGGCGCCGATTCCTTCATTGGTTGCGCGCATTAAGACCAGATTCAAATTCAACCGGGAAAAATACTTCGCCTGGGTGCAATCCATTATGGAACCCATGCCAGATGCTGAGCAGGAGAACCTGGTGGCGGCCATGCAACCCTACATCGAGACGATTCGCCTGGACAAACCGAACCTCGCGGCGGATTTCTTCGGGATAAAGCAGGTTGGCTATCTCAAACTCGGTATCGGCAGTGCGCGCGACCGCAAATTCCTGGTGCGCATCGAAGGGGAAAGCAACGATGCGCTCGATGATGTTGTCCTGGAGGTCAAGCAAGTACGGGACTTGAGTGCCATCGACTGCATTACCATTTCACAAAAGAACGATCCTTTTCGGGTGCTCATTGGGCAGGCACGCATCGCTTATGAGCCCTACAGATTTCTGGGCTACCTGTGGTTAGACGACATGAGTTTCTGGGTGCATTCCTGGGTGGACAATTATAGAGAGATAGAAATAGAGGAATCCTTTCACTCCCTTGAGGAGATGGCAGAAATTGCTTTCGATGTCGGCGTACAGCTCGGGAGAGGACACACCAATCAGATCGCCGCACCGTTGGACGTTCAACTCCGGCGTGAGCAAATTCGATTCCTGGACCATTATGAAGCAGAAATCATAGAAAGCTGCACGGAACTCACCGACCTCACGATTGCAGCCTGGGAGAAATTTTGCAAGCGAGTGGAGGCAAAATAATGGCCTTCCGGCGAATGCCGGAACCTCCCACCTTCTCCCGGCTTACGTTGTGGCGCGTGAGACCCACTCTCCTCAGAGCGCGTGAAAAGGTGAACTTTCAGGAAACGGTTGTTGGGGATGGAGTGCAAAAATCAGCCCCGATATTCCTTGCTGTAAAATGTAATAATGAAAGTCGGGGCGTATTTTTGCAGCTTGCTGGCGTGAGGTAAAAATACGCTCGCTTCGCTCGCTGATTCTTACGCTCCGCCTGAACGTTTCCGTCATTTGAAGCAACCCCGATGCATCTGGGTTGTGGGGACTCTTACGAAATCAAGGCTCAGATGCAACACCGTTTGTAACGGTGTTTTTTTCTGACCTCCAGTATTGGGCAGGCGGAATAGAGACATGAAAAAAGCACTACCCATTCCACCCTATTTCGATCCCCAGCGAGTCGGGGAGGTCTGGAAAGTTCCTTACCAGACACGCGCCGCGGAAGCCGCGGTCTGTCGGAATCAATTCAAGATCAAACCCGCAGCACAAGACAGAATGCGTATCTGTTTGATGCTGGTAGATGTTCAGAACACCTTTTGTATCCCCGGGTATGAATTGTTTGTTGGCGGCCGGTCTGGAATCGGTGCGGTTGAGGATAATCGCCGCCTATGTGAGTTCATCTATCGAAACCTCGACTGCATTTCAGAGATGTGCCCCACACTGGACACGCATCAGGCGCTTCAGATTTTCCACAGCATCTTTTTGGTAGACAAGAACGGCGAGCACCCTCCGCCCTTCACTCTGGTTTCTGTCGAGGATGTTCAGGAGGGCAGGTGGCGATTCAACCCCGAGCTTTCTCAAAGCTTGGATGTCGACAAAAAATATGGCCAGAGGTTGCTTGAACATTATGTTCAAAAATTGCACCAGGGCGGCAAGTACGATTTGACCATCTGGCCCTATCATGCGATGCTGGGCGGAATCGGACATGCGGTGGTCTCTGCCGTGGAAGAGGCGATCTTTTTTCACAGCATCGCCCGCTATGCCCAACCGGATTATCAGATCAAGGGCAACAACCCATTGACAGAGAACTACTCGGTGTTGAGCCCGGAGGTCGTCGACGACCACGAGGGGAGCACCATAGCGCATCGCAACACCGCGTTTGTCCAAAAGCTGCTGCAATTTGACGCGGTCATCATCGCCGGCCAGGCCAAAAGCCACTGCATTGCCTGGACCATCGACGATTTGCTCAAATCGATTCAAATGTCAGACATCAGATTGGCACAGAGAGTTTACCTGCTCGAGGACTGTATGTCGTCCGTCGTCATTCCCGAAGTCATCGACTACACGGAAACGGCTGACCAGGCATTTGAGCGGTTTGCCGCTGCCGGAATGCATATCGTCAAGTCGACCACGCCGATCCGGGAGTGGCCGGGCCTGAAGTTGAAATAGGGGCTTTCGTCCGAGACCCCTGCGTGAGCGGCGCAGGCCACCGTTGTTCAAACCCGGTACGTATCGGCTCTCCAGGTCTTGACGGCTTTCTTGATATCGTCCTCAGACAAGTTCTCAGCCACAGCGCGCTTTTCCATGACCAAAAACTCGGCGTCAGATGCAAAACGTAAGCCAATGATTTGCCGCATGGTCAACTTCTCGTCAAAACGTTTGCGTTCATGACAAAGTGGCGCAGATTCTCCTCGGCACGAATTGCCCGGTCCTGAGCTTTGAGGGAAAAGGTGCGCATCAAACCAAATATGATGGTGAGGTTGATCGCCATCACGGTAATCAACGAGGCACTGTACACGCCCCCGGCGCCGGTGCTCGCCTTGTACAAATCAACAAAATCCTCCTCGCCGCAAGATATTGACCCGTGATGTGAGTTGAATTCGCCCGACATCAGTCTTGTCCTGCTGAGAGCGGTCCGAATGAAAACACCCGAAAAAAACTCAAAAAAAAGAGACAAACAGTGGCAAGTGGCAAGTTCCGTCGTCGATAATTAAACCAAGATAAACCGAAGACTCGTTCTCGTAAGGGAGATTCGACCATGGCTATACAGCTTGCCGACCATCAGGGCACCAGGAATCCGTATTTGAGACAGCAGCTCAAGACCGCGAGCCCCGAAAAATTGATTCTGATGCTCTTTGACCTCGGTGTCAAGAGGTGCCGCGCAAGGGACAGGACGGGCGCAGCCAGGGTTTTGGTTGAGTTGATCGCGGCGCTGAATTTCGATCATAAGGAGATAGCCTTGACCTTTTTTCAGTTGTATCGTTTCGCGTTAGACCAGGTGCATTCTCAAAAATTCGAAAATGCGCTGATGATATTCGAAGGGCTGCGCGATGTCTGGGAATCTGCCGTTCTGGGATGTCGGGATCTCGAGAACTAGAGGACGGGTGACTTCGTAATGCAGTTGGTAAATCAACAATCAGAAGGTCAGGTAATGGAATCGCTTGTGGAATGTTCGAAGCCAGAGATCATCATCCTAAAACTGTACGATTTGGGAATCGCTGCCTGCCACGCCGGGGACAAGGAAAAAGTCAGGAAGGTACTCCATGAGTTGACCGCGGCACTGAACTTCGACTACTACGAAATTGCAAAATCGTTCTATGATTTATACGAATTCTCACTCAGAGTTCTCGAAGAAGACAGGTTTTGTGAGGTTCTGGATATTCTGATTGGGTTACGTTCGACATGGGAAAAGATACTGCCAGCACCGGAAGGTACTTCTCAACCAACGCAGCACTGAGGAGTCATAAAGATGGGTATTGACATTTTCACACAGGGCAATTCCAGCATCGAGCAGTTGATTCAGGCGACATTGCAGATTGAGTCCCAACCGCGGTTCCGGCTGGAGGATAAGAAGGACACGCTCAGCACGCGCAACCAGGTCCTCTCTGACCTGGATTCAAAACTATCCTCTTTGAATTCACTGGCGAAAAGATTGACGGATGTGCTGACAGATTATTTTGCCACCAAGACCGTTTCCACCAGTGACAAGGACAAAATTACCGCCACCGCAAGTTCGACGGCCCTGGCCGGCAGCCACGATGTTTCGGTCAGCCGTCTGGCCAGCTCTGATACACGGGTTTCGAAGCAATATACGAAGACCGGCACAGAGCTGCAGACGTTCTTTAGTACAAATGGCTCGCAAACATTCCAGATAGAAGTCGGGCACCCCACGACTTCGGATAGCACCAACCGCGAAACCATTTCGGTGACGATCAACTCTTCCAGCACAAACAATGATGATATCCTCAGTGACATTGCACTTGCCATCAACAATGCCATGAGCACCGCCGTCACGGCCAAGACCATCGACGCGGATGAAAAGTTGACGGCATCGGTGGTTCACGAGCAGGACAGCACCACTCGGCTTGTTTTCAAGAGCGGTCAATCCGGCTACACCTATCGCATGGTCATGACGGACTCGGCCAACTCCCTGCTTTCAACAACGGAGATAAGCAACAGTGTGCAGTCGTCAGGCACATCTGGCGGCTATATCACCAGCGTCGGCACCTCCTCGTCAAACAGCACGTTGAACTCCCAGTTGGTTGTGGATGGATTGACGTTCTATCGGGACAGCAATACGATCAACGATATCCTGACCGGCGTCACCATGACCCTGAAGGACGTCACCACCACTACGGAGTCTCTGCAGGTTTCAGTGGACACCGAGTCTGTCACAAAAGAGCTGCAAGATTTATTGGACGCCTATAACGATGTGATTACGTATCTGCGCGAAAAGCAGGCTGTCGACCCTGACAACAACACCCGTGGCGTGTTGGCCGGCGAGTCCACCTACTCCTACTTGCGCTCCAATCTCAGAAGTATCATGACGAGCAAGGTCTCCGGCATCTCATCGGGCAACCCGGAGCACCTGTTCGAGATCGGAATCACCGCCGCCTCGGATGGCACCTTGAGCTTTACGGATTCGACCAAGTTCGAGAGCGCCCTGGCGGCCGGGTCATCGCAAGTCTCGGACTTGTTCAATTCCACCAGTGGAATTGCAGTTCAGATCAAGAACTTTCTGAATGACTTCATCAAGGTGGGCGGGGTGCTCGATGATAGTCAGGATAGCATCTCGGATAGGATGACGAGCATCGATACCCAGCTTGCCCGCTTTGATGAGCGCCTGGCAAGACGGGAGGCGCAGCTTCGGCGGCAACTTTCAAAGATGCAGGAGACCGCACAACTGATCGGTGGACAACAAGCGGCTTTTTCGAGTCTATCTTCATCATTGAGGTTGTAATGGATTCGACTTTTCGAAAACTTCAGCAGTTACGAGATGCCACAGTGGAAATCAACAAGCTTCTATATGAAGAGGAGTGGGAGCAAGTGCTGGACAAGCTGAGCTATCGTCAGGATGTGCTGCAAACGATGAATGCGGAAGACTTGCAGGTCAGGTTGGAGCGGGCAAAGCTTGGCAGGGAAAACAGCGCAACGATTTCGGGCATCAAAGCGATAATCCAGTCGATAATATCATTAGACGCAAGAAATACGGAGGTCCTTCAGACAAAAATCAACCGAACGGCTCGTTCACTCGCCGAGGTGGCGAAGGAAAAGAGAACAATCAAGGATTTGCGTTCCATGGCGCAAATGGCACATAAACAGATTGTGGATTTTATTTATTAATGAGCGCATCAAGATGGAGGCTGAATCATGAAAATCCAAGATTTGTACGGCATCGGTCCTCCTAAGAAACCGGACAAGCCGGTTAACGATGTCCGCGATCGAAAAGTCCAGAAGGAGGAGTCAAAAAGGGCGACCAGTGTCAAGAGCGATCAGGTGCAGATTTCTCAGGAAGCCCATGAGCTTCAGAAGTCCAGAGATGAGTTCACTGTTTCAAAGGAGTTGCTGGCCAAACTGCCATCGTCTCGGGCACACGTGATTTATGAAGCGTTGGCCAAGATCAAAGCAGGCCTCTATTCCAGCGAAAAGATCGTTGAAGAGGCTGCGCAAAAACTTCTGAACAGTGGCGAGTTAGACGATATCGTGGGACTCTAGAGCCAGGGCTGGCCCCAACCTGACGGCCAGGAGTACATAGAAATCTCCCTCCATCGTGACCTCAAGGGCGTTGTACGCCTTTTTCAACGAATTCATCCTATTTTTTCGAGAATGTCGTTCAGGAGAAGAACGCGTGAAGCTGCACGCTTGTGGCTTGCAGATAGAGGCTATAAGTAAGCACTCATGGCCTTCCGGACGTTGCCAAATTCTTTCTGCAGTTCTGACAGAAGCTTCCTGGCGCCATCCGCATCCTCCCTTTTCGCCGTCTTCTCTAACTCCGTGAAAAGCTCAGCCATGTGCCTGGCTCCCAGGTTGCTGCTTGCGCCTTTGAGCGTGTGAGCCGTTTTCACCACGGTTACCGTATCCATCGCTTCGATCGATTGGACCAGCTTCGAGAGGTGGGTTGTGACGTCCTCGAGGTATTCTTGAAAAAGATCTGTCAGGAAATCGGGATCTTCGTCGTCAACCAGCTCTTTGAGCTGTTCAATAACAGTTACGTCGATTGTCGTTGTCTCACTCATGACCGAACACCATTTGCTCAATGTTTTACGAATGCTCTCTTTGAGGTGAAATTCATCCTAGGACTTATCGGCCAATCACATCTTCTACTTGACTCACAAAGGTGGAGCGCCAGGCCCAAATCCGCGAAGATCGTTCCTGCGTGTTGCTTCCCTCTTGATTTTCTCGTCAAATATTCTAATTATCTACTGTTCTCGACAGCGATACAACGAGGGCTGCAACAAGCGAACCCTCGGAACAAACCCTGTGAGTTTATGTCATGCGCTTGACTCTGGAAAGGAAGTTCATCGGCCTGGCCTCTGCGATCATAGCCGCCTGCAGTTTTGTCGCAAACATTTTCATCGTGGATGTTTATCGCAATCAGCTTTTCTCCGAGGCCGAAAGGCGGGCCCTTGTCCTGGCTGCGTCCGCCGCCATTTCGTTCACTAATACGCTTTTGTATCAGGAGCGGGGCCTGATTGAGGAGGATGGACTTTTGAACAACTACATCCAGGATCTGCTGGCTAATTCCATGGCCGCGGTCACACACGTTATGGTTGTTGACGCGTCCGGTGGCGTCCTGGCGAGCGACGATCATCGGCAATACATCCAGGACAAAGAGTCGCAGGCGGCGCAGCGGTGGATGGCTCTTGCTCAGCCACAGATAGTACAGGACAGGGAAGACCCGGTCTTTCAAATCGCTTATCCGCTCGAGAATAGCGGCAAGCGGCTCGGTACACTTTTGATGCAGTTCAGCCGTCAGTCAGAATTTGGCCGGGCTGACGCGTTCAAGCGCTGGATGTTCATCGTCAGTCTTGCATTCGCTGTTGTGGGCGTTCTGATTGCATCTTTGGTTGCCCGCACGTTGGCCAGCCCCATCAAGAAGCTGGCGACAGAGATGGCAAAAGTCGAAGTTCCGACCTATGAGGCCAACATCGCGGGGAAGCGCCGGGATGAGATCGGCGAACTCGAGCGTGGTTTCGAAGACATGCTCGGCCGCTTGAGAACCGCCGCCGAGGAGCAGGATCACCAACAAAAGGCGCTCATCCAAACGGAGAAACTTGCTGCGATCGGCACGCTGGTTTCAGGTCTGGCACACGAGATCAACAATCCTCTTGCCGGCATTCGAAATTGCCTGCGTCGGATTATCGCCAGTCCAAGGGATGCCGCCCAGACAAAGAAATATGCCAAACTGATGGATAGCGCGTTGCTTCGCATCGAGAATATCATCCGGGATTTGTTGAATTTCTCCCGCAAAAAAGAGATCATGTTTCAACCGATTGCGGTGAATGATATCATTACCGCCTCCTGCCACCTGGTGGAACTCCGACTCAAGAAACAGCGCGTGCGGTTAGACCTGTCGCTCTCAAAAGACTTACCAACGATCCTGGGAGATGCCCAACATCTCGAGCAGGTGTTTGTCAACCTGCTGTTGAATGCGGTCGACGCGACCGACGAAGGCGGTCAAATTAGCGTTGTTTCTGAGGCCACCGAAAATGGTGTATTAGTGGATGTGAAGGATACTGGAAAGGGCATTCCTCTCGAAATCAAGCATTCTATCTTCGACCCTTTTGTTACGACCAAGCCTAGCGGCAAGGGAACCGGACTGGGGCTTGCGGTCACGAAAGAAATCATCGATGAACATAAAGGACAGATTTGCTTCACCAGCAGCAGCACTGGTACGGTATTTCGTGTCATGTTCCCCTCCGCGAAATCGCTTTCGGGGATGAGCAGCCAAGATGTCAGCGCTGCGATTCTGGCGGGTGGAACATCGTCTCGCATGGGGCAGAACAAGGCGCTGCTGTTCGTTGACGGCAAACCCATGATCGCGCGTGTTGTCGATAGCCTCAGGGAACAGTTCGAGCAGATCGTGGTTATCAGCAACCAGCAGCAGGAGTACAGATTTCTCAATTTGCCAGTGTATCCGGATGCGGTCGCAAACTTCGGCCCACTGGCAGGGATTTATACCGCGTTGCAGCGCTCACAAACGGAGCACTGTCTGGTTGTTGCCTGCGACCTGCCATTCTTGTCCCGGCAGCTCATCCGCTTCCTGTGCGAGAATTGTGCTCCCTATGACGTCCTCGCGTTCGAGTCCGAATCAGGCGTCGAGCCCCTGTGCGCGGTCTATAAGAAGAAATGTCTTCCCGTTATCAAGGCGCAGATTGAACTGGGGGAACACAAAGTCTCTCAATTCTATGACAAGGTGAGGACGCGCATCGTACGCATGGAACCGGGATTGGTGTTCTATTCCAGGCATGCTTTTCTCAATGTCAATACACCTGATGAGCTGGCTCGAGCTCAGAAACTCCTGCGGCCAGACGCGATCGGGCATTGATCCGGATAGGGTGAACATGAAGATCCTGATTGTAGAGGACGAAGAAATCCAGCGTGTCTCGTTGCAAGACGATTTGCGAGACGCCGGGTATGAAACCGCGGCGGCCGCATCCGCCCGGGCGGCGCTCAACCTGATGGCAAAGGAATCATTCGATGTTATCATTTCCGATTTGAAAATGCCCGGTATCGACGGCATCACGTTGCTGAAGAAAATAAGGGAAATTCAACCGGACACCACGGTGATCATGATGACCGCTTACGCCACCGTAGAAACAGCCGTGCAAGCCATGAAGTCTGGCGCGTATGACTACTTCACCAAACCCTTCAGCATGGATGAGATGCTGTTGTTGTTGGAAAGAGTAAAAGATTATCGCCGGGTGGTCGCTGAGAATATTAGACTCAAAGAAGAGTTGGAGAGACAATATTCATTTGGCCAACTCATCGGCAAGAGCAACGCCATGCGAGAAATCTACAAGCAGCTCGAGATTGTCGCCCCCACTGAGGCGACCGTCCTCATCGAAGGGGAAACCGGCACAGGCAAGGAGATGGTCGCCAACGCCATTCATTACAACTCGCCACGTAAAGACAAGCCGTTCATCAAGGTGAGCTGCGCCATGCTGTCCAAGGACATCTTGGAAAGCGAACTCTTCGGTCACGAGCGCGGCGCCTTCACCGGGGCCGTAAAACAAAAGAGGGGACGGTTTGAGCTCGCCAGCGGCGGCAGCATCTTCCTCGACGAAGTGGACGATATCCCGATAGAATTACAAGTCAAACTACTACGGGTTTTAGAAGAACGCACGTTTGAACGGGTGGGGGGCACCGAAACCTTCAAGATCGATGTCCGTGTCATCGCGGCGACCAAAAGCAATCTGCGTGAGCTCGTTGCCAAGGGCCGGTTCCGTGAAGACCTTTTTTATCGTTTGAACATTTATCCTATCAAACTGCCACCCCTTAGAGAGCGCAAAGAAGATATTCAGCTTTTCTTCACACATTTTGTCCGCGAATTTCGGCAAGGGGAAATCCCTGAAATCGACCCACGAGTCTATCAGGATTTGATGGATTATTCCTGGCCAGGCAATGTGCGTGAATTCAAAAACGTGGTTGAACGGCTGATGCTCTCCTGCCGGTGCAACCCTATCGTACCGGACTGCCTTCCCGGTGAAATCCGTGAGCGGAGGTTCGGGGTCAGGCCGGCCCCAAATGAGATGGACAAACCTTTAGCGCTCGAAGCCACTGTCGCCGATCTTGAAAAAGCTCTTATTTCTCAGGCGCTGGCGAAGACGGGCGGCAACAAGGCCAAAGCAGCAGAACTTCTCAGCATTCCCACGTCGACCTTGAAAAGCAAAATCAACAAACATGGTATCGAGTATCAAAACCCCGCGGAAGACCAGCCCGGGGCGAGCGGAACAATCCCGGCGTGACAGGAATCTTTCCCCCTCCTGCCATTCTTCACTCCTCACACTTGCCCATCTCTTGCCGACGAAATTTCGACGTCTAGCCGCCGAAATTTCGACGATGTTGCCCTGGACTTGCAGAGCACAGACGAGACTCTACCACAGGCAAAGACATTAAAAACAACCAACTAAACTTTCACCCAGTTCACCATGATTTTCTGGTACAGCCTTTGATAGGGATTCATGTGAATCTGTATTCAGTGGACTCAAGTTGCAATTGAAAAAACAGAAATCCTAATAGCTGTGGAGGAATTACGATGAAAAAGCACGCCCTTATTCTCATTTCCATGCTGATATTGACTGCTCCGCTTTTTGCCCAGGATAGCGGCAAAATCAGCGGTTACATGTTTGGCGATTACTACTACATGGCCGCTAACCACAACGAGGATTTGGAAGGCGCAAATGGGTTTTGGATGCGGCGTATCTACTTCGCATTCGACAAAGGGTTGAGTGAGGCCTTCTCGATGCGCCTTCGCCTCGAGATGAGCAGCGCGGGGAATTTCACCGGCAAAGACAAAATGACTCCCGTTGTCAAAGATGCTTACTTGAAGTGGAAAAAGGGCAAGCACAGTATCTACCTGGGCATTTCCGGCACCCCAACCTGGGGCCTGGTCGAGAAATTCTGGGGTTACCGGTCGGTTGAGAAGACGGCGCTTGATTTGCAAAAACTGGGGTCATCGCGAGATTTCGGCATTGGCGTGAAAGGCACGCTTGATTCTAACAAGCGCGTCAAATACCACCTGCTCCTGGGTAACGGCTCCAGCAACGGCACCGAGAACAATGAGGGCAAGAAAGCGATGTTCAGCGTGAGCGCAAAGACAGAAGCCGGCTTCATCATCGAAGGCTATGTCGACTTCGAAGAACGCCCCGGCGAAACCAACCGTTACACCCTGCAAGGATTTGCCGGCTATGACAAAAAAACGTTCCGCGTTGGCGTTCAGTTTGCGCACCAGAATCGCCAGGTAGCGGGCGCAGATGACATGACCCTGCAAGTCGGCTCTCTGTTCGCCGTGGCCAAACTATCGGAGAAAGTCTGGGGCTTCGCGAGAATCGACCGCATGTTCGATCCGAACCCCTCCGGCGCCAAGATATCTTACATTCCATTTGACGCGTCCGCAAAGTCGACATTTTTTGTCGGCGGCCTGGATTTCCAGCCCGCCAAAAACATCCATTTGATGCCCAATATTGAAGCCGTCTTCTACAGCGAAAATGACGCCGGCGTAAGTCCGGACAGCGATATTATTCCGCGATTTTCATTTTACTATAAGTTTTAGGCCAATAGTGTAACTCTGACAGGGTTTCAAACCCTGTCAGAGTCATGTTCAACGCATGTTGTCATCAATCCCTTAAAGTGACGAGGTCATCATGACTGACGAAAAAACAAAGCTTTTGCAGATAGAAGATTCGACGGAGCCTGTGAGCGCTGAGCGAGGCGAGGCGGAAGAGGACCGTCGCGGTTTTTTGAAAAAATTCGGCACGGGCGTATTTGCTTCCATGTTGCTGCCGATGGTCGTGGACAAAAAATTTTCGGCTTTGGCAGAGACGGCAGAACCGGAGGTAGCGCCGATTGATTTTCCCGACCTGCCAGAGCCCATGCCAGACGAGGACCCGATTATCCGCATGATCCGCGACCTGAAGCGGGCGCTGGCAAAACCGATAGAGAAGCGCAAATGGTCGATGGTCATTGATCTGCGCAAGTGTACGGGCTGCCATAGCTGTACCGTCTCATGCGTGGCAGAGAACAAGCTGCCGCCCGGCGTGGTCTACCGGCCGGTGATGGAAGAAGAGATCGGCACATTTCCCAACGTGACACACCGGTTCACACCACGGCCCTGCATGCAGTGTGAAGAGCCGCCGTGCGTACCCGTCTGCCCCGTGAGTGCAACCTGGAAGCGTCCGGATGGCATCGTCCACATCGACTACGATCAGTGCATCGGCTGTCGCTACTGCATCACAGCCTGTCCCTACAGTGCGCGCACGTTTGACACCGGCCGCTTTTATACCGAAAATGCGCCGAAAGCTGCGTTTGCCTATGTCGGCGGCGACAATGCGCGTGTCTACGAAGAAAGCCCGACTTATGACTACGGTCAAGCAAGACCGCGCGTCGACAACAAATCACCCATTGGCAACGCCCGCAAGTGCCACTTCTGCGTGCACAGAATCGAGAAAGGGATGCTGCCAGAATGCGTTGTGACTTGTATCGGACGCGCGACCTTCTTTGGCGATGCCAACGATCCCCGGAGTTTGGTGGCAGAGCTGATGGGCAAGCCCAACGTGACGCATTTGAAAGAAGAAATGGGCACCAAGCCAAAAGTTCACTATCTGCTATGAGAGGAGAATGAAATGAAAACGCAAGAGAATTCCCGGAACAGATTTTTCTGGGGACTCACGATCGCAGCATTGATGGTCGGGCTGGTTGGACTTTTTGACCGCCTGACAAATGGCCACATCAACGCAAACTATGGCTCCTACGTGCCGTGGGGATTGTGGGTTGCCGGATACATTTACTTGATCGGGCTCTCTGCCGGCGCCTTCCTGATGTCCGCGCTGGTGTACGTGTTTCGGATCAAGGCATTCGAAAAGATCGGCCGGCTGGCGCTGCTGACCGCCCTGGCCACGCTGGTTGGCGCGATGTTGGCTATCTGGCTGGACCTGGGTCACATGAGCCGCGTCTGGCGGATGCTCACACAGACAAACTTTACTTCCGTCATGGGCTGGATGGCCTGGTTGTACGCTTCCTACTTCATTCTACTCCTGATTGAGTTCAGATTTGCCTTGCGGGCCGACCTGGTACAGAAGGCCGACACCAAAACGCCCAATACTTTTATTTGCAAGCTCATCGGCTTCGACCCGAACCGTCGCCAGGAATATTCTCACGAAAAAGACTTGAACGTCCTGAAGATTCTTGGCAGCATCGGCATTCCGCTGGCCGTCGCGTTTCACGGCTCGGTCGGGGCGATCTTCGGCGCTGTCGGCGCTCGGCCTTACTGGAATTCCGGCCTGACCCCGATTATCTTCCTTGCCGGCGCATTGACTTCTGGTGCCGCACTTCTCGCTTTCGTTGTCGCGGTGTGGGGTGCAAACGGCAATACGGAGGAAAATCGAAAGATCGTCAGACTGCTGGGCCGCATCGTTCTCGTTCTGTTGGCCACCGATGTTCTGCTGGAATGGGCAGAACTCTCCATCGGTCTCTGGAGCTCCGTGCCATCCGAAAGCGAAAGTTTGAAACTCGTTTTGTTCGGAAATTTCTGGTGGGTGTTTTGGTTCGTGCATGTTGGCACGGGCGTCGTCATTCCCGGCTTGTTGCTGCTATCACGGTCACGGTCAGTCACAGCAGTAGGCACCGCCGGAGCGCTGATCGCCTTCAGCTTCATCTCGGTACGACTGAACATCGTTATTCCTGCGTTGGCCGTCCCCGAGCTCGAAGGGTTGAAGCATGCCTTTACCGGGCCGGGCCTGACATTCGACTACTTTCCCAGCGTGATGGAATGGTTTCTTTTTTTGTTCACGATCGGAGTACCGGCGTTCATCTTCATGGCCGGCAAATCGATTTTGCCAATCATCGATACTGAGACCGCTGCGGTCAGGGTAGTCCCATCCCAAACGACCGACAAATTGAAGGAGGCCTACGAATGAAAAATGGCAATAACCAACCTGAAAATAGGGGCTTGAGCCGCCGTGAGTTTTTCAAAACGACGGCGTTGCTGGGCGGTACCGGCATAGTCGCACAGACGCTTTCGAGTTGTGGTAAAGTATCGGAGGCGTACGCAGCCGCGGGGGAATACCCGCTGGGGAACGCTGAAAACGTCATCTACTCGGTCTGCTTGCAGTGTCACACAGCCTGTCCCATCAAGGTTAAGGTCCTGGATGGCGTGGCGGCAAAAGTGGACGGCAATCCTTACGGCATGCAGACGCTGAATCCTGCTCTGCCCTATGCCACCAACATCAAATCAGCGGCAAAGGTCGATGGCGGGATTTGTCCGAAGGGACAGGCAGGCATCCAGAGTCTTTATGATCCGTACCGCATAACCAAAGTGCTGAAGCGTGCCGGCAAACGCGGCCAGAACAAATGGCAGGTGGTGCCCTTTGAACAGGCGATTTTGGAAATCGTCACTGGCGGCAAGCTCTTTGCCAATGTGCCGGGCGAAGAAAACCGCGTGGTGCCGGGCCTGCAAGATTTGTTTAGACTGCGCGACGCTAAAGTGTCAAAAGCGATGGCCGTCGACGCAAAAAATGTCGGCAAGGGCAAGATGACCGTGAAGGCGTTCAAGGCAAAATATCGCGACCACCTCAGTACACTGATCGACCCGAACCATCCTGATTTTGGACCGGTGAACAATCAGTTTGTTTTTCTGGGGGGCCGCGTTGAACACGGCCGCAAAGAGTTCAGCAAGAGGTGGTTGTACAATGGTTTTGGCAGCACCAACTATCATTTGCACACCTCGATTTGCGAGCAGTCGCACCACATTGCTTATGAAAAGATGACCGAACAATTTAAGGACGGCAAGTGGCGCAAAGGGAAGCACCACATGAAACCGGATCTCTACAACAGCGAGTTTGTTGTCTTCTTCGGCACCAGCCCGTTTGATGCCAGTTTTGGGCCGCCATATCTGAGTAACTTGGTCACCAACAATCTGGTCACGGGCCGACTGAAGATTGCTGTAGTCGATCCGCGACTCTCAAAGACCGCTGCCAAGGCGTGGAAGTGGCTGCCACTCAAACCGGGCACAGACGCCGCACTCGCGAATGCGATGATCCGCTGGATGTTGGAGAATGACAAGTATGATAAAACCTATTTGACCAATGCCAACAAAGCCGCCGCCAGGCAGGACAGTGAAACGACATGGTCAAACGCCACCTGGTTGGTCAAAATTGAAAAAGATGGCCCGGCCGGATTGCTGCGCGCTGCCGACATTGGCCGTGGCGGCAAGGATGAGTTTGTTGTCATGCGCAACGGCAGTCCCCTGGCCTTCAACCCCTACGACGAGAAGAAAGCTATCGAAGGCGACCTCTTTTATAGCGGTAAGGTCGGCAAAGTTCAGGTGAAATCAGCATTCCGAATTCTGACAGATTATGCCAGGAACAAGTCCATGGACGAGTGGGCCGAGCTTTGCGGCCTTGAGGTAGAAGACATCGTTGAGCTGACGGTTGAATTTGCCAGGCACGGCAAGAAATCGGTGGCCGAGCTCTACCGCGGGCCAGTGCAGCATACCAATGGCTACTACAACGCGCAGGCCATCATCACGCTCAACCTGCTGGTCGGCAACCCGGACTGGAAAGGCGGTCTTTCCAAGGGCGGCAGCCATTGGCATGAAGACGGCAGCAAAAAAGGCCAGCCGTTCAATTTGAAAAAGAGCCTGCATCCGGGCAAATTGACCGCCTGCGGCTACAAGATCACCCGTGAAAAAGCAAAATATGAGGAAAGCACTTTGTTTCGCGAGCACGGTTATCCGGCAAAACGACCCTGGTTTCCGCACTCCAACGAGATTTACCAGGAGATCCTGCCTTCAGCAGAGGATGGCTACCCCTACCCGATCAAAGCGCTTTTCACGCACAAAGGTACGCCTGTGTTATCCACGCCTGCAGGCGACCGCGTGATCAAGACCCTGCTGGATTTCGACAAGGTGCCGCTCTACTTTGCCTGCGATATCGTGATCGGCGAAACTTCCATGTATGCCGATTATATCTTTCCGGATACGGCCGTCTGGGAGCGCTGGGGCACGCCGCACACGACGCCCGCCTGCCCGGTCCTGCAGTCCAAGGTTCGCCAACCTACGGTAGAACCGCTGGTCGAGAAGGTGACCGTTTATGGCGAAGAAATGCCGGTCAGTATGGAAGCGATCATGTTGGCCGTTGCGGAAAGATTGAAATTGCCGGGCCACGGCAAGGATGGCTTTGGCCCGGGCATGGACTTCACCCGACCGGAAGATTACTACGTGAAAATGTTTGCCAATATTGCGGCCGGCGACAAACCCGGCCAGGCTGTCCCGGACGCAGATGCAAACGAAATAAAGGTCTTCATGGATGCGCGCAAGCACCTGTCGCCGGCAGTGCTGGACCCGAACAGGCTCAAGCGCGCCGCGATTGACGCAAACGGCAAACATTGGTGGAAAAAGGTGGTCTATGTCCTGAACCGCGGCGGCCGCTTTGAAGACTTCGACAAGTACCGCAACAGCGGCGACAAGCAGCCGCACCCTTTCAAGAAAATGTTCAGCATTTATGTGGAGGACGTCGCTCTGACGCGGCACCCCTACACCGGCAAGCGTTTTTCCGGCATCGGCCTGGCAGAGCCGGTCAAAGGGTTTGATGACCGTCCGCTCGACAAAGGCCACTATCCGTTGCACCTGATTACTTATAAGGAGATTACCGGCGGCCAGTCACGCACACTACCGACTGACTACTGGTTGGCCGCAATCTTACCGGAGAACCTGATCCACATCAACTCTGCCACAGCCTGGCAGCTCGGCCTGAAAGACGGCGATAAAGTGCGGGTCGTCTCGGCGACGAACCAGGAAGGTATCTGGGATCTCAAGAATGGTGACGTGATTCCGGTGGAAGGCAGGCTCAAAGTGATCGAAGGCATGCGCCCGGGCGTCATTGCGATTTCCTGGCATTTTGGCCACTGGGCCTATGGCGCCAACGATGTCATCATCGACAATCAGAAAATCCCGGGCGACAAGAGCCGGAAAAGCGGCCTCTGCCCCAATGCCGTCATGGCAGTGGACCCGGTGATGAAGAATGTTTGTCTGGAAGACATAATCGGCGGGTCGTCATCCTTCTACGACACGCAGGTGAAGTTGATTGCTACGTAGCAGGTGTTGAATCGTCGCAACTTGCTCGTTCCTCTGGTGTCTCCCGCAGCAGGCTGGCTGCGGGAGTTTCTCCCAAACTGAGCTGTCCTAACCGCGGGTCGGTGTACAAGCTTCTCAACACCTGAACGCGTTGACTTGTTCCTTCGATGCCAATCAGTTTGCGTTTACGCCAAATCATGCAAGCCTTCTGTACCCCTCGACGTGTGACGAGAGGGAACAGGAAGCAGCCCAACATGCGAATTCTAATTGTTGAGGATGAAGAAATCCAGCGGATTTCACTGCAAGATGATTTACAAGATGCTGGCTATGAATCGACAGCGGTGGACTCCCCTTTTGCGGCCCTGGAACTGCTGGATAAGAAGCCGTTCGATGTCGTCCTGACCGACCTGAAAATGCCCGGCATGGATGGCATCACCTTGTTGCAACGAATCAAGAAGCTTCAACCGGAGGCCATCGTGATCGTGATGACGGCCTACGGAACCACTGAATCCGCACAGATGGCGATCAAATCAGGCGCCTATGCCTACCTGACCAAGCCCTTCAGCATGGATGAATTGCTGCTGTTGTTGGAAAAAGGGCATGGGTCAGCCTGACCAGGCGATCTTACATTCTTACCGTGGTAACATTTGCGCGAGGGCTATTCAAAAAAAATCGTTTTTTTCTCAAATGATATGGATACATTACTGACATGGAAAAGCGACTACTCGAGGATATCGTTGACAAGATCGTGGCCGGGGTGTCTCCCGAAAAAGTAATCCTCTTCGGGTCACACGCCTATGGGGATGCCAATGAGGACAGCGATATCGACCTGCTCGTGGTCTGGGAGACCCCCCTCGTGGGGGCGGAAAGAATTCGTCACATTTCCCGCTTGCTAGCCCCAAGGCCGGCTCCTATAGATATCGTCGTGCGAACCCCGGCCGAAATACAGCGCGCGGCGAGCAGGGTAGAGCCCTTTCTGACTGAAATCCTGAGCAAGGGCGTGGTCGCCTATGAGCGCCGTTGATGAGGCGACAGAATGGGTGCGCAAGGGCGAAGCTGATTTTTTAAGGAGCCATCGCGCTCTCACGACGCAAGAATGAACCTCTCCCTGACCTGGTTTGCTTCCATTGCCAGCAGGCCGCTGAGAAATATCTCAAAGCCCATCTCATATTCCATCGTGTCCGTTTTCCGAAATCGCATGACTTGATGCTGTTATTGGACCTCTCTCTGGAGTCGGCACCCGGGTTGGAAGTTCACCGCGAGCTATTCGAATTGCTCAACCCGTATTCAGTGCAACTCCGGTATCCTGGCGAAGAATCGACGCTTGAAGAAGCAAAGTATGCTGTAAAGACAATCCGAAGAATCCGAACTATCTTCAGACAGCTTCTGCCAGCCAAATCATTCACACAGGGATCGTGATGACGGCCTACGGAACCCCTGAATCCGCGCAGATGGCGATCAAATCAGGCGCCTTTGCCACCCTGACCACGCCCTTCAGCCTGGATGACTTGCTTGCTGTTGTTGGGAAATAATTCATTCGTGAGAGTCGTTGCGCCCTTGTTCCCAGACTTCCATGTCTGGGAACAAGCTGCCCAAGATCTTGGAGGCTTCATCTCGGCGCAAGGTTTTTAAAGAGCCGGTGCCTGCCGCCAGTTAAAAGTAGAGGACGAATTCGCTCCGCAGGCCAAAAATGGATTTGGAGCCCGCAGCAAAGGCGTCTCCGGGGATAAACCATTCCGTCGAGATCGAAAAGTCCACAGCGCGCCAGGGCAACAGATGCAGAAGCACCTCCGCGTCGTTGCCGATGTCCGTGTTGATGCCTTCCGGCGCGATGCCGAGACTGTTGCTGTAGATGGTTTTGGAGGGATTTATCTGTTCATAGGTGCGCCAGGTGGTCTGAATGGTCACTTTTCGCGAAAAGGCGTACCCCAGGCTGACCGCCTGAAAGCGCAGATTTGTGAGCTCCGGGGTGAGCAGGGAGCCGTAGTAGAATAGCCGTTTTTTACCGCCATACTTATAATAGTTCAGCTGTAGCCTGGGCTGCCGAAAGCGCTCGCGAGCAGTTTGGGTCTGGGGATCATCTGCGGATCCATAGGCGAAATGGTAGGACACAAACGGTCCGGTTCGCCGCAAAAGCGGTCGGATAACGATGCCGGCATCGGCGGCATACCCGCGACGGCTAATCTGGCCGCGCTGGCTGGAATAGCGTGCACCTTGCGCCCACCATTCCAGAAGTCGGGACACTCTGCCTTTCGTTTGCACCGCCAGCCACAACGGATCGTCGCGCCCCACGCGCTCATCATTTTCCTTGATCAGAGTGAAGGTCGTCTTGAGGCCACGGCCAATTCGGAAATAAGCTGAGCCGATGTAGTGGAGCTGCTCTCGATGCAGATCACGGCTGCCCAGATGCCGGGTCACCGCAAACGCAAAACGGAGGCGTTGTTTGGCGTAGATGAGCTGAAGGGCATCGAGGCGGCTGTCCATGAGCCAGGTGCGTGAATCGCGAAATCGTTGCCGTCCAACTCTGAATTGCAACCCTTGAATTCCGGCCAGGTCGTTAAGCCTGACATAAAGATCCCGAACCCGAAGCTCGAACCCCTCTGCCGAGCCGGGAGCTTGCAGGGCGGACTGGCTGCGAGCACGCCAGAAAAACTCCACCCGGCTGTACGCTTGAATTTTTTCTGAGAAAGTGGTTTTGAACGTTGTTTGCAGCTTCGCATAGCGTTTGCTGCCCGTCGTCAGGTCTCCTTCCGGAATATCCGCGGCACGCGTGTTGTCGCTGAGCTTCACCTTGCCATCGAGGCTCATGAAGTTTGACAGCCGTCTCAGGAAAGAGGTTTGGGCCGTTTGCTGGTCGTGATGGAAGCCCTTGATGAGCATCATCATCGAACCGACCCGAAAGAGTCTCTGGTCCCCGTCGACCGTGCGCACCAAATGTATGGGACCTTCGACTTCGATATCGTCGTCATCGGAATACTGAAATACGCGTATTTCTGCAGCGTAGAACCTGCTGTTGTCGAAGGCCCCGATAGCTTTGATCCGAACATTTTTGCGGACTTCCTGTTTTGAAGCAGGCGTCCCGTCTATGAACGTGTATTTGGCATCTGCTTTTGGCACGATTTCGAAGCCGGCCAGCAGATAGGAGTGGTTGGTTGAATTCTCTTTCTCGACAATACCTTCCAGGACGTAATATTTCCCGGCTGCGCGCTCTTTGATTTTGTCCACCTTGTAGGTGCCGTGACTGTCGAGCCGGCCCTGCACTTTCACCCATAGTCCATTCCGGGAGCCAGGTTGTGCTTCGCTGGCAAAGAGCAGCATCGCAAGGCAGATCCCTGACACGACAATGGTGTGTGTACTGACTGACTGATTGCTCATAATAGTCTCCTGTTTCTATGTTGCGATATATCACTCAAGCGGCAGCCGGGATTGAAGGTAAATCATCCACACTTCGATGATCTGGAACCTCTAGCCATGCTTCTTCAGCCACGTCGAGGCCCCCGCGTCGACAGGCCATATAGACAATTCTGTTGATCAGAGCTTCGAAGGAGTAGCCCGCCTCCCTGGCGGCTGCAACTAACGTCCCGCCCTGCCCCAAGGAAGCCATCGAGTTGATTTCCAGAATGTAGGGATTGCCAAACGGGTCGATTCTCAGATCTACCCTGGCATAGTCACGACAATGACACAGGCGATACGTTTGGGCGACCATGATGCGAATCTTTGCTTCCAGGTCAGGGTCCAGCGTGACCGGGCAGATTTTTGTCGGTTCATCTGCCGTGCGATGAAATTTGTCCTCGCGTGTCAGCATGGGATGGCCGCGGCCGTTGAAATCCAGCTCAACGAAGGGCAAGATCTCGAGTTTGTCATTGCCGATGATGCTGACACAGAGTTCGCGGCCTAAGATGTATTCCTCCACAAGAGCTTCTTGCTCGAATTGAGCGGTTACATTCAGAACCGCGGCGATCAGCTCGTCATAATCATACACCAGATGTAAACCACAGCTTGTGGATTCCTGGCGCGGCTTGACCACCAGCGGAAACCGGAGGCCATTGATGCGAGTCGGGTCTGGTCGAGACATGACCGCCATTTTGGGCGTTGGAATGCCCGAGCTGGTCAGAATCTGCTTTGTGATCACTTTGTCGAGCGCAATCGAATGCCCCAGCGGGCTGGCGCCTGTATAAGGAACCCCGGTCATTTCCAACATTCCGGGCAAATGCGTGTAGCGACAGTCGCCTTGAATGCCGTAAGAGAGGTTGAAAACCAAACCCGTCGGTCGACCGTTTTCATCTGGGGGGATGAATTTTCTCAGCCTGGGAAACATGGTGAGATCGCCTTCGATAACTTTGATTTCATGTCCACCAGCACGGAGCGCATCCATAACCCGTTGTACCGATTTCTTGCCGTACGTTTCAGGGCTGGGTCTGCCATAGCGATAGATAACGCCCTGCTTTTTCCGATTCCGAACCACTGCAACCTTCATTAACCGAATCCTCCACAGTTTTGAGTGAGAAGCCTCATCATAAAATTCAAATCTCAACCGGATACGGTGTAAACCCGGTATGCCGGAAGTCTATTGTCACCACGAAGGTCACGAAGGACGCGAAGCGAACCATCATTCAGTGTGGCCGAAAGACGGATAAGAGCATGAAGAGCCATCATTATAGTCATCGTTCCGTAAAGAGCCAAAATAAGTGCTCCGCGTCCTTCGTGAGCTTCGTGGTTTATCATATTCATCACTCGAGTGAATGGCTAGCCGGGGTCAGCTTACGCAACTTCTTCTTTACTTTTTTGCGAACTTTTGCCGCGCGCGTTCTTCTCTTTGATTTCGGTGGTTTGGGATTTAGAAAGTGCAAAGCACGAAAATTAAGAAACCGCGAAATCAGATAGATGACGCCGACCTGAAGCAACAACATCTCGGGAAAACACAGAATAAATTCACTCAGTCCTGGAATGTCTGCCAGGCCTTTGATCAAGGCGGCGGCGATGATCGTCATCGCTGCGCGCCAACATGCGGATTTCAATCCCTCCCGGTACAGGGTTTTCGCGAATCCTTCTGCCGCAAAGGTCAACACCACCACCGGCAAAAGCCCAATGGAGAGAAACTGTTCGGCGCCGACCGTCGTGCTGAGCTTCACGGCGATCAAAACCATCAAGGAAACCAGGCTCAAGACGCTTGCGATTCTGGCAAAATAGGGTATGCCAGCCGACTTGAGCATCGGTCGTATCATCGCGATAATCACCATGACACTTACCAGGAAGATAGTGCCAACCATAAAGCCGGTGATTTGGTAGGCCAGCGCGATCAGAATCGGTCGAACCGGACCGAGAACACGAAGGCCAAGAGTCACTCTGAAAACCACCACTAGAATCGCGCCCAGAGACATCAACATCAATCTCTGTACATGATTGGCCACGATTGCTGGCAGTGCGGTCAGGGTGAACATATCCGAGACCACCGCCAAAGAAGCAAAGGGCAGGAGCTTTATGAGAACGATGAAACCCGGGATAAGAAAGAGCGACCCCAGCAGGCGACGTTCGGCGACGGAAGCAGGCCTGGCCTCACGCAGGTTGCCGCATGCATCCACACTGACCGTTTTGCTTTTCAAACTCTTCATGGTCTCACAGTCCCCCTGCGGTGCCATCACGGCGCGGATCCGCTGCTGCTGTTTTCCCTGGTGCCGCGCCGTGGTCAACCGCAAGCGCTTGCACGCACCCCATTGTAAAGCTATGTTTTGGTCGTAGACTCACCTTTGGAAAGAGCCGCGCCAGTCGGTTACAGGTAGTGTCACCGGCAGCCGGCCGTTCAAGCCAGATCTTGCCATTCAGCAAAGCATGGACGCGAGGTGCCGCAACCGCTTCCGAGAGCGGCATGCGGAGATCGATTACGCGAGAAATAGTCTGGAGCACGGACGAAACGATGCGTCTGCTGCCGGCTGCGCCAAGTGCCAAAACCAGCTCACCATTCTTGAACACGAACGTCGGAGCAGCATTGCTGCGGGGCAAGCACCGACTTCTTATCTGATAGGGATGGCGATAGCGGGGACAGGTGGTCAGATAATTGTTGTACAGAAAGCCGAGCTTCCAGTTAGCCACCAGGCCGCCGAAAAGAGATTGAATCGACTGGGTGAGCGAAACAACATTGCCCTTTCGGTCCGCAACACATAGATGGGTGGTTTCGCCCGGCTCTTCTTCTGCCTCCATGGCAGCAACCAGGTATTTTTGCAAGGTCAATCTGCTGGCAAGCTCGTCGGCGCGAGCGTCTCCAAGCGTCCAATCCTGCACAGATGGAGTGAAATCATCCGGGTGAATGGGGAACTTCTCCCGCTCATCAAATGCCGAAAAGACGGCCAAGGCCACGGCCTGATACCAATCTGATAATTTCGGCTCTATCGCCGGGACATATAGCCTTTCCAGGAGTTTCAGCGCCAGGAGGAGCTGCAACCCGCCGGCAGGCGGAGGCGTGGAAATGATCTCAAACCCGCGATAAGATATCGAAACAGGTTTTCTCGCCACGGGCAAGCGCAAGGTACTGAGATCTGATTCGCTCAGCAAGCCATGGTTTTCGCGCATGTCCTCAGCAATGTCGTGGGCCAGATTGCCGCTGTAGAAATCCTTCGCTCCGAAGCGGGCAAGCCGTTCCAGCGTTCTTGCCAGACGCGGTTGCTCGAGTCTGGGCGACTCCAACCAACACGTCTGGCGCAGAATACGGGGTCTTCTACCAATCCATTTCCGATTACCCAGACACCATTGCACCTGCTTGCGCTGTAAGGGGGTGGTCGCAAAACCATCTTTGGCCAGCCGAATGGCGGGCTGCAGCAGATCAGCCATCGGCACCGATCCGTACCGGAGCAACGCTTTGTGCAGTGTCGCGATGGTGGAAGGAATAGTACACGCTCGAAATCCGCTGCGTTGACTGTCTGCGCTTACGGTTTTCAGCGATACTCCTGCGGGTGCGTGGGAATGGCCGTCGAGATAGATGGTTTCCCCATTGGCCAGATGGAGCAACAAACTCGTTTGGCCCCCAAGCCCGGAGCCACTCGGTTCGCAAACCGATAGCGCCAGAGCAGCGGCCACCGCTGCATCGACCGCGTTGCCGCCCTGGCTTAGCGTGCTCAACGCGGCTTCCGTTGCCTGCGGGAACGCGGTTGCAGCAACAGCCCCGCCTGAGTTTTCTATGGTTGTATTCTGCTTTTCAATCCCCAAGGTGTTCTCTCTTCGTATTTCGAATTTTCCGGTTGTTACATCCCGCGCCTTCTGCGGGGCTGGTCCGGTTCAGGGTTGGCTAATATGGTGTCGCCATCAGGCAAGGTCCGTACCAGAAATCAGGGATGGCCAACAGCCCTTGAAAATTCGAGACTTAACGTAGAGGATTGAACCCGCGTGGGTGGCCGGGATTGGAGGGGCTGCGCAAACCCTGCTCTTGAGTTGTGCAACTTTTGCGCAGCCAATCAGGCACTCTAGCGA
>JBHHXT010000041.1:0-30864 GCA_046757165.1 bacterium | reverse complement strand
ACTGTCAGGCGCCATCTTGTTAATTCTGAGCTTGATCATGTTCTATGTCGGCGTCAAGTTCTAGTTGGTGTTTGACAGATAGGTGACGATACAATAGTTGACCGAATGTAACAAAGATTACGAGAATTTGCATGGTGTTGAACCGTTTCTTTGCTTATATTTTGATACGCATTACAGGCGTCAACTGTATCATCTCAAGTCATCGTTCCCTGCACTGTGATTCCACCGACCTGGAATCATCGCCAGGAGTTTTGCTATTA
The DNA here is from genome assembly GCA_046757165.1 of bacterium. Classification (GTDB taxonomy): domain Bacteria; phylum Zhuqueibacterota; class Zhuqueibacteria; order Oceanimicrobiales; family Oceanimicrobiaceae; genus JBHHXT01. The sequence goes on along the minus strand of JBHHXT010000041.1, from coordinate 30,604 downwards.
TTTGCTGTAATTACATGAGTTTGTGGCACAGTGCGTGAATCGAGATACTGGACTGCAAGAAACGATGGAATGCGATTTGCTCTATCTGCGGAGCACCCGGCGCTTATTCTGATTTTAGCACTCCCAGAATTTTTTGGCAAGAGAATCATGTTTTTTGAGCAGCGGCGAGGGAGGCGGCCAGGGGTGTTATGAGAGTTATGGTTGTTTGCGGTAATCAGTAATGAATGAATGATAGGTGAAGGAATTCAATGAAGTTAAAACGACCCAGCAGATTGGACAAAATCCGTTTGATTTTCTTCTCGACCAGTGAGACAGAGTTTCGTCAGTTTGAGTTTAGCCTGCAGCGCGTTCTCATGTACCTGCTTCTGGTTGCAGTCGGTGTCGGCTGCATCTTTATGGGCTCTGTTTCAATCAGCAACAAGCTGTATCAGAACAATACAAACAGCTCGTTGGCCAAGACGAATCATTATCTCAAGAAGAAAATCAAATCCTTGCAAAGCAGCGTCGAAAATCTGAACAACAAACTGGTTGTCTTAGAAGAGGATACCGAGGATCTGGAGGTTCTGGTGGGCCTCACCTCAACCGATGTAGACAGTCAAAACATCCACCTGCTCAGCAACAAAGATCTGGTGATGGCCTCCATGCCTGTTGATTACGAGTATCAGGCGGACAAGATGTCCAAATATCTTGCGGCCCTGGAGGCGAGAGTTCAGAGAGCCACGGCAATTCAGGGCGTCATTGAGGATAAGTTCCTGCATACTCAAAAGAAGATCAAGCACATCCCCTCCATCAAGCCTGTTCTCGGCGCCCGGATTACCGACAAATTTGGCATTCGCAAAGACCCCTTTGTCGAGCGTGTCAAGCATCACAATGGTGTTGACCTTGCCGCGCGCTATGGCACCAAGATTTACTCGGCTGCCGATGGCGTGGTTGAATTCACTCGCAAACGGTACCGGCTTAACAAGGGCTATGGCCGTGTTGTTATTATCAATCACGGATTTGGCTACAAAACTCTCTACGGTCACCTTTCGAAAGTGTTGGTCAAGCCGGGTCAGCGAGTCAAGCGCTGGGAGCAGATTGGTCTTTCTGGCGATACGGGCCGTGCGACCGGGCCACACCTGCACTACGAAGTGTGGTTGAATGGCGGTCCGCAGAATCCTGAAGATTACATCCTGGATTGAATTCGCAACAAATGAGTACGACAAAGGGAGCCTTTGAGGCTCCCTTTTTTGCTTGACAATGAACAAAAATATGAGTAACATTAGCGCCGGAATTTCACGCCCTTGACTTTCGAAACCCATCGGAAAGAGGTTCGTTGATAAATGCCTTCTCGTGGACGCGAAGAAGGCTTTTTTGTGGCCAATGTTATGGCGAAAGCACGCGAAACAGAAATTATGGATGCGGCAGGCTTGAACCGCACGCTCACGCGTCTGGCACATGAAATTGTCGAGCGCAATCGTGGAGTGGACAACGTGGTGCTGCTGGGCATCCGGACGCGCGGCCTACCCCTGGCGGAAAGGCTGAATGCGAAAATCAGACAGATAGAAGGCAAGGAGCTACCTCTCGGTACGCTCGACGTCACCATGTACCGCGACGATGTCTACAAGAAGATCAAGCAGCCGGTGGTGCAGAGCACTGAAATCAAGTTCGACATCGATGGCAAAGCCGTCATCATCGTCGATGATGTGCTTTACACCGGCCGCACGGTCAGGGCCGCGCTAGATGAAATCATTGATTTTGGCCGGCCTGTGGCGATTCAACTCGCCGTGCTGGTTGACCGTGGCCACCGTGAACTGCCCATTCGTGCTGATTATGTCGGCATGACACTCCAAACAGCCTCAGGGGAGGAGGTTAAGGTCAAAGTCAGGGAGATAGATAATCACGACGGCGTGTTATTGATCGAGTCTACAAGGGAAGCATAATTGGCATTCAATCGTAAACATTTGTTGGGTCTGGAGGGGTTTTCCAAAGAAGAAATCTTACATATTCTCGACACCGCTGAATCTTTCAAAGAAGTTCTTTCCCGTCCTATCCCCAAAGTCCCAACTCTGCGGGGTAAAACGATTGTCAATTTGTTTTTTGAAGCCTCCACTCGCACACGCATCTCCTTTGAGCTGGCAGAAAAAAGACTCTCGGCTGATTCTGTGAGTTTCTCTACCGCCGCCTCTTCCGTCAAGAAGGGAGAGACGTTGCGTGACACCGCGCGCAACATTGAGGCCATGAAAATTGACATGGTCGTGATTCGCCACAGTGCTGCCGGCGCTCCCTACTTTCTCACCCAGTGCGTGGACGCGGTTATTATCAACGCTGGTGACGGACAGCATGAACATCCCACCCAGGGCCTGCTCGATCTGATGACGTTGCGTGACAAATTCGAGCGTCTCGATGGGGTGAAAGTGGCCATTGTGGGGGATATTGCCCACAGCAGGGTGGCACGCTCAAACATATATGGCTTACAGGCTCTGGGGGCAGAAGTGTGCCTGTGCGGCCCATCGACTTTTATGCCGTACCAGGCGGAGCAATGGGGCACCAAGATCTTTTACAACATCGATGAGGCCATAGAGTGGGCCGATGTCCTGAACGTGTTGAGAATACAGTTGGAACGGCAGCAAAAAGGGTTGTTCTCTACCGTTCGCGAATATCATACTCTTTTCGGCATCACCCGGAAGAGACTGGAGCGTGCCGGGAAGGAGATCACCATCTTGCATCCGGGACCTATCAATCGCGGCGTCGAAATCGAAAGTGAGCTCGCGGACTGCGACTTTTCCCTGATTCTGGACCAGGTCACCAATGGTGTGGCCGTAAGAATGGCTGTGCTCTATCTTCTGAGCGGTCAGCAGCCGTTGATTCGAGAGGCAGAATGTTAGCTTTTCTCAATTGTGGACGGAGTCGTTTGGTTCAATGAGCTTCTCAAATTCCCTCGAAAGAATAGACAAAATCCTGTTCACGAACGCCGTTGTGGTGGATCCTGAGCAGTTGACTCAGGAGAAGTCCAGCGTTTTGGTGGAAAAGGGCAAGATCAAGGCAATTGGCAAGATCAAGCCTGAGGGATTCGACGGCAAAGTTGTCGACGTGCACGGCGATATCCTTTGTCCGGGTTTGATCGACATGCACGTCCACTTGCGCGAACCCGGCCGGGAGGATGAAGAAACCGTTGCCTCCGGCGCAGAGGCGGCAATGGCTGGCGGGTTCACAAGCATTTGTCCGATGCCCAATACGGAGCCGACTGCGGATACAGCCGATGTCATCACATTCCTGAAACAGCGTGCGAGAGACCTGCTCGTGGATGTTTTCCCGATCGCGGCCGTGTCCAGGGGCAGAGCAGGGCAGGAAGTGGTTGAGATGGGCGACCTGGTGGCGGCTGGCGCTGTCGCCTTTTCTGATGATGGCGATGCAGTTGCGAGCGCAGAAATGATGCGCCGGGCGATGGAATATGCAAAAATGTTCGATGTCCCGATTATTGACCATTGCGAGGACAAGTCCCTTTCCAAAGACGGTGTGATGAACGAAAGCGCGGTCTCGACGCGGCTGGGACTGCCCGGGATTCCGGGAATTTCAGAGGATATCATCGTTGCGAGAGATATTCAAGTCGCGCAATTCACCGGGGCGAAACTGCATATTGCTCACATTTCGACCGCAAACTCAGTCGACCTGGTGAGGCAGGCGAAGAAGAAAGGGATTCGAGTGACTTGTGAAGTGATGCCACATCATTTTGTTCTGACCGATGAATCCATTGAGACCTACGATTCGAATTTCAAAATGAATCCACCGCTGCGGACGAGTGAGGATGTCGGGGCCATGCTCGCAGGGCTGAAGGATGGCACGATCGATGTGATCGCCACCGACCATGCGCCACATTCGATTGAGGAAAAGGAGGTGGAATTCAATCAGGCGCCATTTGGGATCATCGGGCTGGAGACCGCCCTGGGTCTGGTGATGAAAACCCTGGTGCAGCCACAGATTTTGACTTTGCCGCAGGCGATCGAAAAAATGACCCATGCGCCGGCAGCCATTTTGAAACTCGAACGGGGTTCGCTCAAAAAAGGCGCGCTCGCCTCGCTGGCGATTCTCGATGTAAACAGGAAGTGGGTGGTGGACAAACAACGGCTCAGGTCGAGATCAAAAAACACGCCCTTTCATGGCTGGGAGCTGGTTGGCAAGGTCAAGGGACTGTACAACCAGGGCTTGTGGTGGCAAGCGGAAAGCAAATAAGAAGGTAGGGAAGGTAAAAGGAGGGAGTGTCTACGATTGTTTGTGCCGAGAAAGATGTTTTTCACCAAAGGCGTCGGTAAGCACAAAGAAAAGTTGACCAGCTTCGAATTAGCATTGCGAGATGCGGATATCGCTGAGTACAATCTTGTCAGGGTCTCCAGCATCTTTCCTCCCCACTGCAAGATTGTGCCGAGGACATCCGGATTGCGGGAGCTGAAGCCCGGTCAGATTGTTTATGCAGTGATTAGCCAGACGGAGTCCAATGAGCCGCGGCGTCTGATGGCTGCCTCGGTTGGCGTAGCTATCCCCCGAGATCGCAACCTCTATGGCTATCTTTCAGAACATCACAGCTTTGGGCAAACCGATGATGTCGCCGGCGATTATGCCGAGGATTTAGCCGCCAGCATGTTGGCAACGATTCTTGGAGTGGATATCGATGCGGAGTCTTCCTGGGATGAGAAGAAGGAAATCTGGCGCATCAGCGACAAAATTGTGACGACAAGAAATATCACGCAGTCAGCTCTTGGGGACAAAAGCGGACTGTGGACCACGGTGGTTGCTGCCGCGATTTTGTTATGGTCAACTGAAGAACGATGACAGATTTCCTTGATTTGCCCTCGGAGTTAGCTGACCTTGAACAAGCCCGGGCGGTGGTCCTGGCCATACCGTTTGAAAAAACCACGACCTATGGCCGGGGAACGAAGTATGGCCCGGAGGCGATCATTGCTGCTTCTACGCAGGTTGAGCTTTACGACGAGGTGTTGAACACGGAACCCTGCCAGATCGGGATTGCGACCGTGAGGCCGTGGCTGAAGCTTGATTGCGTGCCAGAGCGGGCTGTCGAAGAGATTTCAGCGGCGTGCGAAGAGCTGCTGCGCCAGAACAAATTTGTCGCCGCCCTGGGCGGCGAGCATACGGTGTCTGTCGGAGTGGTGCGCGCTTTTCAGAAGTTTTATCCGCATCTGTCAGTCCTTCAGTTGGACGCCCATAGCGACCTGCGCGACAGCTACCTCGGCTCGCGGCTAAACCACGCTTGCGTCATGGCGCGCATTCAGGAGCTTTGTCCTTATGTCGGCGTCGGGATTCGAAGCTCGATCGCGGGAGAACAGGAGCTGCTAAGACCGCCGTCGCGCATATTTTACGCCTGGGAAATGGTACCAGAGAGCAGCTGGCAGGAGCAGGTCATGCACACGCTCGGGCAGCAGGTGTATATCACGATCGACCTGGACTTTTTTGATCCCGCCGTTGTGCCTTCCGTCGGCTCACCCGAGCCTGGCGGATTCCACTGGTACGAAACGTTGAATTTCTTGAGAAAGGTCATTCAGTCACGCCAGGTCGTCGGGTTCGATGTGGTAGAGTTGAGGCCCAGGCCAGAATTCCCGGCGTCTGATTTCCTGGCGGCCAGGCTGGTCTACAAGCTGCTGGGTTATGTTTTTGAAGGTGTGCTCGCCACGTGAGACGTGCTATCCGCGAGCGATGCCAGGTGATTAGGGACGGACACGTTTCACGTTTGACATCTCACGTCTGCAGAGCGGCTTGGCCGCGCCAGGAGTTGTGCGGGCTGTTTCACATTTTGTACGGCTGTGTGCTACGAGAAATATCTTGACTATTAGGATTATCTTTCTTATTATGATAAATTGCATTCAAGCAGATCAAAAGCGTTTAAGAGGAGATTAGACTTTGAAAACATACATCGTTAATCCGGATGAAGTTGAACGCAAGTGGCTGCTGGTCGACGCACAAGGCCAGATTTTGGGGCGAGTGGCCAGCCGGGTCGCGACCATTTTGCGCGGCAAGCATAAGCCGACTTTTTCGCCGCATATGGACGTGGGAGACTATGTTGTCATCATCAATGCCGAAAAAATTCGTCTGACCGGCAAGAAGGCACAGATGAAAAGATACTACCGTCATACGGGCTATCCCGGCGGCCTGCGCTCCGATTCATTTGAAGAATTGATACGGAAGGCTCCGGAAAAGATTCTGCAGAGAGCGATCTGGGGGATGCTGCCCCACAACCGGCTTGGCAGGAAGATGTATAAAAAGCTGAAAGTCTACGCAGGAAACTCCCATCCGCACGCGGCGCAAAGTCCCGAAAGATTAGAACTAACTTAAAAGAGGAGCGAATGAAAGGTCAGGCATTTCATGCAGTTGGCAGAAGGAAGGAAGCTGTCGCGCGAGTCCGGCTTATCCCTGGCGATGGTCAATTCGTTGTGAACAAAAAGTCGTTGCTGGAGTTTTTCAAGCGAGAGATTCTACAGATGATCATCGAGCAGCCCCTTACCCTCACCGACACGCTTGGGAAGTATGATATTTACGTTAACGTCTGTGGCGGGGGATTATCCGGTCAGGCCGGGGCCGTTCGGCTCGGGATCGCCCGTGCGTTGATGAAAGTTGATGAAGAGTATCGTCCGAAACTAAAAGCAGCCGGCTTGCTGACGCGCGATCCAAGAATGAAGGAGCGCAAGAAGTGCGGTCAGCCCGGTGCACGCAAAAGATTTCAATTCTCAAAACGTTAAGAGTTACATAATTATCACACACACTGGCTTTGTTTTTGGGTGCCCCTGAGATGGGTGTGTCTTTTCTCGGCCAGTGGCGGATTCAACCCAAAAGCTGGAGGTTCAAATGAATGTGTCGTTACAAGACCTGCTGATTGCCGGAGCCCATTTCGGCCATCTGACGCGCAGATGGAATCCGAAGATGAAAAAATACATCTTTATGGAGAGAAATGGGATTTATGTTATTGACTTGAAGAAGACGCTCGATTGTTTGGAGACGGCGTACAAGGCGATCGTTGATATCGTGCGAGGCGGCGAGTCTATCTTGTTTATTGGCACGAAAAAGCAGGCAAGGGATATCATCAAGAATGAGGCCGAAAGATGTAACGCGTTTTATATCAATGAGCGCTGGTTAGGCGGCACGCTGACGAATTTCGCTACGATCAAGAAGAGCATTCGGCGCATGAAGCAAATTGAAAAAATGGCCACTGACGGAACCTACGACAAGCTGGTCAAGAAAGAAATTCTTCGCAACGAGCGCAAGCGTGAGAAACTGCTCCTGGTGCTGGGGGGCATTCGAGATATGAACCGGCTCCCGGGTGCGGTGTTTATCGTCGACACCAAGAAAGAGAGCATCGCCGTGGCGGAGGCGACCAAGCTCAATATTGCGATTTTTGCAATCGTCGACACCAATTGTGATCCAGAGTTGGTGGACTTCCCGGTCCCGGCCAACGATGATGCCTTCAAGTCGATCAATCTCGTCGTGCATGCCATTGCTGACGCCGTCATCGAAGGCAAAAGCGCCGCGCAGGTTGAACCGGAGGAGGAAGCTCCGGCAAAGGAGATCGCCAAGAAGCGCGAAGAGGTGCGCGATGATGTCATCGTGACGGAGAACGCCGCGGAGGTCGAAGCGGTTGCAGAAAAAATAAAAGAAGGTGAAGGTGGAGAAACACAGTAATTCAGGAAATCTTTGTGTGGAGGTGTAACGAATGGCAGTTTCTGCTGATAAAGTCAAGGCATTGAGAGAAAAAACCGGTGTCGGCATCATGGAGTGCAAAAGCGCCCTGGTTGAGAGCGAGGGCGATGTAGAGAAAGCCGTTGAGCTTTTGCGCAAGAAGGGCATCGCCTCGGCTGAGAAACGAGCTGGCCGGGAAACCAAGGAAGGCGTCGTGGAGGCGTATATCCATCCTGGCAACCGGTTGGGCGTGCTCGTAGAAGTCAATTGCGAAACCGATTTTGTTGCCAAGACTGACGATTTCAGGGCGTTTGTCAAGGACATCGCCATGCAGATTGCGGCGACCAACGCGCGCGCAGTGTCCCGTGATGAGTTTTCTCAGGACGAGATCAATAAAGAGTTGGAAATCTATACCACTCAGGCTCGCAACGAAGGCAAGCCTGAGAATATCATCGAGCGCTTTGTGCAGGGCAAACTCGAGAAATTCTACCAGGAATCTGTCTTGTTGGAGCAGAGCTTCATCAAGGACCCGAACAAGAACATCAAAGAATTGCTGACAGACGTCATTGCCAAGACCGGTGAGAATATTCAGATCAGAAGATTCGTCAGGTACCAGCTTGGCTCATAGCAGCAGCAATCGCGACCTCACCACAGGAACTCAATCATATGCAGCGACCTTGCTATAAGCGCGTCCTCCTCAAACTGAGCGGGGAGGCGTTGGTGGGCCAGCAGGGGCTGGGAATCGACCCAAAGACTGTCGAAAACCATGCATTAGAAATAAAAGAGGTTAGCGAACTCGGCGTTGAAATCGGGATCGTTATTGGTGGAGGCAATATCTTCCGGGGACTGTCTGCCAGTGCCCGCGGCATGGACCGCGTCTCCGCTGACTATATGGGCATGCTGGCGACCGTGATCAATGCCATGGCGCTGCAGGATTACCTGGAGCGGCACGACGCCTACACCCGCGTGCTAACCGCGATCAAGATGGAAGAGGTTGCCGAGCCTTTTATTCGCAGGCGGGCCATTAGACATCTGGAAAAGGGCAGGATCGTCATTTTTGCCGCCGGCACCGGCAATCCCTATTTCACGACTGACACCGCCGCCGCCCTGAGAGCGGTCGAGATCGAAGCTGACGTGATCTTGAAAGGGACGAGAGTCGATGGCGTTTACGACTCAGATCCGTTGAAGAACGACCACGCAACGAAATTTGATTCCCTGACCTACCTCGATGTGGTCAAGCGCCGGCTACAGGTGATGGATTCTACAGCAGTGACGCTCTGTATGGAGAACAAATTGCCAATCATCGTTTATAACTTGACCCGAAAGGGTTATCTTAAGCGAGTGATCTTAGGGGAGTCCGTAGGAACCAAAATTTCAGGTGCCTGATTATGGAGATCAACGAAAACAAACGCTACGCTGAAGAGCGCATGCTAAAGGCGGTAGAAAACACGCGCGTGGAGTTTACCAAAATTCGGACCGGGAAGGCGTCGCCAGCTTTGCTGGATACGGTAAGAGTTTCATACTATGGCAATATGGTTCCGCTCAAACAAGTTGGCACGATCAATACACCAGAGCCACGCCTTATCACCATCCAGCCGTGGGAAAAGAATTTGATCGCGGAAATCGAAAAGGCCATTATGAAGGCCGACCTGGGATTAAACCCGGTCAACGATGGCAATGTGATTCGATTACCCATTCCACAATTAACCGAGGAGAGGCGAAAAGACCTGGTCCGACTCTGTCATAAGTTGGCGGAGGAAGGGCGAATCGCCGTCAGAAACGTCCGGCGGGATAGCAATGAAAAACTCAAGAAGGCTGAAAAAAGCCACGAGATTTCTGAAGACCAATACCATACAGCCATCGACGAGATGCAGAAGTTGACAGACAAGTATGTGAACCAAATCGACGAGCTTCTGAAAAGCAAAGAGGAAGAAGTCATGGAAGTCTGATCCCTCCTGCCAAAAGTGGAAAAAGTTCGAGCCGTTTCAGGACCAGGACAAGGAAACGGCTTTTTCGTTTTATGCTAGACTTTCCTTCAGAAACACAAAAATAAACCTCGGAGCCTGCCGGGCGGTGAAACTATGTGCCGCTTGCAAAGTTGATCAATAGTAAGATGCAGTCTCACATAAGAACATGCACGCTTTTCGTCCTTCTGGGTTTGGTTTGTGTTTCTCCTGCCCGATCACAGCGCACGGATCACAATTACACGGTTGAGTTTCTTTACACCTTCCCGCCCAATCCTTCTCAAAGAGCTCGGTTGGCGCAGCCGCAAGCGTTTGCTGTGGACAGCGACGGAAATGTTTACGTGGTGGACACGGGCCATAATCGTGTGGTCAAGTTCGACCGGGACGGGGAGATTGTCGCCGCCGTTGGAGGGTTCGGCTGGGAACGGGAAGCGTTCGACCGCCCTCAGGATATCTCCGTCAAAACGATGCTCGATATTTTCATCGCGGATTACAACAACGAGAGAATCGAGCGTTACGACCGGGACTTGAATTTCATTTCCTCGTTGACCGTAGATGAGACGCAGCCTGAGAATCTGCGGTTTGGCTTTCCTGCCGGCGTCGATATCTCCAAACATGGCGAGCTGTTTATCTGTGATAACGAAAACAACCGCATCTTGAAGCTAAATGCGCTTGGGGATCCGGTTCTGAGCTTCGGGGATTTCAACTGGGGGGAAGGACGGTTGCAAGCCCCCGCCCGAATCGAAATCACAGCGGATGACCGCGTCTACGTTTCAGACCGTGAGGCGAACGACATCGTCGTCTATGATTACTACGGCAATTATTTGTCTCGTTTCGGCGCTGACAAACTACGACAACCGGGCGGCTTAGCGTGGTACCGCTCACTGCTTCTGGTTGCAGATTCGGGGCATGATCGTGTCGCGGTTTTTGACCAGGGCCAGCGTCTGGTATTTGGCTGGGGGACGAAAGGAGAAAAGGCTGGTGCGTTTGAAGCGGCGATGGACGTCGCCGTTTACGAGCAAAAGATATACGTTCTCGACAGCAATAACAACAGAATTCAGGTGTTCAAATTGTCATCTCTGTAGTACCAGAATGGAGGTCTGTTCAGTCTTTTTGTTACAACCAAGATGATGATGCTCAGTACTGCAAGGCTGATGGTGGAATAGATCCTCTGCGTGTCCGGTACTGGCATTCCTAAACTCGTGGTCCAAACTGTAACTGGTTCTCCTGAAGTGCTGCCAGAGCGAACGTATACTTTCTTATTGTTTTTCGAAGTCTGTGCAATAGGGAGCGCGGCTTTCCTGTCGGCTCAATCCCTCCCGCATGAGCATGCCGTCTCTCTCTTTGAGAAAGAAGTTGTGCTGGCTGTCGACAGCCTGCAGTTGCACCATGCCCTGCCGGATAGTTTTCTCATTCCTGGTTCCGAGATCCTTTTCGCAGATTCGGCGAGATTGAGGATAACGGATGATTACAAGATCGATTACATCTCGGGGTCGTTTTCTCTGCCAGAGCCACTGGTGCCGGGTACGGTTCTGACTATCCGCTACCGGTATTTTCCCTTTTCCCTGCGAAGGAGATATTCCCACCGGCGAATCGTTCGGGCGCAGTCGAAGAAAGAAAACTCGCCCGGCGATTCCGGGACGAATTCATCTCTCCCACGCCAGCCGGTGCAGGTCTCGCGGGAGATTCTCCCGTCCAATCTGCGCAAGAGCGGCAGCATTATTCGCGGCGTGTCCGTGGGCTCGAACCAGGGGTTGCAGGTGGATTCCGGGCTACGATTGCAGGTTTCTGGCCACCTGGCCCGCAATGTCGAAGTCGTGGCCTCGCTGACGGACCAGAACACCCCCATTCAGCCTGAGGGCAATACACAAAGGCTGCAAGAAATAGACAAAGTTTTTGTCCAGATCAAGGGTCCGAATTTGCAGGCCACTTTGGGAGACTACACGCTGGATTTTACAGGGTCCGAGCTGACGAATTATCACCGCAAGCTCGAGGGGGTGATGGTGCAAGGGGATTTTGCGAACAGCGCCTTCAAGATATCGGCGGCAGTCTCCCGCGGGCAATTCATCACCAACGAATTCATGGGCCAGGAAGGCAACCAGGGGCCCTACCAGTTGCATGGAGAAAACGGCAACATCAACATCCTGGTGCTGGCGGGCACGGAGAAGGTCTGGATCGATGGTGAGCTCATGACACGCGGTGAAAATCAGGATTACATCATCGAGTATGGCAACGGACAGATCACATTTACGCGCAACCGTCTGATCACGGGCGATTCACGGATTGTGGTTGATTTTCAATTTTCGGACGAAAGCTTTCAGCGCAACTATGTGTCGGCACAGGGGCAGACCAGACTCCTCAACGACAAAGTCAAACTGGGCATGACATTCATTCGTGAAAGCGACGCCAAGGACGACCCGCTCACCATTCCGCTCTCCGCTGACGCGCTCGCCGCGCTCGAGGCCGCGGGGGATGGGGCGGCCACGGTGCCCGGCGATACCCTGGTCGGTGAAGGCAAAGGCAGTTACGTTAAGGATTCTACCGGCGTGTTCATCTATGTCGGGCCGAATAAAGGCAACTATAATGTGCGCTTTTCATTTTTCGGTCCGGGAGGGGGGGATTATCGCAACATCGGTTTGCAGCGGTTTGAGTTCGTCGGTGAAAACAACGGGGATTATCGTCCGGTTATCCTCTTCCCGAAGGCGCAGCAACATGACCTCGTGGGGTTGAACCTCGAAGTCAGCCCGGCTTCCTATTTCAAGGTCAACAGCGAATTCGCCTTCAGCCAACTCGACAACAATTTGTATTCTTCTCTGGATGACGGAGACAATCAGGGGGCTGCGTACACGATCAAGTTCAACTTCAAGCCAGAGCAGATGCGTTTTGCCGGCTTGAACCTGGGACGCGCCAATTTCTCCGGCCGGTTGCGACGCAAGACAGCCACCTTCAACGACGTGGACAGAACTACGGTGGCCGAGTTTAATCGCCGCTGGAACATCGACAGTTCGATTGTGACAAACGAGGAGCAGATTCTGGAACTCCAGGGTCAGGTTCTGCCACTTGACGGGGTGTCGCTGCGGGGGGCGGTTGGCCGGCTCGACAAATCATCACAATTCAGCGCCAACCGCTGGGAGGTGCAGGCGCAGCTGCAGCGACCGACCCTGCCGCGCGTCGATTATTTCATCGAATTCATCGACCGGGAAGACCGAAGCACGAACGACCAGAGCGACTGGCTGCGCCAGCGTGGCCGTGCGGAGGCCAACCTGTGGCGCCTCAACCCCAGTTTCGAATATGAAGGGGAGATTCGCAAGGATACCCAAAACGACAGCAGCAGAACCGGCTTCCGGTTTGATTCCTATACAGCGCGACTCGGGTTTGCGCCCTGGAAACGGCTGCTGGCCAGTGCCCGCTACACGATCCGCGATGACAAGGACCGTCTGAACGGCGTGTTTAGCGACAAATCCATCGCAAAGACGCAATCGTACGCGCTCGCTTTGAAGAACTGGCATGACGTCGAGGTCGCGGCCTCGTACACACATCGCAGCCGCGACTTTGAGGACCAGGCCATTCGAGACACGCGCACTGACCTGGCCAATTTTCGAATCGGGTACCGGCCCCGGCAATTAGGCGTGAGATCCAATCTCTACTACCAGATTTCGAACACGCAGGTGGCGCGGCAGGAGGAAGTCTTTATTGAAGTTGATGAAGGGGAGGGCAATTTTCGCTTCAACGAGCAGCTCAACGAGTTCGAGCCTGACCCGTTTGGCAATTTTGTCCGGCGGCTGTTCACCACCAACGACTTTATCCCCGTCGTCGAGCTGCGTATGCGAGCAGATGTGAGGTTGACGCCGGCAAAGTTCTTTGCCCAGAGCAAAGGGGAGAAAGGCGAAAAGGGGTTTGTTGAAAAGGCCTTGAGTGCTCTAAGCACAGAAACTTTTGTTCGCATTGACGAGCGCTCCACTGAAAAGGACGTCAGGAAGGTCTATCTGCTCCAGCCGCAGGCGTTGCAGCAGGACAGCACCACCATCTTCGGCACGATTGAATTCCGGCAGGACGTCCATCTGTGGCAGAACAGTCGCAAGTTTTCGTTGCGCTATCGCTACCGCAGCCGGAATGAGCTCAACAACCAGTTTATCCGTGGCGGCCAGAAACGCCAGGTGCTGGCGCACCGCCTGCGGCTGCGCACACAGGTTGCACCGCAAGTGAGCGCCCGGATTGAGTACGCCGTTTCGCAGGAAAACCGCTTGTTTCAATCACCGGGACGGGAGGACAGAAAGGTGCGGTCCAACGAATTCGAGCTGGACCTGGTCTATCGCCCGCAGCGCAAGTGGGAGGTGGCTGTCAAAAGCGTTCTCAGCAAGAATAAGGACATTGTTCGCGAGCCGAACACGAGAGCAACCCTGGTTTCGTTTGCACCGCGCGCAACGTACTCCCTGAGCAGCCGTGGCCGCGCTCGCGCCGAAGTGGAGTGGACACGTGTGACCCTGGCACCAAAAGACCGCCTGATTCCGTTCGAGCTGACCCAGGGCAATCGTGCCGGCACCACGTTTCGCTGGAATTTTGGGTTGGACTACCGGCTGTCGCAGAATGTGCAAGCGTCGATGAGCTACTTTGGGCGCAGCGAGCCGGACCGGCCTCGGACTCAGCACATTGCCAGGATCGAAATGCGTGCGTTTTTTTAGTCGGAACAAGAAGAAAGAATCTGATTCTTCTCGCAGACTTCGCAGCAAAAAAAGTCATTTAGCGCTTCGCGCTGTCATTTGCCTTGCGGGCGTCATTGGGTCAGTGGTTGCTCAATGACGCCCGCAGGGCAAATGACAATAATTCATCGACAACAAATTGTCGATAGCACGGCACCAAGCGCCTGACCATTACAAAAGTCTGCTCCCCGACCATATTGGACTCGTCCATACGACCATCGAGGTTCACCAATGCAGACTGTGAAACAAATCTCGGCGACCATTGCTGCTTTGATTCTGCTCCTGGGCGGATTGGGCCAGGCCTCAGCCGGGTCCGGAGACAACCCTGCTCCCAAAGCCAGGCTAAAGGCCATCAAGATATTTGGCAGTCAGCAATTCAGCGAGCATGACATCAAGAGCTGGCTGAGCCTGCGCAAAGCCTCGCCGTTTTCAGAGAGCCTGATGCGGGAGCGAAGCGTGCGCGTCCTGGAGCGGTTGCAAGAAGCGGGGTACTACTTTGCCAGGATTGATTCCGTTCTGGTTCAGTATAGTTCCGATTCCTCGCTTGTGGAGCTCTCTTTCTTTCTGGATGAGGGAGGGCAAACCAGGATCAGCGAGCTGAGCGTTGCAGGGCTGGATTCCGCCCATTTGAATTTGTTGGCAGAGCTTCATAGCCGCAGCGGCAAGATTTTTTCGCCGGCAAAGCTGGAGGAAGACGTGGAGCTGATTCTGCACTATTTTGAAGCAAGGGGGCATCCCTATTGCCAGGTTCGGATCGAGCGTCTGCAGATTGCAGGGCCGGGTGATGGGGAAGGACTTGAAATCGAGCTGGCCGTAGACCCCGGGCCGGTCGTGACCGTCGGTGAGATCGTCATCGCTGGCAATGAGCAGACCCGGGACGGGGTCATCCTGCGCGAGCTGGCAGTCAAGCCCGGCGAGCTTTACGACCAGCGCAAGATCGCCCAAATCCGGTCCAAATTGCTGAAACTGGGATTCTTCAAGTGGGTCAATCCGCCGCGAATCGAGCTTGTGGATGACCGAACTGCGAGACTGATCATCGAGCTGGCGGACGGGAGTCACAACCGGTTCGACGGCGTCGTTGGCTACAATCCTGCCACACCCACCAGCGATGGGTTTGTCACCGGATTGCTGGATGTCAGCTTTGGCAACCTGTTCGGCACCGGCCGCCGCGCCGATGCGCACTGGCAGCGCCGGACGCAAAAAACGCAGGAGTTTCGCTTTGGCTACACCGAGCCGCGGGTCGCGGGACTGCCCTTGAACGCGGGGTTTAGTTTTGAGCAGCTTATCCAGGATACCAGCTACGTCCAGCGGCAAATCGGACTCGACATGCAGCTCGTCTTCAATGACAAGTTATCCCTCTTCTCCAGCATTTCAACCAGAAGCATTGCTCCCGATTCTGTCGGGGCGCTGCGATTCAACATTCCTTCCAGCAGCTCGCTCAACCTTGCGGTGGGGTTGTCTTTCGATACCACAACCGACCCTTTGAACCCCAGAGGCGGTGTGAAATACCAAACCGGTTTTGAATGGAGCCGAAAGCAAGTCGACTCCGTGGCCACGGCAGCAGGCCAGCCGGACGCTTCCCAAGCGTTCAGCCAAAAGCGATTATCCATTGATTTTGAGAATTATTTTTCCTTGTTTCACTGGCAGGTCGTTGCCATCGGCCTGCACGGCCGCGAAGTCACCAGCGATGAGGCGGTGATCGATATCACCGACCAGTACAGGCTGGGTGGCACGAGGACCTTGCGCGGGTACCGGGAGCAACAATTCCGTGGCTCGCGCATTGCGTGGTCAAATTTCGAGTATCGATACATTCTCGGACCGAAGTCGCGCTTTTTCGCATTCTTCGACCTGGGGTACTTCTTTCGGGAAGAGCGGGTCGCGGGCGGGAAAATCAGCCTGGACGGGGTCAACGTTGGCTATGGGTTTGGGCTACGGCTCGATACCCGTCTGGGTTTCTTTGGTATCGACTATGGTTTGGGAGATGGGGATAGTTTTTCAGATGGTAAAGTACACATCGGACTGACGAATGAATTTTGATGCGCTCGTCTATCTCAAACTGATTCGACCGGTGAACGTGTTGTTGGGGGCGTTGACGATTTTTGTGGGCGCATTCATCACCGGCACGATCCAGCCGCTGCACAAAGTTGTCCTGGCCTGCGTCTCCGGCGTCGCGATCATGGGGGCGGGCAACGCCATCAATGACTATTTTGATATCGCCATCGACCGGATCAACAAGCCTTTCCGGCCTCTACCTTCTGCGCTTCTCGACCGGGAGGCGGCGTTGAAGTTTGCGATTATTTTGTTTGTTTTGGGAATTTTTCTTAGTATATTTATTAATTGGGCTTCATTTTTCCTTGCCGTGTTCATTGCGGTCAGTCTGGTTGGTTACAGTTTTCGTTTGAAACAGACTGTTCTGATAGGGAATCTCGCAGTCAGCTTATTCTCAGCGCTGGCTTTTGTATATGGCAGCCTTGCGGTTGGAAAAGGGCACCACGCCTTGTTTCCGGCTGGTTTTGCGTTTCTCTTCCACCTGGGGAGGGAGATTATCAAGGACATAGAAGACATGGAGGCAGACCGGGCCCGATCGGCAAGAACCCTTCCCATACGATTCGGAACCAGAGTCGCCCTGAGCGCTGCCACCTGTGTTTTTTCACTTTTGATCTGTTTGACAATTCTACCATTTAGTCTTGATATCTACGGCAAAGCATATTTCATTGTGGCACTGATTGGCATTGATTTCGTCATCGTTTGCATTTTATGTTTGATGTGGCTGTATCCCTTCCCTGAGTCTCTGAGACGCATTTCTTTGGTGTTGAAAGCAGACATGTTTATTGGTTTGTTTGCGATTTATCTGGGAATCCAAAGCAGTTGATTTTTGATGAGAGCATTAATCCAGCGCGTCTCGCGCGGATCGGTTTCGGTTGACGGCGAGCTTAAAGGACAAATCGCAGCAGGCCTGGTGGTTTTGCTCGGGGTTCGTACAGGAGATTCGGAAGAGGATGTACGCTTTTTGGCAGAGAAATGTGCCAATCTCAGAATTTTTTCCGATGGCGAGGGGAAATTCAATCTTTCTTGTCTGGACGTGCGTGGCGAGGTGCTGGTGGTGTCGCAGTTTACGCTTTATGGTGATGCGCGCAAGGGCAGGCGCCCGAGTTTTGTCAACGCAGCCCCGCCGGAGATTTCCGAGCCGCTGTATGAGCGGTTTATCGAAACCCTGAAGGAAATGGGCCTGAAAGTCGAGTCTGGTGTATTTGGCGCTCTCATGGAGGTGGAGATACACAACGCCGGACCCGTGACATTGATGTTGGAAAGCAAAAGCAAGTGAACCCAAATTCGCTGTTAAATCTCAACGGGAGGCCGCTCATTCTTGCCTCGGGCTCGCCGCGGCGTGCGAGCTTGCTGAAACTGGTCGGTTTTGAGTTCGAAGTAAAAGCCAGCCAGCTCGATGAACGGAATGAGGCATACGCCGTGCCCGAAGTCCATGTCCTCGAGCTTTCGCAAAAGAAAGCCTGGAAAGTTGCCGAAACTATCAAGGATGGCTTGATAGTCGGCGCGGACACCATCGTGGTGCTCGACAGTCAAATCCTCGGCAAACCGGACAGCCCTGCCCAAGCAAGGGAGATGTTGCGCCGATTGAGCGGCTATACCCACACCGTGTACACCGGCCTTGCCATCGTCGCGCAACCTGGCGGCCGCACCATTAGCGATTATGAAAAGACCGATGTTACTTTCCGCAACCTGTCCGACACAGAAATCGAGCAATATGTCGAAACGAAAAGCCCGCTGGACAAGGCTGGCAGTTATGGGATTCAAGACCAGGGCGCGCTTTTTGTCAGCAAGGTCAACGGCTGTTTCTACAATGTGATGGGATTTCCACTTTCAAAGTTTTACAGCTTATTGCGGTCTTTTGTCAAACTGAAACAATGCGGAGTGACACGCGACAAGTGACTCTTCCCAGATGCGAGGCGTGACAAGATGGATGATATTGGAAAGAAGCTGCGGGAGACGCGCAAGCAGCTCCAGAAGTCGTTGGAGGAGGTTCATGATGAAACAAGGGTGAGTATTGAGCACCTGAGGTTGTTGGAAGAAAACAATTTCACCTTTTTGCCTGAGACGTACGTCAAGTCGTTCCTGAAGACGTACGCCGAGTCCCTCGGGCTTGATTCAAACGAGATCGTTCAAGCCTACCAGGGCCGGCAGGAGAAGAGTGCTGAAGAAGCAGAAGACGAGATCGAGGTGGTCTCCGGGGAGACAGCGGTCGAAATGGAAAAGCCCGCGACTGCCACCCACCTGGAGCCCATGCGCAGCTTTGTCGAATACGCGCTGGCGATTGGCTCCTTCGTGCTTCTGGTCGGCGTGCTTCTGGTCTACATCCAATACCGGTCGCAAATCTTTGCTTTTCCGGTCGACCGTTTGAGTTACAGTCAACAGGAAGACTATTTTGATCTCGCCCAAATCACCGTGCAGGAACCGGAATCCGTGGCAAGCGGGACCACCGCTTTGCCGCTGCAGTTGCAAGTCAAAGCTCAGGATAATATCTTGCTACGCCTGACCGTAGACAAACGCAAGACCACTGAGCACACCCTGGCCGCTGAACAGAACATGGTCTGGCTTGCCGAGAACAGTTTTGACCTCCAGCTCCGCCGGGTGGAGCCGCGCGTCCGGCCAGACGGTGTGCAGCCATGCGACACAACCGGTGGCGTGGTCCGGGTTTCCTTTTCTAGAGATAGCGTGCATGAATAGCGATTCCATCAAAACGGTTTATCTGGTCGCGATTTGCGGTACGGGCATGACGGCGCTCGCCGGGCTGTTGAAAGAAAAAGGGTTCGAGGTGTCGGGTTCGGACCAGAACGTCTATCCTCCCATGAGCACGTTTCTGGAGGAAAACGGTATCCCGGTTCACCCCGGTTTTGACGAGCGCCACCTGGACGCACAGCCTGACCTGGTGGTCATCGGTAACTCCATGTCCCGGGGCAACCCGGAAGTGGAGGCCGTCTTAGAACGAAGACTACGCTATGTTTCCCTTCCTTTTGCTCTACGGGAGTTTTTCATCCGCGGCAACTATTCTTGTGTGGTGACCGGCACGCATGGGAAAACGACGACGAGCTCCATCCTGGCGTGGGTGCTCGAGAACGCCGGTCGCGACCCTGGATTCTTCATCGGGGGGATTCCGGAGAACTTTGGACGCGGATTCAAATCCGGCGGCGGCAAATACTTTGTCTCAGAGGGCGACGAGTACGACTCCGCTTTTTTTGACAAAGGCTCCAAGTTTTTGCACTACCTGCCGGAGTTGGTCATCCTGAACAACATCGAATTCGACCACGCCGACATTTTCAAGAGTCTCTCGGACATCGAGACCAGCTTTGGCCGGATGATCAACCTGATTCCACGCAACGGCTTCCTGATTTCCTGCTGGGACGATCCGGTGGTACGAAAGCTGAGTGCCAAAGCGTTTGCACAGGTGGTCACCTTTGGCCTGATCGAAGACGCTGACTGGCGGGCTGAAAAGATCACCGTCGATGGCCGGGGAACTCGATTCGACGTTATCTACAAGTCAGAGCGGTTTGCAAGCATGATGCTGCCCCTTCACGGGCAGCATATGGTTTGCAACGCTCTGGCGGTCATCGCGGCTGGCCATGCGCTCGGGTTGAGTGTTTCTGAAATAAAAAGTGGTTTGGAGACGTTCAAGAGTGTGAGACGCCGGTTAGAATTCAAGGGAGAAGCAAACGGGATTCAAATCTTTGACGATTTCGCCCACCATCCGACGGAAATACAGGCCACGATGGCTGCTCTCCGCCGTCGTTTTCCAGGCCAGCGCTTGTGGACGGTGTTCGAGCCCCGCACCGCGACCAGCAAGCGCAATATTTTCGAGCGCCGATTTGTCGAGGTGCTGTCCGAGGCTGACTGCGTGGTGCTGACGCCTCTGTACGCCAAAGAGAAGGTGCCCGCCGATGAGCGGTTGTCGTTGGATAACGTGAGCGCCGGCCTGCAAGAAAAAGGCGTCCTGTGCCAGGTGCTGGCGGCAAATGAAGAAATGGTCGACTATCTCAAACTCAATCTCCGCCGCGATGATATCGTGCTGTTCATGAGCAACGGAGATTTCAACCAGGTTCCGCTAAAATTGTTAAATGTCATATAAATTACTGGAAGATCGCTATGAGTGAAGAAAAGAGAAACCTGGAAGTTCGCAGAAGGAGGGGCCCCAATCACAGGCCGGACGACGATAAAAACATTCGCAAAATGATCGCAGAGATTGAAGAGAGGCTCATGGATTCCATCCGTCCGGAGTCGCTCGATGGTTTGAATTCCTTCGAACGCAAGCTGGTTCATCGCCATTTCGACCATAGCAGCTCGTACGAGACCCGAACGTATCGCAATGGCGAAAGATTCACGCTGTGCGTTTATCCGGTCGCGAACATTGAAAAGTTCGCACAGGAAAAAGCGGAAGAGTCCCTGCAAAAAGGGGAATCCATAGATTTACCCCCCATGGGCAGCTTTGAGCGCTACATTGTGCATAATGCCCTCAAGGATTTCAGCGGCGTCGAGACCGTCAGTAGCGGGGAGGGCAAAGAGCGCCACGTGCAGATCGTTTCAAAACGGTTTGGACGGGGCTTGAAGCGAATCGCCAAAAAAATCAAGTTATTTTAGCCCCTGGCGTTCAACCATATCGGATTGGTAAAGCAGTTAAATATCTCTTCGCCGGATTTCGAGCGCAGCTCTGCCCTGAGGTAGAGATGATTTTTTCCGTTTCTAACCATCTCGAGCTCCTGGTCATAGGTAGAATCGGGAAAAGTCATCCGCTTCAGCAGGCGTTCCGTTTTCGAGTCCAGGCTCCCTTCGAACAGCTTTAGCTCCGTCAGCCGCCCGAACTCTGTCGAGGACAGGCACCTGGCAGCAATCCTGAATTGCTTGCCCCCTATCACGTCTCCAGGATGGGCGGTTTCCCCAAGTTCGTTTTCGATTCTCAGCTCCAGGAACGGGCCATTTGTCAACACCATGTTGCCGCGCTTGACCCCCTTCATCAGCGAAGCGAGCGTCAGCGCCTCCTCCAGGTAGACGGCCGTGCGCACTTTGCCAAACACGTTGTGATGGTTCTCCCGCATGGTGAGAAACGGAAAGCCGATTTGTCGGAAACGATTGAAGTTGCCGTGCGCGTCATTGCCGGCGGAGATGAAAATGCGTCGGCCTGTCAGCAGCAGCTCCACCCACATTTGCAGACCCTCCGCCAGCCCGTCATCTGAGCCATTCCAGACCTGCAGACCGTGGAGATTGGCGTGGCAGCAATCTGGCGTTTCCCAGCGGCCGCGTCGCACCAGCCACCGCTGCAAAAAGGGGGGACGGATGGCGGGGTGGGCAGCGAAGGCCGCCGAGTTGGAATTGCTTCGTGCCAGAACCTCTGCGATCGACGTGGTCGGCCGCGTCTGCAGCCAGTGTTCGGCACCGTCTCCATCTCCCGGCAAGAACTCGGGGTTATTGAGAATCAAGAAATGAACGTTGCGGTTTTTGTGATTCCCCGCTGACACTTCCTCGCCGGGAACGATCACGAAGCTCTCGACGCTGCGGTTGAGCGCTTCTGCTTCGCGCCAAAGCGATTTCCATTTGCGCAGGTGAGGGTCTTTTTTGAGATAATTTTCGGGCTCGTCGTCCAGATCGTAGGAATGGTCCGTGGCACACAGGAAACTCAAGCCGATGGCTTTGGCGAGCGTGCATGTCGCAGACAGGGGAGCGCCAAACTCCACCTGGTCACTGGTGTAGCTCGTGTGGCAGTGGAACTCACCAAAAACCCAGCCTTCGGTTTTGGGCAGGGGGTGGCGCGACAGCTCGACTTCCAGGGGCGCGTGACTGCTGCGTCTGTAGTTGTCTATGGTCACGGTTTTGCGCTTGCCGGCGCAGGTAATCTCGATGAGCACGTCGACCTGCGCTTTGCCTGTGGCTGATTCAGGGACAGGAATCTCGAAGATCTGCTGCCAGAGGGTTTGCCCGATGGCCAACGCCTCGAGATCGAAGGTGTGCTTGCAGACCTGCTCCGCCGTGCGCAGCTCGATTTGCACCCGGTGAAGATCGACCGGGTAGCGGTCGGCGTCTTTGACCAGAATGAGAATGGGCAGGGCGCTGCCGGGTTCGATGCGGTGTGGCGCGTCGGCGATGATCTCCGGCTCGTCGTGCTTGAGCCGGCTGTAGATTCCTTTGAAGGTGTAGTGGATTTCGGCGTAGAGCAGGAAGAACGCGGCCAGGATTTGACTGAGGTCGAGGTCTATGGGCAGGCTCGAGTTTGGTGCCATTCTCACTCCGCGGGTTCGACCATCCGTTTAAGCCGCCAATCGCATGTCCACGAATAGGCGACCTGTTTCCAGACGACGGTGGTGGGAAACAAAAGAACCGGGGCGAAGAAAAGCGTGTAAAGGAAATAGAAGCCTTCCCAGGCGGGAAAGTATTTCAGCAGGTCGCGTCGGTCGACCAGCCCTGTCGTCCGAAGCAACAATGTGAAGTCCATGCCCAGGACCGCCATCCCTCCCAGAAATGCCCAGCCCGGGTGATTGAGCACAAAGAACGCCGCCGGCACGGCCAGATGCACCAGCGTCGAGATGAGCATCAAGAATTTGCCGTATCCACCGACTTCCTTGCCGCCTGCTGACCACCGTTTTCTCTGCTGGTAGAATTGTGCCAGGTCTGGCATCGGGTGGCTGTAAACCAACATCTTACGGTCGATGGGGTAGAGTACTTTCCAACTGGTTTTCTTGAGCAACGTTTTCATCAATGCAAAGTCTTCGATGATGGTAAAGCCCATGTTGCGATAGCCGCCGAGCTGCTTGTACGCCTGCCGGCGGAAGGAGAAGTTGTTGCCGAGCACGCTCAGGGGCCTGCCAAACCCCATGGCGCCAGCGCCGATGGAGAGCAGATAGGCCCAGTCGAGCGATTGTATTTTGCCGAGCAGGGGTGTGTCATCGTGTTTTTCATCCAAGAGTGTGAACCCACCGACCAGCCCGACCTCGTCTGTGTAGTAGGCGGCATGGCCGCGCGCCCAGCCGCGCGGCACCCGGCAGTCGCCGTCGGTGACCAGAATGAGCTCCCCGGTGCACAGTTCCATGGCCTGGGCAATGGCGTTTGCCTTGCCAGACAATCCTGAAATCGTATGTTTGAGGTGGAGCGTTTGGATGAGAGGCGATTTCTCTTTCAGGGCTTCGATAATTTCCGCGGTGCGGTCACGGGAGCGGTCGTTGATGAGCCAGATCTCCAGCCGCTCGGGTGGGTAATCCAGGTCGAGCAGGGAATTGACACAGGCTGCAACCGTGCGCTCCTCGTTTCTGAGTGCAACCAGGATTGAGATTGACGGCAGTGTCTGGCTCCGTGGGTAGACCAGGCGGTGCGTTCCAACGTAGATGAGAACGGTCTGCAACAGATAAAGCGCGATGCTGGCAGCAAAAAGGAGGAAGAAAACGTCTTGCACGAATGGGCTCTTTATCCAAATGATTTTCAATGGGTTCAGGTGTTCAGAATGAGGGTGTTCACGCTTTAGCGTGTTTCCCCTTTCCCCCAGCAAGCTGAAGCTTGAACACCGCCGCCCGGTCAGGAACCGCTCAATTTAGGAAAAACCTTTTTGGTTCCGGCTTGTCCGGCTTAGGATAAAGAATTATGGATCAAATTGCAATCAATTTTCTTGGCGTGAACGGTTGTTGGGTTGAGCTGAACCCGCCGGTCAATCTTGATGACGGGTTCATTGCCGGGATGAGGGCGAGCCATCATCCCGGCAGACGACTGACTCCTTGATTTCAACCAGTCCGCCCTGGCGCGCGAATGGGAGTTCCAAGTAGGTCAAACCGAGCATCTCCGCATCTGCTGCGATACTTTGAATCAACTGCCGTGGCACTTCCGGGTTGACCACCAGGAGGTAAGGAATGATCTCGTACCTGCCGGCCGGAAAGTCCGCGCAGCTCAACAACGCGACCATTTGCCGAGTCTGAGCCATCGAGTCCACCTCCAGGCTGTCCCTGGCGATTCCGGCGATGGTCGTGGCGATGATTGAGACCTCATGGCTCTGCAAATTCCTCATGTAGACAGGCGAGCCGACTCCCCCCGCTGCTCTTGGGTAGTAGACAGGGACGGTCGCCCCCGGTGATTGTAAAGTGACCGCCACTCTCAAGAGAAAGGATGAGGGGTCGGAATCGAAAGGAACCGCTACCACATCTGTGTGGATGGTAAGTAGCCTGCTCAACTGGATTTCTTGGGCAAGCTCTCCATCGGTGTTTAGCTCGTTTGGTGAAAAAACAAACTGACCTTCCCGCACCACCATGTCTCGCACGGCCAACTTGTAATTGGCGATATAAGCGTAGAGACTGAACACGCCACTGATGCTGCTCCCCGTTCCTTGTGCGGCAGGGCGCGGCAAGGTCAGGGAAAATCTACCTTCATCGTCTGTTCTGGTACTGATGTTGAACTCTTCCAGCCAGATGAATGCGCCTGCAGGGGAGTCGTCAGCCGCCAGCGTGACCCTGCCTTTGACCGTTTGTGGCGGGGCAGAGATCTCGTCGTCAGAGAAGGGATTGCTGGTACACGAGAGGAGAGTGACGCCAAAGAGCAGCAACAACATCAGCAGAATTCTCATGCCCATGCCTCCTTTTAGCCAATTTAGAGATGTACTGATAAATACCGTTCCCACGCGAAATAAATTCCCTCTGTCAAAATCAGCCCAGACAGCCACCGAAGTTTCGCCGAAGGCTCCGAGAGTCACCGAATTTTTTTGGGTTCATTTATTCGAACGGAATCCCTCGGTGGGGTTCGGTGCTTTCAGTGAAGTTCGGTGGATCTTAGACCTGGTCTATGATGCCCTTCCCACCGCAGGTTTGACCTTTCCAGCGGAAAGTCATGACCTGGCCGGCCAATCCTGCCAGAGCGATATAGAACGGATGAGACAGGGCTGTAAGAACAAAGGTAGCTGCTGAAAACTTCGTGTGCAAGATATTTTTTCCTCTGAGCAGCAGGGCACATTCCGACACGCTTTTTGCGACCAGCGCCAGAAGGAAGACCCCCCAGGTTTGTGGCGCGAAGCAGGAAAACACCATCCCGGTGGCGATGAGGAAATTCATGACATACACCACCAGAAGGCCTGCCACGACCCTCCAGGCATAGCGTCGACCCTTTGAGGCGTACCGGATTCGCTGGTGCACAAACTCCCGCACGCTTGCGGGCGGTGCGGTCGGGACGAAGGTTTCCGGCGTGGCTGCGTAGCGGATTTTCCAGGGCGTGGTCTCGCGGATGTGCTCGAGGAACAGGTCGTCGTCGCCGGAAATCCAGCTGCCGAAGCGTGTGAACCCTCCGGTTTGCAGGTAGAGCGCCCTGCGGTAGGCGAGGTTGCCGCCGGTGCAACTGATTGGGAAGCCGAGTCCGGCGCTGGCGGCAGCGACGCACGCCATGGAAAAATAATCCAGCATGAGCATCTTCTGGAAGGTGGACGCGCCCGGCCCGGTTTGGTAGGGATTGTATCCCGCCACCATTCCCACCTTCGGCTCGAAGTATTGCACCATGTGTGACATCCAGCGCGGGCCAGGTCTGCAATCAGCGTCGGTGCTGAGGATGATTTCGCCGGTGGCGCGCCGGATGCCTGCGTCGATCGCGCGCTTTTTTGGGGCCAGCGCCGGGGACAGGTCGTGAATCTGCACCAGATGGATGGCAGGGTTCGCGAGCGCAAGGTTACGCACAATCTCTGCCGTCCGGTCCTCGGAGCGGTCGTCAACAACGATGATTTCTAACAGGTGCCCGGGGTAATCCTGTCGTCTCAGATGGTGTAAACAGGCGGCGATGTGGTCGGCTTCATTCCTTGCGGCAACAACCACGGACACAGTCGGCTGCCAGTGGTTTGTTGGCCGTGCGAGATTCTGCAGCCCGGCGCGCAAGACGAGAAGAGCGGCAGAGTAGCTCAGCACGAGGGCAAACAAAAGAACTGTCAGGATGAGCATCATTGGACAGGCAGCGGGGCGAATGTGACCCCTTTCTTCACAAACTCCCGGACCAGACGGTCGAGCGCTTTCAACGTCTTCGGCCCACATTCGTGGCTGTCATGCAGCAAAATAATCTCTCCAGGGCGATGTTTGTGGATCAGTCTTTCATGGATGCTTGCTGGATTTGCGCCGGATTTGTAATCTGCCCCCGAAGCGCTCCAGAGAACAATCTCGTGGCCAGTTCTGCGAAGCGTCATTATCAAGCCGAAAGCAAATCTCCCGAACGGCGGCCGGAAGAGGGTTGGCCGGCTGCCCGTGATCGTCTCGATGATGTTATCTGTTCGCATCACTTCCTGATAAAGGAACGAACCTCGCTTGCACACCATGTGAGGGTGGCTGTAAGAGTGATTGCCGATGGTGTGGCCTTGTTCATATGCTCGCGCCACGATCTCCGGGTGCTTTTCGGCTTGCTGACCGCGCACAAAGAAGGTGGCCTTGATCTCAAATCTCCTCAAGAACTGTAGCAGCTCAGGGGTGGCGGGTGCAGATGGACCATCGTCGAATGTCAAGTAGACGTGGTCATCCGGCATTCGTCGAATTATTCCAGGCATTTATTATTTCTGACATGATTATGCAATAACTTAACGGGATAAAGAGGAGTGCAACGCTTTAGCGTTGCATGAAATGCTAAAGCATTTCACTCCTTACGTTTTGGCCCTTGCTGTGAGAAATTCATGAATTGTCCAGGCTACAACAAATTGTCGCTATTTTTTCTCAAGCGCGTTATCTTTGTTTTCAGAGTCAGCAAAGTTCGCGTTTTGTTCGAAGCAAAATCGGCAACCCGAGCAAAGTCGGGCAGGCGACGTTGAAGATAAATAGACAAAAAGCTGCGTTAAAGCTCGCTGCCGCTGTCACGCCGATCTGACCCAGGAAAAACACAGCCGCTCCTTCGCGCACACCGAGATCAGCGAAGCCAATCGGTAACAGCGATTTGCTCAGGAACACCACGGTCGCGGCCCCTGCCGCGGCCCACAAGCTCGTTGCACCAAAATGTCGGACGAGCAAAAGAAATTGCATCAAATAGACACCATAGAAAAGAAGTGAAAAAGCCAAGACCATGGCCATGTTCCTTTTGCCCAAATCCTGAATCCGGAGCAGCCGCCCCAGCTTGATGCGGAGCTGCGGGGAAAGGACCGAAGCGTGCAGCACCAGAGCCGAGATAATGAGCAGGCCAGCGAGCAAAACGGATTTTGCAGGCAAAGCCAAATGTAGCTCATCAAAGGCCAGCAACCCGGTGGCACCCGCGAGCACCGTAACGGCGAGGTTGGAGACCTTATCGAAAATGACCAGCTTGAACGTTTTGACGGGGCTCACGTTTTTGACGTAAAACGCACGGCCGATTTCGCCAAGTCTGCCCGGGGTCACAAAGCCGAGCGGAAAACCAACGATCAGGGAGGTGTAAGCCGTCCCGAGCGAAATGTCGCGATGGGCCAGTCGTAGAATATAGTGCCATTTCCACACCTGCACGAGCAGATTGGGGACGGTCAGGGCAAACGCTGCAAGCAGGAACGGAGAAGGGGCGCTCGTCAAAACAACCGCAATCTGCGCCGGCGGTACACTTCGCAGCAGCAGAAACAGCAAGATGCTTGAGGCTGCGATCTTGCCGAGAAAGATGAGCCTCGACCTAAAGATAAAGCTCGAGTCCCTGCGAGCAGTTCGCGCAGATAGCGATGCCGTCTCGATTCGTAAGCATTCTCTCACGGAATGTGGCATAGTCTCCTGATTTCCAGATTTGACGGGTTTTGCCATCGCCGGCAAAGGAGCCCATGACATGCTCGCCGTTCTTGGCAAAGCAGCATGGCACGACTGAGCCGTCCCAGTTGACGAGGGTGCTGGTCCATGGCCTGGGGCAGACCCCCTGGCCGCTCCGCCTGGGCCTGAGCGTTCCGTCTGTGCACGCGTAGCGGCGCAACGATTCTTGCGACGGCAGCCACCTGGCTGCTTCCTCGGCACTCTCGACCTGGACTTTCTTGATCAAGAACTGGTCTGCGCCAAGCTCAACCGTCAGCTTTCTCATCGCCGGGATCTGGTGTTCATTGTGCTGCATCACCAGAAATTGGAGATAGATGACAGGCGTTTTGCTTTTCTGCCGCTTCTTCTCGCCGACGAGATTCCGCACTCCTGTCAGGACTTTGTCCAGCTCTCCGCCCACGCGATAGGTTCCGTAAGTTGGCTGGTCCGCGCCATCGATGGAGATGATGATCGAATCCAGCCCGCAGGCGACGGTTTGGCGCGCGGCTTCAGGCGTCAGGTAGTGGCCATTGGTGCTGGTTGTCACCAGAATGCGCTTGTGTTTGGCATACTCGACGCAGCGCAGGAACTCCCGGTTAAGGTATGGTTCTCCCTGGTGATACATGAGCAAATAAAAGATCTTGTCTCCGGCGCGGTCGACGATCTCCTGAAATAGTTCGAAGCTCATCTGTCCCGCCTGACGCTGCATCCGTCCGTTGCCGGTGACACACAGCGGGCATTTGAGATTACACAAGTTGGTCGGCTCGACCGTGAGGATGAAAGGCTCTCCCCAGAGGACCGTCCGTTTGGTTAGCGCAGAAAGCAGAAACGCGGCGATTGCCTGAACGGCGTTCAGCAAACGCCTGAGCGTGATGGTTTTGAGCACGTATCTTAGAGGAATCTCCTTCATCCCTGGCCCGTGAGCCTTTCACCAAAGGAACGGTGTGGGGTTTGCTTACACTCCAACGTTACCACCTGATTCTCCCGACGAAACCCAGTGGCGAAATCACCACCTGATTGATTAAGTGAAAAATCTGCCAGAGAGGAAAGTGAAGCAGCAGGTGCATTTTGCGCAATCTTTTCGCGACGCAAAAGAGTGCCACGAAATCAAGGCCGACTTTCGACAGAAACAAGGAAAGGGCGGGTCGCACCTGGCTGCCGGTGAAAAGCGCGACGAACAAGAACGCGAACAAGGTCAGGTTGGCCAGGTTAAAGACCAGGTAGGCGACTTGCACTCCCCTGCTATAGTACTTTCCCGCCGACACATGCCGCCGTCTTTGCCGGACAAAATCCTTCACCGTCCGTGCGGACGGACTCGGTACCGCTGTTTCCGGACTGAGCGAGAAGCTGATGCGCCAGTCGGTGCGCTTTTTCACCAGTTGCATGAACAGGTCATCGTCTCCGGAGAGACTGTGGTTGATCGCTCTGAAGCCGTTCACCTGGTTAAAGACGGCTTTGCGGTAAGCCAGATTGCGGCCGGTGCAGGTGACACCGATGTTCCAGCCACATCCGCCCACCGCCACAAACGTGCTGGCCAGATTGTCCAGAGCCAGAAGGCGAGCGAGCCAGTGTGGTCGTTCATGGAAAGGTGCGGCTCCCATCACCAACCCGACGCGCTCGCTGAAGAGGGGCACCATTTGGGCCAACCATTCACGTGGCGGGGCGCAGTCGGCATCTGTGGTAAAAACAAGCTCCCCTCCGGCCCGCGCAATGCCCTGGCTAAGCGCATATTTTTTCGGACTCACGCCTGTGGGTGTCTCCGTGACCTCCACAGCGAAGAGGTTCGAATGTTGTGCCTGGAAACGGCGCGCGATCTCTCCGGTGGCATCGTGAGAGCGGTCATTGACGACCACGATCTCGATCAGGTCGCGGGGGTAACTTTGAGCAACCAGGGCTTGCAAGCAGCTCTGCAAGTTCGCCGCCTCGTTTCTGGCCGGGACGACCACCGAGACTTTTGGCCTGGCGCCGTTGCTCAGGCGAGGTCTTGAACGCAGAAAACCGGCCAGCAGAAACAAAACCATGGCTGCGTAAATAGCCCCTGCCAGGTATGAGGCATGAACATAAACGTCTGGCATGACAACGAAAGTATCGAAAAATCGGCAAAGGGTCAAGCAAATCTTTCAGGCCTGCCATTTCAGTCATTTTTGGGCACGACTTTATCGAGAAATGGAACGCGGATCACAAATTTTCAAGGCGGAGCGAAGCCGCAAACAAAATTCGGTGAGTTTCGGTGACTTCGGCGTCGTTCGGTGGAAATTATTTATTAGACCATCGAAAATCACCGACGTCGCCGAAGGTCACCGAAAGAACTTTGCTAAAAAACACAATGTTGTCGCCTCGTAGTACAGATTTCTTGACCTGGATTATTCACCAGAGATTGGCAAATATTCCTATAATCGCTTGATTATGCAATACCTTAACGGAATAAATAGGAGTGCAACGCTTTGGCGTTGCATGAAATGCTAAAGCATTTCACTCCTTAGGCGTTGGGATTGCGTCAGCCTGCGAAATCTGGAAAACCGGTTGACTTTTTGTTGGGAAGTTTCTATTT
>JBHHXT010000040.1:0-31281 GCA_046757165.1 bacterium | reverse complement strand
CCGAATGAGTGCCAATTATGGATTCGCGACTATTCCAGACATTCCACCCTTTCGGAGAGAAAGTCGGTTTTCGCTTTGCCTACAATATGAAACTGTCTGCAGACCGGGCGCATTCAGTTGTGACGGCGCTGGTCAAAGAGCACAGCATCGCCGGCAGCCGGCTGGAGGCGCATGGGGTGGGTGCCCTGGCACCGGTGGCCTCCAATAAAGATGAAGCCGGCCGGGCCAGGAATCGCCGGGTTGAACTGGTGGCGAAGTGAGCTCCAACGGATAGAAGACCCTACCGGTTTTATCTTGATATGCAGGTGTTTAGAAACGCGCTTCCTACAGCCCAACAGTCTACAGCCTATCTACCTGAGCTGTCAGGGCCGTAGGATCTCTTTGGCAATAATCAACTTCTGAATCTGCGAGGTGCCGCCGCCGATTTCCACCAGCTTGGCGTCGCGCAGGAATCGTTCCACGGGATAGTCCCGCGTGTAGCCGTAGCCGCCGAAGATCTGCACCGCATCCAGGGTGGTCTTCATGGCCACTTCCGCGCCCAGAAGCTTGGCGATGGAAGCTTCTTTGGTCACGCGCTTCCCTTCTTCCAAAAGCGCGGCCGCCCGGTAGGCCAACAGGCGGAGGGCCTCGATGCCTTTCGCCATATCGACCAGCATTTCCTGCACCATCTGGAAGCTGGCAATGGGCTGCCCGAACTGGTGCCGTTCTTTGGCGTACTTTACGGCAGCTTCTGACGCGCCTTCGGCGATGCCTAAGGGCAGTCCGCTGAAAACCACCCGCTCCATGTCCAGCCCGTTCATCATCTGTGCCATCCCGTGGCCTTCGCGACCGAGCAGATTCTTTGCTGGCACGCGGCACTCTTCCAGATAGATTTCTGAGGTCGGGGAGCCGCGCATCCCCAATTTTTCCATCGGCTTTCCAACCGAGAATCCCGGGAAATCTTTTTCGACAATGAAGGTGCTCAAGCTCTGCTTTCCTTCTTGCTCAGCGCTGCGGGCGAAAACGAGAACGATGTCGGCCACGGGCGCGTTGGTGATGAACGTCTTGGTGCCTGTCAGAACATACTCGTCACCAACTTTTCGGGCCCGCGTTTTCAAAGAGGTTGCATCCGATCCGGCTTCGGGTTCGGTCAGCGCCATGGCGCCTATTTTTTCCCCTTTCACCAGGGAAGGCAGGTACTCTTTTCTCTGTTCCTCATTGCCGTGTTCAAAAAGATTGTGGGCACAGAGAAAGGTGTGGGCGCCGTACGAGAGGGCGGTCGAGGCACAAACTCGCCCCAATTCTTCTACCACGAGGACACAGGAGATCCAGTCGACACGGCTGCCGCCATATTCTTCCGGGATGGCGACGCCCAGTAATCCCAGTTCCGCCATTTTCCGGAAAGTCTCCGCAGGAAAACGCTCCTGGCGATCGAGCTCGGCCGCAAGCG
Organism: bacterium; assembly: GCA_046757165.1. Lineage (GTDB taxonomy): Bacteria > Zhuqueibacterota > Zhuqueibacteria > Oceanimicrobiales > Oceanimicrobiaceae > JBHHXT01. The sequence continues at coordinate 29,852 of JBHHXT010000040.1, read as the reverse complement.
GCGCGACTTCCTTCTGAGCGAATTCCCGCACCATGCTCTTGAGCATGTCTTGTTCTTTGGTGAGGCAAAAATTCATCGGTCAGCCTCGATAAAAATACGAGGTAAAAGTAGTCAAAGGTGAGGCGAGTTGCAAGAGAAAAGTCCCCTGCACGACAAGGTTGTAAAACCTTGTCTTCCACACGGACAAAAAAACCACGCGGATTTCTCAATCAAAAAAGGGGTTCGATGTCGAAGAGTGTGGTTTCGCCCTAAAGGTTTCATTCGCGTGGATTAGCGTCAATTCGCGGTTGCGAGGTAAATCTAGCCATAGGAAGCGCCATAAAGCCAAAAGATTTTCCGTGTGGTTTTTTGATCTGCGTGGACCCAATATCGATAAAATTGTCGATGTTAAGTCATTTGTTGATCGCAATGGCATTCGTTATGTTTCCGCAACAACTTTTCTTTTTATTCAAGTAGTTGCACATTGATGTCGAAAGTTGAAAAAAAGAAGCGAACCTATCGTCCTCTAACATTATGAACAAGAGCCTGAAGAAGACATTGCAGGAGACCCTTCTGAGAGTCATACGTCATCGCAGGGAACGCGCAAGACGGAATCGCAGCATCCTCGTCATGGACGACGAAGAGATGTTGCGTGATTTGAGCGCCAAGATCTTGACCCGGTTTGGTTATCGGGTCACCACAGCCGCCGATGGCAGGGAGGCCATTCAGCTCTACAAGAAGGCCAAGCGCAAGAAGCCTTTTGATGCGGTCATCATGGACTTGACCATTCCCAACGGAATGGGGGGCAAAGAGACCATCGGCAAGCTGCGCGAATTCGACCCGAACGTCAAGGCGATCATTTCAAGTGGCTGCTCGCGAGACCATCCGGTGATCGCCAACTACCGCACCTACGGATTCTCCGCCGCGATTTCCAAACCGTTCGAGTTTCGTGATTTGAATGCGGTCATCAGGAAGCTGATCAATTGACTCCTTGACTTTCTGCCTGCCATCCGCACCACCGGCGGTGTAGAACCGCCATTCCGGGACCCATTCCAGGCACCCAATCCGAGGCGCGTCACTGCTGTCGGAGCACTGTGAAGTAGGCTGTATCAGCAATCGCCGACCCGAAAACCCCAATGCCATCGCCTTCGATGTGAAAGGCAGGTTCGTGAAAATTGCCGTCGATTTCCTGCACCTGTCCGTGACTGATGAGAAAATCGCGAAAGTTACGGTCGCCCGCGAGGACGACGGCTTCATACTCACCGTAAAACCACGTGAAGAAGGAGAAGACATCAATGCTGGATTCTCCGGGTTGCAACGGCGTATCCTGAATCCACCCATAGGTATATTTGAAATCCTCAAAATCCTCCAACACATCATCCACGTCGAAGTCGTCGAACGGGTTGTCGTAGATGAACGTGGAGGTGTCGGCGTCGAGCGCATTGAGCGCGAGGGCGTAAAAATCCGTCCCGGGTGAACGATTGAACACGATCTCGAAATCGATCAGCTGCCCGTTTTCGTCCCGCTGGCGATAGACCAGGCTGTCGAGAACGGAATTTTCTTCCAGAATTTCAAAGCCCGGCTGCGGCACGGTGGTGGTCGAACGGGCAAACAGCGCTTTGGCGTCGATGGTGGCGTGCACTTCCAGAGTGTACCGTTTGCCATAGTCCACAGCGATTGCGCTCGATTCATAAATCTGTCTGTCCGCATCAAACCGGAGCTCGAACCTGCTGCCCTCCTGGTCGATAATGACGGCCTGCGCCTCGCTGAGAATGACCTCGTTGTCGTCGATGGTGGCGTTGAGCGGGAAATTGCGCAGGAGGCGCACTTCGACTTTGTGATTGGGAAACAAATACCCCTGGATGACAATCCTGGGTTGGAACGTGTTGTCCATTGATAGCGTGCCTTCGCCGCAAGCAGACAGCAGGAGGGGTGACAAAAACAGCAACCCACTTATGTTTGTTTTGAACGACATCTGTCTGATCTCCTCTTTTTTGGGGTGCGTGACCTCTGATCCCTTCAAAACGAAAAATGAACCCCAATCGTCGGCAGAATTGGAAACATGTGCTCCACATCGATATCGGGTTCGCCATCTTCGTTGTCATAGTCGACGAACCAGGCGTTCTTACGATTGCCGACGTTGAAGACCTGCACATACGGCATGAGCGACCAGCCGCGAAAGTGGCGCTCGTAGGTGAGGCTAAGATCCAACCGTGCGTATGGCGGCAGTCTGAGGCCGTTGATTGCGCTCGGAAAGAGCTCATACTCCACCACCGGGCGTCCGGGCAGCGCGTTGACAAAGTATCCCGAGCCCGGCAGCGTGATCGGCTGGCCGCTGGTGGTGATGAAGGTAAGGCCGAGTTTCCAGTTGGATTTGTGTTTGACCGGAGGCTGGCCGCGCCAGGCGCGCTTCAGGTTTTTCCAGTCGAGATTGGCGACGACATTGATAGCATGTGTGCGGTCGTGGCGTGGCGGAAAGCGCTCACCCTGGTTGATGCCGTCGATGCGGTAGTTGGTGAAGGCCAGGCTGTAGCCCAGCCAGCCGGTCACCGCGCCATAGTCTTTGCGTACCAGCACCTCCACGCCCTTTGTGTCGCCATCGCCGCGGTTGAACACGCCGCGGGTTTCGAGATAAACGGGGTCGCCGTTTTCATCGAATGTGTCGGGCGAGATATCCACACCCACATTGTGGTTGAAGGAGTAGATGTTGTGATAATTCTTGTAGTATGTCTCGATTTCCAATTGGAATTCATTGTCAAAATCTTTCGAGAATCCAACGATGGCGTGTTTGGAGGAGGATCCCTTCTGGAATTTGTTGGAGGCCACCCAGATGTCGGCAACGAAGGCGCGTGGCACGCGGTGCAGATACTGGTAGTAGATGCCGCCGGCCGCTTTGAGGTTGATCGAATCGGTCAGGCGGTACTTTGCCGAAAAACGCGGCGCCCAGTTCTGAAAGGTTTCGTCGGCATCGAAAAGGTTGTAGCGCAACCCGGCCTCGATATCCCACCGGACCGTCGGCCGCCAGTTGGTGAGCAGATAGGCTGCATAGTGCTTGTTGCGCGTATCGATATCGATGGTGCCGCCGGGGAATTTCTGCCGGAAGATCAAATGCAGGTTTTTCTGCTCGAATCCGAATCCTGCCACCAGTTCTTTCGAGAAGTGGTACTCGAGATTTCCTTTCAGCGAAAAATCCGAGACAAAGTTTTTTTCCGTCAGCTCGATGGTGTCGCCGAAGTCGAAATCAGAGTCGAACCGGCTGCCGGCGAGCCAGAAGTTGGCAAAAAACTGCGGCGTAAAAATGCGCGTCCAGCGGATGCTTCCCGTGCGGTTGCCCCAATCATAGCTGAAGCCGGCCTGGTCCTCGACATTGTCGTTGAAGGTGATGTCGAGCTGGTCCTCGCTGCCATAGCCGCTGATGGTCAGCTTATTCGTGCCGTTGAGGTCGAAGAAGGCTTTGAGGTTGCCGTCCAGGAAGTAGTAATCCGGCACATCATCGATGACTTTCGCGATCGTCTTGTCGAAGTACGTCCGGCGGAACGAGCCGGACAGGGAACCGACGCTGCCGAGAGGCATCTGCAGCGTGGTTTTGGCGCTCAGCAGACTGACCGAGCCCGTGCCTTCGAACTCCTCACGGTTGCCGTCCAGGTTGGTGATATTCAGGATGGAAGAGAGCCGCCCGCCATACTTGGCGCTGAATCCCCCCTTGGAGAGTTCGACTTGCTTGATGGCGTCGGTGTTAAAGGTCGAAAAAAGGCCGAACGCGTGTTCCGGGTTGTAGACATCGGTGCCGTCGAGCAGGTTGAGGTTCTGGTCCGGTGTACCGCCGCGCACATAGAGCGCCGACGAGAAATCCGACACGGGCAGGATGCCCGGCAAGGTCTGCAAAGAGCGCAGCAAATCGGCCTCGGCCACCTGCGGAATGGCCCGGATCTGGCGCGCGGTCAGGCGCAGTTTCGAAAGCGGCTTTTCGAACAGCTTCTCTGCCTCCGGAACCGCATCGCTGGTGACCACAACTTTTTGCAGCTCGATGTTTTCGGGCTGTAAGCTAAGCGTAACAGTCCTTTGCTCACCTGCGTTCAGAAAAATCTCCTGCTTGATGGGCTTGTACCCGATGTAGTGCACCACAAGCGTGTAAGCCCCGGCAGGAATCCCGGGGATAACATAGTAGCCGTTGACGTTGGTGCTACTGCCGACCTGCGTGCCTTCCAGGTAGACGTTGGCGCCGATCAACGCCTCGCCGTTGGCGGCGTCATAGATGAAGCCGCTGAGGGTGGCTGTGTGGCGAGGCTGAGCCGTGGCGAAGCTGGTTACAAAGAATAGAATGCAACCCGCTTTGGATAGTTCTTTCAAGGGTAACCTCCTTCCTTTCTTACTGCTGACGTTATTCAGACCATTTGAGTTTCACCGATAGTCTTTCATGTTGTTCCATGAAGGGTGCGGGTTTGATTTTGCGCAGCAGCACGATTTCACCCCTCGTATGTTAAAAGTGCAAAACAGTTTGTCGCCGTTTCGACTTTTCCTGGCAAGAGCACAAACTACGGGACGGGTTCGATGACCCAAGGGACGGTCATGCTCTGTTGCAGGAAGATAGTACTTTGATCATCCGAGGCAAATCGTTTGGGTTTCAAGATCCCAGGGTACCGAAAAAACGGTACCCTGGGCTGTGATGTAGGAACCGCGTTGCGGTTCCTACAGGCGGTTCATCTTTTGTTTCCCTTCGAAGGTTTTAGGCGGCTTGCAGTTTCGACCCACCCCTGACCCGTCCCAGGAAGGGAACTCTCGCCCTTCGGGCGGGAGTGTCGGGCAGCGCCGCGGGCATGCAAGGCCGCCTGCAGGGATAGCGTGCAGGTTAAGCTTGACAAATTGATATTAATTCAACATATTGATAGAGACCGAAGCCGTCCTGACTTTAGTTCAACTGAAATAGCATATATGGGTGAGTACTATGAGCCTGAAAAACAAGATCAAGGGGGCCTGGCAACGCGTTTCTGATCTTGAAGATGAGAGCGCTGATGCCAGGCAGCAGGCGTTGTCCAATGAGCGCATCCCCTACAAAGAGATTTCAAAAAAGCTCAAGGAGCTGATGAAAAAAAATGTCGACGTCGTGGGTCGCAAAATCCTCATTCCGAACTACTATGTCGTCCGCTTCAGCAAATATGACAGAGAGATGCGCAAAGAAGTGGAGGATGTGCTGTGCTCCGAGCTGACAGAAGAGCTCTACCCGGAGATGCGAAAGATCAATCCGGAGCAATCGAGAAACGCCATCGTCATCGAGGTCGAGACAGACCCCGGCCTGGTCAAAGGGCAGTTCAGTATCGACTATCGCATGAAAAAACCCGAACCACAGCAGAGAGATGAAACAAAAGAGACGCCCGAGGCTGCACCGCCGCTGCCATTGCCAGACACAGAGATGGACCTGAAAGAAACGGTGACGGAGGATCCGGAGACGTTCGATGCCGACGAACACCCGACGGTTGTGCAAACAGCGGAACCGGTGGTTCAGATCAAGCTCTCCATCGACTCCGGACAGGAGGTGCAGGAAGTTACGTTTGAAAAAGACCGAATTACCATTGGCCGCGCCAGCCATGATGACGTGGTCCTGGAAAGTCAGGACTTCTCTGTTTCGAGGGGTCATGCGGCCATTGAACTGAGAGATGGCAGCTATTTCTTGCTGCCGACGGGCGTCAACGGGACGCTGTTGAATGGCCAGGAATTGGAGCTGCAAAAGGAAGTCCCGATCTCTCCGGCCGACGAAATCAAGATCGTCAACTATACGATGAAAATCCTGGAGTAATCGCTCTCTGGAAGAAGAACTAAGTACCAGGTGGATAAGCCATGAGCGCCATTCAAACCATTGATCAGGGAATCAGACGGATCGTCTTTTCGCTGTTTTGGTGGTTCATCGATCCGCTCGAGAAAGATCGGCTTTTCGGCGAGATCGCGGACAAGCTGGAGCGGAATCTCGACGCGACCAATCCTGAGCACGTGGTTGCCCCCGACAATTTCGAAGTTCTGGTCAACAACACTGTTTTCATCAGACATGCTCATTCCATCGCCACGCTGGAGTCCGTGTTGAAACAGAGGCTGCAGAAATACGTCGCGGATCAGGACTACGAGCTCAACCAACCCAGAATAAAGCTGCAAATCCTGTCGTCGGCCACGATTTCAAAACGCAAATCGGACATCAGCTGCTGGTTCTCAGAGAAGGAAAACGAGGCTGAGCCGGCAACTTCGGGCAAGGGGTTTCTGCTCGAGGTGGTGGACGGCGACGGGCAAGGCTCGTGCTGGAATCTGGAACCGGGGAAGACGTACAAAATTGGACGGCATTCCTCCTCGAACATTTGCCTGCCGTTTGACAATATTTCAAAACATCATGCGACCTTGTATTTCGTGGCTGAGGATACCATCACCATCGTTGATGAAGGCAGTGCGAACGGCACGTTCATCGATGATGAACCGGACCGCATCAACGGCAGCAGGCGGTTGAAAATTGGCGACAAAATAAGATTCTGTCAGCGAGACCCGATTATCCTGACCTTTTCAGAAAAGTAAAACGCATGCTACTGGTCCTGATCGTTGCAAAATACCTGCTCTTTACCATCCTTTTCCTCTACCTGTGGCGACTGCTCCTGCCGACGGTCGAGAGTCTGAAGACCGTGTTTTCATTCAGGCGCCGCAAGGAATTGAGCGTGGTTCTCTGGGTGGTCGCGTGCGCCTTTTTGACGCTGCTCATCCATCAGGCCTACTGGCAATTGTTCGTGAATAGCCCCTATTTCAACGCAACCCGGAAGCTGCACGATCCCAGGCCGTGGATCATCGAGGCCACGACCATCAAAGGGAATATCTATGATCGTCATCATGAGCCGTCCAAAGTTTTCGCGGGATATACCGCCAACCGTGGCGAACTTCCCCGCAGGTATTACCCGCTGCGAGAAGCGGCGTCTCACCTGATCGGCTATTCCGACGTCGAGCGTGACAAGGCCGGGCTGGAGAAATACTTTTTTGAGCGCCTGATGGGGTGGACGCGCGGCACGAAGGAGGAAAACAACACTTACATCAATAATACCTATTTTCGGATTCAACCGCTTGGCAACGATATCGTCCTGAGCCTCGATTATGAGCTACAGCGGACGGCGTATGAGGCGCTGGCGGGCAGCACCGGGGCAGTGGTCGCGATTGAGCCGGCCACCGGGGACGTGCTGGTGCTGGTCAGCTCACCAGGGTTTCATCCGGACTCGGTTTCGGTCGATGATGCCTGGCTGAGAATTGTCACTGACGAGCAGGGCAAGCCGCTCTACAATCGAGCGCTAAAGGGCCGCTATCCGCCGGGATCGACATTCAAGACGATTGTCGCCTGTGCTGCGGTAGCGAAAGGGCTGGACCCGAAATGGGCCATTGGCCCGGAAGGCTACCGGCCGCCGGGAGTGAGAAGAAAACGGGTCTTTGACCACGAACGGGCGAGCTATCGTCGACGAGGACAGGTCTGGCGGGGCCACGGCGAGATCGATATGACCCGGGCGCTGGTCAAATCCAGCAATGCCTTTTATGCAAGGTTGGGGGTTGCTGTTGGGGATACGCTCATGCATGAGATTGCCAATCGCTTCGGTTTCAATCAAGCGGTCGAATGGAACACCTCCCGCCCGGAGCTGCAAGATGGAGTGGTGGCATTCAGAAGCTCTTTTCCGCCGACCGAAAGTGCCCATGAGCTTGCGTGGTCTTGCATCGGGCAAGAAAAGGTGCTTGCCACCCCCCTGCAGCTGGCGTTGGTTGCCGCGGCCATCGCCAACGATGGCGTTCTGATGAAGCCAAAACTGGAGCTGCATGAACCGCCGCAGATCTGGCATCGCGTTGTGTCGGCGGAGACCGCCAAAAAGGTACAGAAAATGATGCGGGATGTGGTCTGGACGCGCGGCGGCACCGCCTGGCGATTGCAGATGCAGGAGGTCGAGGCAGCCGGCAAGACCGGGACGGCGGAAATAAACATGCCGATCAGGAACGGCGACGGGACGTTAGAACCCAACATCGTCAACCATGCCCTCTTCATTTCTTTCGCGCCGGTCGAGAATGCAAAGATTGCTATCGCTGTGGTGGTTGAAGGTGGGGGCTACGGAGGCGCCGCTGCGGCTCCCGTGGCCCGGCAAATTTTCTTGAAGGCGCATGAACTCGGCTATTTTGATGAAACAAATGGGGTCACGAACAAAGATTAGTCCGCTCTTCGGCCTGGGCGTTGCCGTACTCGTTTCGATCCTGGGCATGCTCTCGGTCTATGTCGCCGGCAACGCGCGCGGCTACGAGCCGAGCCTGGCAATCCTGGTGCGCAATGGTCTGCTCATGTCCGCCTTTTTCCTGGTCTACTCGGTTCTCAAAAAAACCTACAAGGGCGATTTTTCTATTCTGGTGGTCGCCGCTCTCCTGACGGGCATCGGGTTTGTGGTCCAATACCGCATCAGCTCGGCGATAAATGTCGATTTTCAAAAGACGCTGGTGCGACAGTATTCGGCGGCCGCGATAAAAAGGGCGGGTCACGATTCATCAGCGGTGGACACCACCTCCGTGGCGCTCGTTGCCGCCAGCAGGCCAGACGAACGCAGTCTGGAATCCATCCAGAGTGAAGCCAGTCAGCTTCTCAAGTTGCACGAGTTGAGCGGTATGCGATTTTTGCGGGAATTTGCCACGAGCCTGCCGGGTTGGTCGCGTCTGATCGTCTCCTATCTTGTGGCCCTGTTTGCCGTTGTCTTTATCGTCAAGAAATGCGCCAGCAACCGGTTCATGGCCTCCCTGGAAAAGCCCTTTTTCTGGGTGGCGGTCACGATCTTGATGCTGCTGGTTTTTGTGGCCTTGAGTGAGGTCGGCACACGCGGAAGATTCGTTTACAAGATGACCCCCTGGGAGGCCTTCAAAATCACGATCATTGTTTTTCTGGCCGGATTCTTTGCCAAATACAAAGATGATTTCACGCGCAAAGGTCCCGCGATCAAAGGCAAGAAGCTATCAAAGTTCATTGTCCCCTGGGGACCGTTCTTGTTTATCTGGCTGATTCCGCAACTGCTGTTTGTCTTGTTGAAAGATTTCGGGCAGGTGATCATCTACAGCGGCCTGGTCATCATCATGATCTTCGTGACGACCCGCAAGTATATCTATCTGTTTGGCGGCATCACTATCACAGTGCTCACCTCCAAGCTGATCTTCTTGCTGGAAGGCATTGCACCGCCGCACGTTCTGCAAAGATTCGTGATTTGGGCCGACCTCTGGCGGCTGCCGCATGATGCTGTCTGGTGGGATAACGTTTACCAGATCATGAATTCGTTTTTCGCTTTGAACGCCGGCGGCTGGACGGGAGCAGGCGTTGGGCTTGGCTATCCAACCAATATTCCGCTGGTCGTTTCCGACTTCGTCTACTCCGCCATTGCTGAAGAAATTGGCTTTATTGGCTCAATCTTGATCGTTGCGCTCTACATCCTGCTTTTCCTGCTCGGCATGCGGGTGGCCGTCGAGTCCGAGACCGATTTTGAAAAGCTGCTCGCCACTGGTTTCTCGACCATCCTGGCGATCCAGGTGTTTGTCAATATCGGCGGCGTCATCAAGCTTATTCCACTGACAGGCATCACCTTGCCTTTGATAAGTCGGGGTGGATTCTCATTTCTGATTTCATTGATCATCATCGGGTTCATTATGGGGCTCTCGCACCGAAACGGCCAGGGAGAATTTGCATGAGAATCTCCATCACTCACGCGAGTATTACCGACAAAGGACTGAATCCCAAAAAGGCCGTCAATGAGGATAGCTTCCTGGTGTTAGAACAGCAAGGCCTCTTTGCGGTGGCCGATGGCGTGGGTGGAGCGTACGCCGGGGACGTCGCCAGCCAGTCCGCCCTCGACGCCATTCGCGAAATTGTTCTCGATGTCAGGAAGAGAACGCTGATCAGCCAGAGGGGGCCATTTGACTTCATCACCCAGCTCATTCAGGCGGCGAACCGAACAGTACACCATCTTGCCAGGAAGCACCAGCACGCCATGGGCTCGACCATTGCGCTGCTGTTGGTTCAGAAGGCATACGCTGTCCTGGCCCACGTCGGAGACAGCCGGATCTATCTGAAAAGAGCGGACAAGCTGCTCCAGCTTACCGTAGACCATTCAAAGCTGCAAACTTTGCTCGACGCAACGCCTGACAAATCTCTCAATATGGCGAAGTTTGAAGACGGGCACGTGATCACGAAAGCGCTTGGGATGAAAGCGAGCATCGAGCCGGATATCCAAAAGGTCAACCTCAAAGACAACGACATCTTCCTCTTGTGCACGGACGGAATCACCACCTACAATTCCGACGACGACATCCTGGCCAACCTGACGCAAAACGCCAATGCTCTCCCCAAAGCTTGCGAGCTTTTTCGGCATGTTTGCTATGCGCGCGGCGCCAGGGACCATCTTACAGCGGTCGTGTTGAAGGTCGAGTTGAAAGACCCCGATGCGCTGGCCACCCGGATTCTCCCAAAGCCGGGGGGCTAGCGCAGCTCGGTGACACTCGGTGGTTTCGGCGAAGCTTCGGTGGCTTTCCGGAGCCTGGAGAGCCAGCCAGACCACGCCTTAAGAACCTCATCCACCGAATTTCACCGATGACACTGAAGCCCACCGAAGGATTGTTTTGGAAGAAGCAAAGCTCAAATGCCGGTCCGGCTCAATGGTAGCAGGATGGTAAACGTCGCACCCTGGCCGACCTTGCTTTCGACATTCAAAATGCCGCCGTGCTCACCGATGATTCGCCTTGCCATGGTCAGCCCCAGTCCTGTGCCTTTTGTTTTGGTGGTGAAAAAGGGGTCGAAAATTCGCTTGAGATGCTCTCGGGAGATGCCGACGCCATTGTCTCTCACGCGCAGCCGAACCGCCTGAGTTCCTTTTTTGAATCTATTGGACTTAGGGTCAAGATGGTCACGCATGGTTTTTTCCAGGATGAACACATGAGCCTCGATGGAAATGACGCCCTTTTCTTTGACGGCATCCACCGCATTGAGCAGAAGATTGAGGAGAACCTCTCTCATGCGTTCGATATCGGCCTCCAAAGGTGGGAGGCTGTCTGCAAGATTTGTTTTCAGCCGAATCTGTTTCTTTTGGAATTGATACTTGCAGAACTCGAGGCTTTGTTCCACCAACGAGCTGATATCTGCCTTTTCAAATTTGATCTCGCCCGGTTTTGCAAATTCCAACAACTGTCTGACAATGGCTTCCGTACGGTTCACAGAAGCGATGGCGATTTCGAGAGATTTGGCGTCCTCTTCATTTTGACCAACTGAATCAGTCAAACACTGCAAAATGAGATTGACCGAGGTCAGGGAATTTCGCATTTCATGGGCGATGCTGGCGGCCATTTCCCCGGTGGCGGAAAGCTTTTCGGTGCGAACCAGGTGCTCCTCGAAGCGTTTTCGGTCGGAAATGTCGGTAATGATTTCCAGGATATTCTTTATCTCGCCATTTCGTTTGATGGGGACGGCCATATGCTCAATGAATTTTTCCTCCCCGGATGATGTCATCAACCGCGCCTCGTTGAGCTGGATCTCGCCATGGCGAAGAGCCAGGCGGGTGGGGCATTGGGTGTGTGATTCGTAAAGCAGGGTGCATAAGGCGCAGACTTTGCCCAGCACCTCCTCTCTCTGTTGGTGCAACACCGCTTCCAATTGGGCGCTCACCGAGAGAACCCGCAGGTTGTTGTCCAGCATAATAAAGGCACTGGGGACGTTGTCCAAAATCAATTGCAGGATATTTTTTTCATCCGCGAGCTCCTTCGTGCGGCGCTCCACCAGCTTTTCGAGCCGTACCTCGTGGGTTCTGATGGCCTCGGCCATCATGTTGAAAGAGTCGCCCAAATGTTCGATCTCATCTCCGGTCTTGATTTCGACGCGCTGCGAAAGGTCGCCGGTGGCCATGCTGCGGGTGATTTGAATCAAATGTGCGATGTTCTTTCTGAGTCTTCTGTCGACAAAAATCAGAATAATCGTTCCGATTGCCACTACCGCCAGGGCCATCTTGAAGCCCCAGAAACTGATGCTGGCAAGCTTTTGATTGGCAGAGGCTGTACTCACGGCCAACTGCACTGTGCCAATTTCCTTGCCTTCAAAGAGGACCCGGGCGGTGATGAGAAACGTGTGTCCGGAAGCATGGAACAAGCCGCCCGGTTTGGCGCCGATTTCCTGGACAGAAAGCATGTCGTCCTCGAATACTTTCTTGTGGATATCCAGGGGTTGGTAGGATTCAAAGTTGCCCACCTGCGCCACCACCTCGCCATGCTGGTCCCGGGCCACCACGAAGATCATGTCCGGCTGCGCCAACGCGACCACAAGGTGGCGGTGTAGTTCTTTCACGTCGCCCTCTGCAAACGACTTGGCGCTGAAGGCCGCAAAAGAGCGGGAATAAGAGCTGTAATTTCCCCACATCACCTCCTCGACGAGCTGGTGGATGCTACGAACGGTCAGGAAGCTAAAGGTGGCACCGATCAGGACCAGAAGCAAGATGATGGCAAAGATGACCCGCAAGCGCAGGCTCAGTGTCGAGCGTTTGTTGAGTGAGCGCATAGTCTCCAGCCGGAACGATTGTAAGAAAAGTTGACGCAGAGTCAGCAAAGGACGCTGAGCTCATATCCTGAGCAGGAATCAAAAAGGTTTGCTAAAATCGGCGATTCCTGCTCGGGTGTGTTCGGTGTACAAGCTGCCCCGACTCATCTATCACAAAATTGAGGAATCCTGGCTTGCCGGGGCGAGGAGAAAACACGCTAAAGCGTGAACACCCTATGCACGGGCTAGTTAGATTAGGCATTTCTTTCAACAATTTCAACAATTATCTACCCTCGTGTTGCCCGATAGAGACTCTTTGCACGGTTCCTGACCGGGGGGTCGGTGTACAAGCTTCAGCTTGCTGGGGTCGGGGGGGGAAGACACGCTAAAGCGTGAACACCCTAACACCTGAACCCCCTGAAAAGTTTAGAAAAAAATCCGTCGCTGTAACATACATAATAGCGTCATCAGCAGCCCTGAGTTGTAAAGTCTACAGCCTATTTACCTGAATCGTGTGGCACAGCCACTTAGTGCGCGTGTCCCTCCGATTCATGCTCGTGCGCAATGTCCCATTTTACCTGATTCGCTTGCACGCCCTGAACCACGCCGTTGCCGTTGCGCCAGCCCAGTCCGCATCCCGGACACACTTCTTTTCCTGCTTTGAGATTGTCGTGACATTCGCACTCCCCTTCGTGAAGAAGACACCAGTTGCAGGTGGGATGGATGCAGCAATTATAATGACCATCTTTGGCGAGGTCTGCTTTAATTTGTTTCAGTTCAATCTTGATGTTTTCTGTTCTTTTTTGAGGTGTCAACTTTGCCAGTTTAGCATTTTGGCTTGTGATTTGTTCATCCTCAGTCCGTTTTTCGGTAGTCTGGCAGGAAAAAAGCAAGACCGCTACCACGAGCATGCCTGAATATAAATGATAATTCCGCACCATGTTTCGTCTCCTTATGTTGTTGTGATAAACTGGATTGCTCTATTGGTTTTGGCCGCGCCTTTTAGAAACGTGGTCGGCGGCCGGGGGCAATCATTTCGTCACTTCTCTTCCGCAACCCAGTTTCTGCGATTCTCCCAGCTCTTGTACAGGAAGTAAATCGCTGGAATCACAATCAGCGTCAGCAGCGTGGACGAGACCATGCCGCCGACCATGGGCGCGGCTATGCGTTTCATGACGTCTGAACCGGTGCCGTGGCCCCACATGATGGGGAGCAAGCCTGCCATGATAGCTGCGACTGTCATCATCTTTGGGCGCACGCGTTCCACCGCGCCTTCCTTGACCGCTCCGGCAAGATGATTGAGCTTGACCATGTTGCCTGCTTGCTGCCATTTCTTGTAAGCATGGTCCAGGTAGATGAGCATCACGACTCCGGTTTCTGCCGCCACACCAGCCAGGGCGATAAAGCCGACAGCGACAGCCACGCTAAAATGGTAGCCCAGCAGGTACATGAGCCAAATGCCCCCGACCAGAGAAAAGGGCAGCGAAAGCATCACAATCGTACTTTCGGCGAGGTTGCGGAAATTCATGTAGAGCAGAACAAATATGATCACCAGGGTCACCGGAATGACCAGTTTCATTTTTTCTTTCGCGCGCTGCATGTACTCGTACTGTCCGCTCCAGATCATGGTGTAGCCTGTTGGAAGTTTGACGCGCTCATTGACGATTTGCTGGGCGTTTTCGACGTAGGTGCCGACATCGACGTCTTTGATGTCCACATAGAGCCAGGCTGTGCGCTTGGCGTTCTCGCTCTTGATTCCCGGCGGGCCTTTCTTGATCTCGATGTCCGCTACCTGGCCGATGGGTATCTGGGCGCCGGTCGGTGTAGCGATTAGCACACGTTTGATCGCCTCCGGGTTGTCTCTCAGCTCCCGGCTATAGCGAACATTGACCGGATAGCGTTCCAGACCCTCGACGGTGTGCGTCACGTTCATGCCGCCGATGGCGCTTTTGATGATATCCTGGACGTTGCCGACGTTCAGCCCGTAGCGCATGACCTCCTCCCGTTTGATCTGGAAGTCGATGTAGTTGCCGCCGACGGTTTTTTCGGGGTAGACGCTCAGGGTGCCCGGGACCTCGCGGATGACGCTTGCGACTTCCTGGGCCGCATCCGCCAGCACCTGCAGATCATCTCCCATGAGCTTGATCCCCACGGGTGTCTTGATGCCGGTCGAGAGCATATCGATGCGCGTCTTGATCGGCATGGTCCAGGCGTTGGTGAGGCCCGGGAATTGAATGGCGGCATTGAGCTCTTCCACCAATTTTTCCGGCGTCATGCCTGGACGCCATTGGCCTTCCGGCTTCAGCATGATCGTGGTTTCGATCATCGACAACGGCGCAGGATCGGTAGCGGTTTCGGCGCGCCCGACTTTTCCAAACACATGGTGCACTTCAGGGAATGTTTTGATGATTTTGTCCGTTTGCTGCAGAAGTTCTCGCGCTTTGGTAATGCTGATTCCCGGGTCCGTTGTTGGCATATACAGCAAATCGCCTTCATAAAGCGGGGGCATGAATTCCGAACCCAGCCGCGATAGCGGCCAGAATGAAATGAGCAAGATGAAGGTCGCTATCGCAATCGTGCTCCACTTGAACCGAAGCACCCAGTTGATGACCGGACGATAGACCCAGATGAGAAAGCGGTTAACCGGGTTCTTTGTCTCGGGCATGATCTTGCCGCGAATGAGAAATCCCATCAGAACCGGGACGATGGTGATGGCCAGCAAGGCCGACGCCGCCATGGCATAGGTCTTGGTAAACGCCAGCGGTTTGAACAGCCGGCCCTCCTGTGCTTCCAGGGCGAAGACGGGGACGAAGGAAATAGTGATGATCAAGAGCGAATAGAACAGGGCTGGCCCCACCTCTTTCGAGGCATCGATAATGATCTGCCAGTGGTCCTTCTTGCCCGCATCATGTTCGATATGCTTGTGGGCATTCTCGATCATGACGATGGCAGCATCGACCATCGCACCGATGGCAATGGCAATCCCTCCCAAAGACATGATATTGGCATTGATGCCCTGCTTGTTCATCACGATAAAAGCTAACAAGATGCCCACGGGCAGGGTGAAAATCGCGACGAAAGCGCTGCGGAAGTGGAGAAGAAAGATAACACAAACCAGCGCCACGACGATGCTCTCTTCAATGAGCTTCCCCCGCAAGTTCGCGATCGCCCGTTCGATCAAACCTGAGCGGTCGTAGACCGGAACGATTTCAACGCCTTCAGGTAAGCTTCGTTTCAGCTCCTCCAGCCTGGCCTTGACGCCGTTAATGGTTTTGAGTGCGTTTTCACCGAAGCGCATGATAATTATACCGCCCACGACTTCGCCCTCGCCATTGAGCTCACAAAGCCCCCGGCGGAGCTCCGGCCCGAGCTGAATATGCGCGACATGTTTCAGGGTTATCGGCACACCGCGGGCATCTATCCCCAACGTGACCTTTTCTAAATCCTCAATGCTTTGTATGTATCCCAATCCACGAACCATGAATTCCGTTTCCCCCAACTCGATGAGTCGACCCCCGACATCGTTGTTGGCTTCCTGAATCGCCTTTCTGATTTGCGGAATTGAAATGTCATAAATGAGCAGTTTGTTCGGGTCGACCTCGACCTGATACTGTTTCACAAAGCCACCGATACTGGCGACCTCCGCGACCCCTTGCACAGCGGTAAGCTCATAGCGCAAATACCAGTCCTGGATACTCCTGAGCTGAGCCAGATCGTGCCGGTCGCTTTTCAAGATGTATTCATAGACCCAACCCACCCCGGTCGCATCTGGCCCGAGACTGGGGGTGATGCCTGTTGGCAGCTTGTTCGAAACATAGTTCAGGTATTCCAACACCCGGCTTCGCGCCCAGTAGAGGTCTGTCCCATCTTCGAAAATGATGTAAACCATGGAGAATCCGAAGAAAGAATAGCCGCGCACGACTTTCGCGTACGGCACCGCCAGCATGGACGTGGTCAAAGGGTAGGTCACCTGGTCTTCGACCACCTGGGGGGCTTGCCCGGGATAGTCGGTGAAAATGATCACCTGGACATCCGAAAGATCGGGAATGGCGTCGATGGGAGTGCGAAACATGGCCACGACGCCGAGAAGGATGGCAAACAGGGTAGCCAGAATAACCAGGAACCGGTTGTTGACGGACCATTCTATTATTCGTTCTAACATTCTGAGATTTCCTTTGTTGTATCTTGATCAATGCTCCTGCTCTTCTTTCGCCTCGGTCCTGCTGGCCAACATTTTTTGTATGGCTTCCCGCAGTCTGCTCTCCGAATCCAGCAGAAACTGCGCGCTGGTGACGATGCGCTGACCTTCCGGCAAGCCCCTAAGCACCCGCACCATCGCTTTGTCGCCTTCGGCCCCGATGGTGATATCCTGTGGTCGAAACTTGCCGTTGCCCAGGTCCACGAAGACCAGATTGCGCCGGCCCGAGCGAATGATCGCTTCGCCTGGAATGACCAGCTCGTTGTCGCCAGCCGTCGATTCAATGGTGACGTTGGCGTACATCTGCGGCTTGAGCTCCAGATCCGGATTGTGGAAGACCAGGCGGATTTTCACGTCCCGGGTTTTGGCATCCAGATAGGGATAGACGTAGTCCACTTTACCGACAAACCGTTTGCCCGGAACATAGGGCAGCTCCATCTGGGTCGTTTGACCGACTTTTATCCACGGGATCTCATATTCAAAGATGTGGGCATACACCCAGACGGTCGACAGATCCGCGATGCGATACAGGTCCACACCGGCATGGTTATAGCTCCCCTCGATAGCATTCTTGTGGACGACCACACCGTTTGCGGGTGAATAGATGGTGAGCGTCTTTTGCACCTCGCCGGTCCGCTGCAACCGTTCGATCTGCTCGTCTGAGATGTCCCAGAATTTCAAACGCTGTGTCGCGGCGGCGAGCAGGCTGTTTGCGCCCAGCGCCACTTCTTTGAACTTACTTCCGCTGAGTTTTCGTTGGCTTTTGTAGGCCAGAACATATTCTTGCTGGGTGGCCACCAGCTCCGGAGAATAGATTTTGAGCAGCGGCTGGCCTTTTCGGACCGGGTCGCCGGTCCGGTTCACATACAGCTCTTCTATCCAGCCCGGAAACTTGGTGTTGACATTGTAGAGCGTCTGCTCATTGTAGTCGATATGCCCGACCGTCCGGATGACCCGCTGGAACGGCTGTCGTTTGACCACGGCGGTTCGAATGCCGAGATTTTGAACCGTCACCGGGTCGATCGAGAGGGTCGAGCCTGAGCCGGCCTGCTCGTCTTCGTAGACTGGAATCAGGTCCATTCCCATCGGCGACTTGCCGGGCTTGTCCGAGATGTAGGTGGGGTCCATGGGAGCGCGCCAGTAGAGAATTTTCTTGTCTTTCTTCTGACCGCTTTCGGCCGCTGCCCGCTCCCCATTGGCGTGGCGGTGTTCCGCTTCCGAATGGCCGCGCTCCGAGGGGTCGGCGGTTCCGGCCTCGCGCTTTATGGGGGTTAACTTCATGCCACAGATTGGGCAGTTTCCGGTGCTATCTTGAACAACCTGCGGGTGCATCCCGCAGGTATAGAGCTGTTTTTCACCCGCGGCATTTTGCGTGCTCTCGTCGCCATTGCCACAAGCCGCCAGGTAGACCGGGATCAGGAGCAGAATTGCAAGGAGGACGATCCAATGGTTCTGCTGCCTGGAGGTGGTGTTGCGAGGTATGTTCGACATTTTGACTCTCTCCTTTTGAAGATTGTTACCCGACTCTCTTCCCTGAATGATCCTTCTGGATTTATGTTATTACGACCCATCTTTTGCAAGAAAGCGCAAAAAAATGGAACACGGATAAGACGGATTGCTGGATCGGAACGGATTGGACTTAATCATCATTCACGTAATGTATCGAAGTCAGTGGAATGGGGATCGTGTGGCTCATGATTTTTTTGGTTTTCACCCAAAATCAGATCCGTGTACATCCGTTCTATCCGCTAAATCCGCGTGCCATTCATCTGCGGCTCATCGCCACCCTCATTGCGGCAGCTCACCTCCGACGGCCCGTTCAAGCGCCGCCAATTGTTTTTGATAACTGGTTTGTTCTTTCACATAGCTCAGATTTAGATTGAGCAGCATTCGCTCGGCGTCGAGCAAGTTCAGAAAATCAAGCCGGCCCGTGCGGTAGCTGGCCATGGCCGATTCGAGACTGCTTTTTGCCTGCGTGAGCAGACCCTGCTCATACAAATCCAGAGTCCTGTCCGTGATTTCAAATTGAACGGCGAGCTCTTTAATTTCTGCTTTGATTTGGTTTTCCAGATTCTCGTAGGTCAGTTTGTTGGCAGCGGTGAGCTCGTGGGCTTCGCGGACAGCGGCTTTGCGTTTGCCCAGCCAGATGGGCAAATTCAACCCGAACATGACCGACCAGGCATTTTTGCCGGCGTCCGGGGCTGCGCTCAGTCCTGTCCTCACATCGATGTAGTTCGCTTTCAGGTTGAAATCAGGCCAGTAGCTCTTTTTGGCCAGACGCCTCATGAACTCGCTCTTGTCTACCATGGCCTGGAGCGCTTGCAGCTCCTCGCGCTGCGCCAGGGCCCGGGCGATCAAACTGTCCAGTTCCAGCGGACTTCGCGTCGAGTCTATTTGCGCGGCGGGTGCCACTGTCGCGTCTGACGATCGGTCTAACAGGGCGTTTAGCCGGGCGGCCGCCCCGGCACGTAGCTTCTCGAACCCCAGCCTTCTCTTCAACATACTGGAGATCTCAACCTGAGATTTCAAGACGCTGGCTTGAATCCCCTGGCCCGTGGCGTACTTCTGCTCCGCCACGCGCGTGAAGTCTTCCAGCAGCGCAAGATACCGGTTCAGGATCACGATGGATTGGTCTATCCAATACAGGTCGTAATAAGCGGACTTGACTCTGAAGACGACGTCCCGCTTTGTGGCTTCGTACTTTTGCTCCGCCGCCAGCGCGTCTTGTTTGGCCATCTCACCTTGCAAGCCGAGCTTGCCGGGGAAGGGAATTCTCTGCGAAAGAGCAAAGACATTCTCCTGTGGTCCCACTCGGGTTTCCACACTCGAGCCGAAACGGGCGTAGCTGAACATCGGGTCGGGCAACGCTGTGACTTGCGCAGGTCTTGCTTCTTCCGCCCGCCAGCGGCGCTCTGCACCTTTGATCGCAGGGTTGTTTTGCAAGGCTTCCTCGAGCAACCGGTGCAAAGAGATCGGCTGGCCGTTGTCTTGAGCTGCGCTCAAATTCACCGAAAATAGCAACCCCAGCGTTATTCTTGTCCAGAACATGATAATTCTGCTCATATTTCTCCTCACTGAAATCAAGCGCTTAGAGGATGTGCATGATTAATTTGGCCCATTTGAACATGCCAGACATCGCATGTAGCCCCGACCCCTTGTGGGTCGCTTCCGGGCCTCCGCAACCATCACAAAACAGCGGCAACTTCCCAGCTCAACGCTGGAGAGTGCTGCGCAAACAGCGCTCGCAATGACACCTCTCGCGCCCTCCTGGGACGGTCACGGGTTGAACTCAGAAACGAAGGTGTTCGTCAGGGGAGAGAATCTAGATCAAAAAAGACGAGTTGAGGGTGTAGAGTTTGGTGCGGGTTCCGGGTTTGGTTTGCAGTAAGTCAAAGCAGGGTGTCGTCGAAAAACCCGGCTCTCTCGGGTCACCGTGAATGCATTGAGAGAAGTTCGAATATTTATGGCCATTCTTGCCATTGAGCGATTCAGCCAGGGTGGCGATTGTCCGCCCTTCCGTGGCATCGGGTTCCTGGGAGAGGCTACAGCCGCAAGGCGTGTTTGCAAAACGTTCACCTGCGCCCACCGTCATCATCGACACCTCTTCACAGCAGGCCGTTGGCTTGACGCGAGCTTCAGGATGGCACTGCTCCGGAAGACCAGAACTGATATTCAGCAGGAAGATGGGGAGAAGTAACCCCAAAGAGAAGATTTTCTGACGTGTTTTACTCATCAAATAGCGTTAACGAATGACAGGATGAAATTGTTCCATAAAACTAGTGGTCAATGAAAAGCGGCCCCTTGAAATTTGATCGGAGAATCCCTATAATACGATGTCCTGAATTGACTTTATCAAGAAATTGAACGCGGAGGACGCGGATTTTCCCAGCGCGGCGAAGCCGGAACCAACAAAGATTAAGAGCGCACGCAAAGGCGCAGAGCCGCAAAGAATACGCAAAGGATTCTCTTTGCGATCCCTCTGCGCCTTCGCGTCTTTGCGTGAAATCTTTGGTTTTAGGATTCAGTTTTCATTTCTTGCCACAAGATGACAGAACTTTACTTGTCAGATATCAAATACAGCACTTGGATATTACGACGTGAACAAACTTTTGACAATACCCACCAGGAAAACAGGAGAAAAACATGAGAATCGTCATTCAGGAGAATTATGCCACGCTCAGCAAATGGGTGGCGGACTACGTCGCGGACCAGATCAACAAAGCCCATCCAACCCGGGAAAAGCCTTTTATCCTGGGGTTGCCAACCGGGTCATCGCCCCTCGGCGCTTACGAGAATCTCATCGAGCTTTGCAAGCAGGGTAAGCTCTCTTTTGAGCATGTGATCACGTTCAACATGGATGAGTATGTCGGCATCCCGGAGGACCACCCGCAAAGTTACCACTATTTCATGGCGCACAACTTCTTCCGCCATATCGATATTCCCGAGGAGAACATCCATCTCCTGGATGGCAATGCCGCGGACCTGGAAAAGGAGTGTCAGGAGTACGAAGAAAAGATACGGGCTTGCGGCGGCATCGATCTCTTCCTGGGCGGCATCGGCCCGGACGGTCACATTGCGTTCAACGAGCCCGGCTCCTCGTTGACTTCCAGGACTCGTGTGAAAACCTTGAGCTACGATACCATCCTGGCCAATTCACGCTTTTTCGACGACGACATCAAGAACGTCCCGAAAATGGCGCTGACGGTCGGAGTTGGGACGGTGATGGATGCGCGTGAAGTCTTGATCATCATTTCCGGCTTCAACAAAGCGCGGGCGCTGCGCCAGGTTGTCGAAGGAGGCATCAGCCACATGTGGACGGTTTCGATGCTGCAGATGCACCAACACGCGATCATTGCCTGTGACGACGCCGCCACCATGGAACTGCAAGTGGAAACCGTGAAGTACTTCAAGGATATCGAGAAGATTGCCGGCAATCTTCTCCCGGGCCAACGTTGACCTGTGGTGAAGCAGGATGCGTGATAGGACTTTGCTCCAATTGCGAATTACGAATGTTGTTGGAATTGAAGTGAAGCATTAGGAGCGATTGCGACGTGGGCAGTACCAGGCTGGAAGCCTGGGTTACGATGGTTGGAATTGACCTGAGCATCAAGAGGGTTTCAGACAGCAGACACAAACAATGGAGCAATGCAACAATAGAACAATAGCTCAACCCTGCAAGATTTGTTCCGAGTACTCGACGGTCTTCAGATAACGTTCCGTCAGGTCAGCCACTCGAAAATCGGAATTCCCCAGATGACGAAAAATGGTCTCCCAGTCTCCTTTCTCATAGGCGATGACCATTTGATAGATGGGTTGGTAGGGGCTGGGTTCGCCGAGCAGGGGTCGTTTGATATCCTCTGCAAGAGGAAGCTCAGAGAGAATCTGCGCCATGGGCTGGTCGAGCAGGGCATCCATCAGCGACAGCAGGCCCATCAAGAACAACTCCGACTCTTTTTTCTCCCGCTTGAAAAGCCGCGCCAGCGTCGCGCACAGGGTGCCCCGCAGAAGGGACATTTTGACCAGCTCGACGGGCTTATTGTCAGCCAGGCTGCTCAACAGGATCAAAGAGAGCCATTTTCGTGCCTCGTTCAGCCCGATCATCGAAAGCGCGTGTTTGATGGATCGGATTTGGCATGCAAGGCCAAAGAAGGCGGAATTCACATAGCGCAGCAACTTGTAGGACAGCGACACATCTTGCTTGATGATGTGTTCTAACTCGCGGAAATCGATCTCCGGGGTTTGAATCTGCTGCAGCATGCGCAGGTGCGTCAACTTGTGCGCGGCGGGCTCTTGCCCAGACATGATTTGGGGCCGGGTAAAATAGTAACCCTGAAAATACTCATACCCCAGCTCGCGCGCTTGTTGATAATCTTCGAGGGTCTCGACTTTCTCGGCCAGATATTTGATGTGCTTCAAATTGATCCGTTCCAGGCAGCGTTTTCTTTCCTCCCCCTGGGTGATAAGAAAATCGATTTTTACAATCTCCGCCAACTGCAGCAACGGCTCGAATTCCGGTTGCCAGACAAAATCATCCAGAATGAGCAGATAGCCGAGCGCTTTCAACTCTCGGCATTTCTCGACCAATTGCTCGTCCGGCTCGACGTTTTCCAGGATTTCGATGCCGATGAGCTCCTTCGGGAAAATCGTGGCGAGACCCTCCAGCAGCAGGTTCTGCGTAAAATTAACGAACGCAAGCTTGCCCCCCGTCAGATGCTTGATGCCCATTGACATGAAGCTGTGCTCGAGAACAGAGGCTGTCGCCTGATCTCCGTTTGACGGACACGAGTTGGTGTCGACATTGCTGCGAAAGAGCAATTCATAGGCATAGACGCGATTGTGGCGGTCGAAAATGGGCTGCCTGGCAACAGAGTATTCCATAGCCTCTATATCGACGAAAACCGTGACAATGTAAAGACCTTCCCAGGATTCGGTACAGCACGGCAGCGGTTTCGACAACGATGAACAAAATTTCTCTATCAGCGACAAAAAAACTTTTGATTAAGAGCGGCAGATTCTGTAATTTGCAATTCTTTCAGTAGGTTCACTGCGTCCAGTGAGACTGCCTGCGACAACGACGAGTTTCCCAACAAAGGAGGTCTTATGCAGACAAAGCTCGATTTCACGTTCACAGGAATTGAAATGGCCCTTCTGAGCACAATCTTTTTTGCTTTTGCGGCCTGTGGCAAGAAAGAAATGCCGCCACCGCCCGCAGCAAAAGCGGTTGCCAGGGATGTCACCGTACATGGCGACAAGCGCGTCGACCCTTACTTCTGGCTGCGTGAGCGCGACAACCCGGAGGTCATCGGTTATCTCGAGGCGGAGAACCGCTACACCGAAACCGTCATGGCTGACACAAAGCCAGGGCAGGAGGCGTTGTACCGCGAAATGGTCGGCCGAATCCAGGAAACCGACCTGGAAGTGCCCGTGAGGCATGGGGATTATTTCTACTACAAGCGAACAGAGGAAGGCAAGCAATATCCCATCTACTGTCGAAAAAGAGGCCGTCTTGAAGCCGAGGAAGAAATCATCCTGGACCAGAATGAGCTGGCAGAGGGGAAAAACTATTTTCGCCTCGGCGTCTTCAAAATCAGTCCAAACCACCAACTGTTGGCCTATTCCGTCGACACCACAGGAGCGGAGACCTACACGCTTCATGTCAAAGACTTGCAAAAAGGCACCCTGCTTCGTGACCAGATTCCGAACACCTACTACTCGGTGGAGTGGGCCAACGACAACAAGACGCTCTTTTACAACACCCTGGACGAGGCCAGGCGCCCTTTCAAGCTCTTCCGCCACACGCTGGGCGTAGATGCGGCCAACGACCAACTGATCCACTTCGAGGAGGATGAGGCGTATTTCCTTTCCGTTTACAAAACCAAGAGCAAGGCTTACCTGATGCTCGAGCTGGAGAGCAACACCACCAGTGAAGTCTGGTACCTTGACGCGAACCGGCCGGCTGGCAGGTTCAAGGTCATTCATCCGCGTCAGCACAAGATGGAATACGCTGTCGAGCACCACGGCGATAGATTCTTCATCATGACCAACGATGATGCGATCAACTTCAAGGTGATGCAGGTGCGCGCGCACACCCCCGGCAAGCAGAACTGGAGGGAGCTCATTCCACATCGACAATCGGTCAAAATCGACGGCATCGAGCCGTTCAAGAACCACCTCGTCGTCTATGAGCGCGAACGGGGCCTGGAGCAAATCGCCATCATCGATTTGACGACTGACGAAAAGCATTATGTGCAATTCGACGAGCCCGCCTATTCCATCCGCACGACCAGCAATCCGGAGTTCGACACCAACGTGGTGCGGTTCAAATATTCATCGCTGACCACGCCCGAGTCCGTGTTTGATTATGATATGGCGAACCGCACACGGGAGCTGAAAAAGCAAAAAGAGGTTCTGGGTGATTATGTGACAGAGAACTATGAAATCGAGCGCATCTTTGCCCGGGCTCCGGATGGCGAAGAGATCCCGATTTCTCTGGTTTACAGGGAAGGGCTGAAGAAGAATGGCCGAAACCCGTTCTGGCTCTACGGATACGGCTCATATGGGCACACGATCGAGCCGGCCTTCAATTCCAATCGCTTGAGTTTGCTGGACCGCGGTTTTGTGTTTGCGATTGCCCATATTCGCGGCGGCGGGGCCATGGGCCGGCCGTGGTACGAAAACGGCAAACTGTTTCACAAGAAGAATACCTTCACGGACTTCATCGCCTGCGCCGAGCACCTGATCGCCGAAAACTATACTGACAGCCAACACCTGGTGATCAGCGGCGGCAGTGCCGGCGGCTTGCTCATGGGGGCCGTCCTGAACATGCGGCCGGATCTGTTCAAAGCAGCGGTCGCGAAAGTGCCGTTCGTCGATGTGGTCAACACCATGCTCGATGCCTCGATCCCGCTGACGGTGATCGAATATGAGGAATGGGGCAATCCAAATGAAAAAGAGTATTACGATTACATCAAGAGCTATTCGCCCTATGACAACGTCGAGGCGAAGGCGTATCCCAACATCTTGATCACGGCCGGACTCAATGACCCGCGTGTGCAGTACTGGGAACCGGCGAAGTGGACGGCAAAATTGCGCGCGCTGAAAACGGATGACAATCTGCTCTTGCTGAAAACGAATATGGGCGCGGGACACGGAGGAGCGTCAGGCCGGTATGACTATTTGAAGGAGATCGCGTTTGAGTATGCGTTCGTCTTCAAGGTTCTCGGGATAGGGGTTTGATTGTTCTATTGTTCTATTGTTTCATTGTTATTAGATGGTTGCGGAGGTCAGCCTAGCGGCTTCTGCAACCGCCGCTGTGTCGGAGATTGCTTCGCTTAACTCGGACACTATCGGAAAAAATTTTTTAGACCAACCACCGATCTTACACGGTCTCTGACCGTGTATTTGAGACCCGGGGATGCCGCCCAGGACAACAAAACACAGTCAGAGACTGTGTTGGATCCTTCTACCTGGCTAACGATGACATTTGTGCGGTACATTTGTTTTACCAGCGAAAACACCCGGGCAGCAGATTTTGCTTGATCCACGACAAAAAAATCAATACCATTTCTCACCTCTGGGAGGAAAGTTCAATCGCAAAACTTGATCGTCGAAAAAGATGAGTGAATTCCAGCGTATCACGGTCACCGTTAACGGTGAGAGATTTGAACGCTCCGTGGAACCACGCCTGCTTCTGAGCGATTTTCTGCGTCATGAGCTCGGATTGAGCGGCACCCACGTCGGCTGCGAGCACGGCGTGTGCGGCGCGTGCACCATTCTGCTCAATGGCGAAGCCGTGCGGTCGTGCCTGCTCTTTGCGGTGCAAGCGCATGAGCAAACCCTGCTCACGGTTGAAGGCCTCGCTCCTGGTGCGGAGGAGCTGCATCCGCTGCAAGAGGCGTTTCGCCAGGCGCATGGACTGCAGTGTGGCTTTTGCACACCAGGCGTGCTCATGACCCTGATTCCCTTTTTGCAGAACAATCCCAATCCTGACGAGCAGGAAATCCGTCAGGCACTTTCCGGCAATCTTTGCCGGTGTACCGGGTATCAGAATATTGTTGAGGCGGTGAAGGGGGCGGGGTGATTTCTATTGTTCTATTGTTCTATTGTTGTAGATGGTTGCGGAAGGCTGTTTCGGAGAGCGCCTCGCAGGGTGTCTGCCTGCATCTCTTTGATTTTTCATTTGTCATTTTCCATTCTTATGTTTGATTTTTGCATTTGCGGCTGCGCCGCGCCAAGTTTTTGATTTATGAATTTTCCAGGTTAGGAGCCCAATTTTGGCCACGCGATATTTTGGCGAACCCATCAAACGCAACGAAGACCCTCGCCTGTTGAGAGGGGAGGCGCTCTTTATCGACGACGTGCAGGTGCCGGGCATGCTGCATGTGGCTTTTCTGCGCAGCGATTATGCTCATGCGCGCATCAAGAAAATCGATGTTTCTGCGGCCAGGCAGCGGGCGGGCGTGGCCGCGGTTTACACGGCAGCGGATTTGGGCGAGTACTGGCAGCCCGGCCCTTTGCTGGTGCCACCGCCGCCTATCGAAGGGTTGACCTTCAATCAGCGCACGCAGGTGCCGTTGGCAAAAGACAAGGTCAAGCATGTGGGCGAAGCCATTGCGCTGGTGGTCGCCACAAGCCGCTACCTCGCCGAAGATGCCCTGGAGGACATCGTGGTGGATGTGGAGCCGCTGCCGGCGGTAGTGGACCTGGCATCCGCCCTCGACCCGCAGACGGCGCGCGTGCACGACGACCTGGACTCCAACCTGGCGGCACACGTTATTCAGGAAAAAGGCCAGTACGCCTCGATTAAGAACCAGGCAGACGTGCTCATCAAGCGGCGATTTTTCTACGACCGTGGCACAGCAGCCGCCCTCGAAAACCGCGGCATCGTTGCCGACTGGGATAAGAGGACGCAACACCTGAAGATCTGGGACACAACCCAGGCGCCGATTCCGATTCGAAACGGACTGGCGGCCATGCTCGGTTTGTCGGAGTCGCAAGTTCAGGTGATTGCCCCGTTCATCGGTGGCGGCTTCGGCCCGAAGATTATGATGTTCTATCCGGAAGAAGTGCTGATTCCCTGGGTGGCGATGCAGTTGGGCAAGCCGGTCAAGTGGATCGAAGACCGGCGGGAGAATTTTTTCGCAACAACACATGAGCGCGGGCAAATCCACGATGCTGAGATCGCGCTGACCAAGGAGGGCAAGATTCTCGGCGTGCACGACACGTTTCTTCACGACACGGGCGCCTACGCCCCCTATGGCTTGACCGTTCCCATCAACAGCCAGTGCACGTTGCTCGGCCCGTACGACATCGCCAACTATTACAGCGAGTTCAAGGCCATCTTTACGAACAAGACCATCGTGACGCCCTACCGCGGCGCCGGACGGCAGCATGGCGTCTTCGTCATGGAGCGACTGCTGGACTTTGCGGCGAAAGAGCTCGGCATCGACCGCGTCGAAATCCGCAAACGCAACTACATCGCACCGGACAAATTCCCATACGACAACAAGATTATCTACCAGGATTTCGCTCCTCTGGTCTACGACAGCGGCAACTATCAACCGGCGCTGGAACGCGCAGCCGAAATGATCGGGTACGACCATTTCGTGAAAAAGGAACAATCCAAATTGCGCCAGCAAGGCAAGCATGTCGGAGTTGGCATCGTTTCGTACGTCGAAGGGACGGGCATCGGTCCCTATGAAGGCGCGCGGGTGAAAGTGGATGCCAGCGGAAAAGTCAATGTTGCCACGGGTGTGGGGACCCAGGGCCAGGGACACTTCACTTCCTTTGCGCAAATCGTTGCCGAGCAGCTCGGCGTCGACGTCAAAGACATCCGAGTGGTCACCGGCGACACGGGAGAATTCAACTGGGGCTGCGGGACGTTCGCCAGCCGCGGGGCCGTGGTGGCTGGCAATGCCATTCACGCTGCCGCCGTGCGCGTTCGCAAGAAGATTCTCAAATACGCCAGCGAACATCTCGAAGCTGCGGAGGAGGACCTGGTGCTGCAAGATGGCAAGGTCTTCGTCAAAGGCGTGCCTCAGAAATCCGTTGCGCTCGGAGAGCTGGCGCAGATGTCCAACCCGCTTCGGGGCGCGGTCAAGCCCGGAACGGAGCCCGGACTGGAAGCGACGGATTATTTCGGGCCGGAGCGCGGCAGCACGGCCAGCGGTGTGCACGCCATGCTCCTCGAGGTCGACCCGGAGACCATGATGGTCGACATCAAGAAGTACGTCGTGGTGCATGACTGTGGCAAGGTCATCAACCCGATGATTCTCGCCGGGCAGATTCACGGCGGCGTGGCGCAAGGGATCGGCAATGCCTTCTACGAGCAGTTGGCGTACGACGAAACCGGGCAGCTCACCAACGCCTCGTTCATGGATTACCTCCTGCCGACGGCCAACGACGTGCCGGTTATCGAAACGGACCATGTCGAGACGCTGTCGCCACTCAACCCGCTTGGTGTCAAAGGCGCTGGCGAAGCCGGGTCCATTCCGGTGGGGGCGCTGTTTGCGCAGGCGCTCGAAGATGCGCTGCATGAGTGTGATCTTGAGATTCTGGAGATTCCGTTGAGTCCGAATCGGTTGTTTGAGCTCATTCCCTCCCTCAACCTTCTGAAAGGACAGCCAAAGTGAAGCCCGCGCCATTTCAATATTTCGTCCCGCAGACACTCGAAGAAGCATTTTCCCTGCTCGACGAACATGGCTTCGACGCCAAGCTTCTCGCCGGCGGCCAGAGTCTGGTGCCGACGATGAACTTTCGTCTGGCCCAGCCGGCTGTTCTGATCGATCTGAATCACGTCGAAGAGCTTTTCTACATTCGCAAGCACAACCAAAAGGGCGTTCACATCGGGGCCATGACCCGGCAGGCCACGCTCGAGCGCAGCGAGCTGATTACAAAACACGCTCCGTTAATCGCTGAAACCATGCCACACATCGCGCATCCGCAGATTCGCAATCGCGGCACGCTGGGTGGCTCGCTGGCACACGCGGACCCGGCCTCCGAGCTGCCGGCGGTGATGTTCGCCCTGGAGGCGCGTTTCCGAATTCAAAGTCGAAGCGGCGACCGGTGGCTCGAGGCCAAAGACTTTTTTGTCGACCTGTTTACGACCGATCTGGCGCCTGAGGAGATGCTGACTGAAATCGTCATCCCACCGTTGCCGCCTGAGACCGGCTGTGCCTTTCAAGAGGTATCACGCCGGCATGGTGATTTTGCTCTGGTCGGGGTGGCCGCCTGCCTGACTCTGAATGAAGCGGGGGGCTGCCAGGCGGCTCGTATCGTGCTGCTCAGTGTCGGCAGTACGCCCGTGCGCGCGCATCAGGCTGAGCAGGTTCTGGTTTCTCGCGGTCTGACCGACGAAGCACTGCACGAGGCTGCACAAACAGCAGCTGAACAAGAAATCGACCCGCCGGCAGACATGCACGCTTCGTCGGACTTCCGGCGGCAGCTCGCGAAAGTGCTGACTGAGCGCGCCCTGAAACAAGCTCTTGAACGGGCCCGGAGCGCGTGACCGGGATTCCTGCTGCGGAGGGCTGTTTTGGCCACGGATTGACCTGGCGCGGCCTTCGGCCGCAACCAAATAATTGATGCAGCCTCGAATTTGCACGAATTGACACGAATAACTTCAAAAACTTGGTT
>JBHHXT010000039.1:0-31636 GCA_046757165.1 bacterium | reverse complement strand
AGTTAGGGTGTTCACGCTTTAGCGTGTTTTCCCCTCACCCCAGCAAGCTGAAGCTTGAACACCGCCTCCCGCCGGTCAGCAACTAACACCATGTTTTGTACCGTGATGGATGGCAATTCCGCCCAGCAGGTAGGATTTCCAGGTGACGGCCTCAAACCCCGCTTCGGTCAGTCGTCGCTTGAATTCATCAGGACTCAGAAAGGTCAGGGTGGTTTCGTGAAGATATTGAAAAGGCGTGGCTCTGCCGGTGGTGAGTCTTCCAATCAGCGGCATGAGGGTGCGCATGTGCCAACGAAACCCCAGCCTGACCAACCGATTGCGGGGCTGGCTCAACTCCAGAATGGCAAATCGGCCTCCGGGTTTGAGCACGCGGTGGACTTCCGCGAGCACCTGATCCAGAAAGTGAAAAACATTGCGCATGGCGAAGCCGCTGACCACTCCGTCCATCGAGCTATCTCGAAAGGGCAACAAGTGCGCGCTCCCCTGGGCAAACGCGAAAGACGAGGTACCGTTGCGCCGGGCGAGTTTTTGTTTTGCGCACCGGAGCATCTCATGGGAAATGTCGAAGACGTGAACCCGGCGGGCACCCAGAGTTCTGGCCGAGCAGGCTAAGTCGCCGGTGCCGGCAGCCAAATCCAGGACCGTTCCGCCAGCTCTGTCCTGTAGAAACTCAATGGTGTTGTGCCGCCAGGCTTCGTCGCGAAAAAGCGTCACCCAGCGGTTGAAGCGGTCGTAGCGCGGCGCCAGGTCATCGAAGAGGCCGGTGACATACTCTTGCCGCTGCTCGCGGTTCAGGTGCGGCTCACGCAGGTTTGCATAGTTCTCGGGCATGGTGCGAAAATACAAATAAAATAGTGAGAGTCAACGAATTCCTGGCCTGGAAAGTTCATGAACCACGAAGTGCACGAAGAACACGAAGGAAAAAACAGGGTAAATGGCTATTCAGGTGTTTAGACTGTAGGCTATTAGGCTGTTAGGTTTTGCGCAATGCTCTAATCAAAGCGCCTAAAAACCTTGTCTGCCTCTACAATTCATATTCGCCGTCACTTTCTCTTGCACATCCTTCGATCCCGAAGTTTAAGCGCCTGGATTCGATGGAACCGAAACCGCAGCTCTTCTCATCTCCTTAAGTCTGAAAGTCTACAGCCTATCGGCCTGAATCGTTTACCATTTTGAAGTCAGCCAAAGGTTCTTGTTGACGCATCCCACTTTTTGTCACCGGCGGCGTCGATCATTCCGTAGATCAGGGGTTCGGGCTCGACCTCGCGTTCAGACAGGAGGAAGGCATTTTGCAGACGATCGATGTTGGCTTCGAGATGGGAACGGTTGTCCGAGTAAGCCGTGGCGATAGTCTCGCCCGCTGCCACGCGGTCGCCAACCTTCTTTCTCAGGACGATGCCCGAGGTGAAGTCAATTCCATCGTCAACAGAGCTTCTGCCCGCGCCAAGGGCCATGGAGACGATTCCGACTTCTCTGCAGTTGATGTGGGCAATCACGCCGTCACGGTCGCTTTTTATGAGGCATTCCAGTTCTGGCTTTTGATATGTTTCCGGATGTTCTACTACCGATGCATCGCCGCCCTGCCTGGTGACAATTTCCAGAAATTTGTCAAACGCCGCCCCGCTGTTTATTTTTTCATCCAGAAGGTCGAACCCCTCGGCCAGGGTTGAGATTTTGTCGGCAAACAGCAGCATTTGTGCGCACAGCACAAAGGTGAGCTGCTTTAAGTCGGCCGGGCCTTCCCCCCTGAGCGTGTCGATGGCTTCCTTTGTTTCGAGCCAGTTGCCGATGGCGTTTCCCACCGGTTGTTCCATGGAGGTCACGATAGCGGCCGTCTCGAGATCGAACTCGTTGGCGGTTTTGACCAGGGTTCTGGCGAGCTGCCACGCGTTGTCCTCGTCTTCAAAGATGGCGCCACTGCCTGCTTTCACATCCAGCACCAGGGCATCGATGCCCTCTGCCATCTTTTTGCTCAAGATGCTGGCCGTGATCAGGGGAATGGAATTGACCGTTGCGGTCGCGTCCCGCAGGGCGTAGATCTTCTTGTCCGCGGGTGTGAGATCGGCCGTTTGGCCAACGAGAACAACGCCGATTTCTCTCAACTGTTTTTTCAGCTCCGGCAGCGTGAGCTGGGTGCGAAACCCGGGAATGGCTTCCAGCTTGTCCAGGGTGCCGCCGGTGTGCGCCAGCGCCCGGCCAGAAATCATCGGCACGACGAGTCCGGCAGAAGCGGCCAGGGGGGCCAGCACGATCGAAACTTTGTCACCCACGCCGCCGGTGCTGTGTTTGTCGACTTTGAAGCCGTCGATATCGGCGTGGTTGAGCACCACTCCGGAGTCGCGCATCAGCCGGGTGAGCGTCGCCGATTCTGCCGCGCTCAGGCCACGGAAATAGACGGCCATCAGGAACGCGGCCACCTGATAGTCCGGAACCGTGCCCTCGACGTAGCCGGAGATCAGGAACTCCAGCTCGGCTTCAGCTAGCTCTTCTCCGTCGCGCTTCCTGGCGATGATATCTACCTGATTCATCGTTTCACGATCGCAATGCTGGCAGAAGCGCCGATACGGCTGGCACCCGCGTCGACCATTCTGACCGCACTTTCGTAATCCCGGATGCCACCGGAGGCTTTCACCCCAAGCTGTTGGCCAACGACTTTGCGCATGAGGGCGACATCTCCCAGAGTGGCCCCCCCCTTGCTGAATCCCGTTGAGGTCTTGACGAACGCAGCGCCGGCTGCTTTCGACAGCAGCGAGCCTTTGATTTTTTCTTCATCGCTCAGCAGGCATGTCTCGAGGATGACTTTTACCATGCCGCGCTCGCGGGCGGTTTCAACCACCGCTCGAATGTCCCGTTCCACATAGTCATAGTCTCCGGACTTCAACTTGCCGACGTTGACCACCATGTCGATTTCGTCGGCGCCATGTTCGAGCGCCTTTTGGGTTTCAAAAGCTTTTGCTTCGCAGCTTGTGGCTCCGAGCGGAAATCCGACGACCGTGCACACGAGAGTCCCGGAGCCACGCAGCAGGTCACGGCACAAGCGCACCCAGCATGGGTTGATGCAGACCGAAGCGAAAGCGTACTGCGCCGCTTCCTGGCACAGCTTCGTCACCTGGGCCTCGGTTGCATCGGGCTTCAACAAAGTATGGTCGATAAGCTCTGCAAGATCAGCGTTTATGGGGCCCAAATTCGGCCCGGCGCCGACTCGTGCCGCACCGTTTTCGACAATGCTTTTGACCACCCGCGTCCGGCAGTCCGGACAGACCCAGCACCAGTTGCATTTCGGCGTCCTTCCACCGGCCGTGGCTGTCAGCTCATCGACAACTTTGTCTACCATCGCGTCTCTGTCCATCGCTTTTCTCCTGTGCTCCGCTAAGTGGCGATATCCATGCCATCGATCACGGCTACGATGACAGCTTGCACCGGGATGTCCTCATTGTCCAACATAAGCCTCGCCGAGCTGCCTTCTTTGTTGACTAACACCAGGTCCCCGTCGCCGGCATCGACGTTGTCGATGGCGATCAAGGACGGTCCTGTCGGTGTTTCTGTATCCGGGTCCACCGGCTGGACGATGAGGAGCTTGTAACCTTCCAGGTGAACGTTTTTTTGTGTCGAGACAACATCTCCAACGATTTTGCAGATAAGCATGTTAGATCTGGTCCTTGAATTCTTTGCACAGCCTGGCCGCCTCTTTCTTTGTCGGTGCCTCGGCGATCACCCGGATGATCGGTTCTGTATTGGAAGCTCGAATGTGCACCCAGGATTTCTCCCGGATGATTTTTATGCCGTCGGTGAAGTCTAATTCTTCGCCGGCGTGGTTTTCCCTGATTCGGTCGAGGGCGGTCTGAGGCTCGAGATTTTCGAGCTTTACTTTTTCTTTCGTAATGCAGTAACCAGGCAGGGAATCATCGAGGGCACTGAGGGGCCCCCGGAATCCGGCCAGATGGTGCAGGGTCAGGGCGACGCCGACCGGTGCATCCCGTCCGAGATGGAGCTCGGGTAGAATGACGCCGCCGTTGCCTTCCCCGCCGATGACAGCACCCACTTCACGCATTTTCCTGGCAACGTTGACTTCGCCAACGCGGGTGCGAAATAACGGCACGTCGGCCGCAAACGCCAAATCTTCGTTCACCCTTGAAGTGGAGGCGTTGATGACCACCGGCCCTCGTGTTTGCTCGAGGATACATTTTACGGCCAGCGCGAGCGTCCGTTCCTCTCCCAGGGGCTCACCTTTTTCGGAGACGAGCGCAAGCCGGTCCGAATCCGGGTCGACTGCGATGCCGAGGTCTGCTTGCTCGGCTCGTACCCGGTCAGACAACTCCGCCAGGTTTTCCGGCAGGGGCTCGGGGTTCCTGCGAAACAGGCCAGTGGGCTCACAATTGAGCTGAGCCACGACGCAGCCGAGCCGATGGAGCAGGTTGGGAAGCAAAACCGAGCCGGCCCCCGCAATACAGTCCAGCACAACTTTGAATCGTCTGCTCTTGATTCGGTCAACATCGATGCACTTCAGGGCCAGGATTGCCTCGATGTGCTCATCAACTGCTTTGGAGTAGGTCACCCTTACGCCAATCTTGTCCCAGGCTGCAAGCGGAAAGTCGCTCTGGCGAGAAATTCTCAAAACTTCCTGTCCTTGCTCGGCGTCGAGAAATAAGCCATCCTCGCCGATGAGTTTCAGGCCATTCCACATGATGGGATTATGGCTGGCTGTGATTATGACACCACCCTTCGCTTTCAGATTCTCGACCGCTAACTGTGCTGTCGGCGTCGGACAGATGCCGACATCTAGAATGTCACAGCCGACCGCAAGCAAGCCGGCGGTCACGGCGTTCTGCACCATCTCTCCGGTGACCCGCGAGTCACGCGCCACCACAACCGTGCCCCCTTTGAGATAGGTTCCGAATGCCTGCGCAAAACTCATGATGACCTCCGGTGCCAGACCCTCTCCCACAATGCCACGGACACCGGAGACGCTTACCATTATTTTTGTCATGCCTGAGTTCCCTTTCTGAGTTCAAAGGATGATGACGTCTCGTTCGAAGATTGCATAAGATAATGTATTTTCGCCTCGATTGCAAGATGGTAAGCGCAGTTTTTGACCAAACTGCCCGATTTTGGCTCAGGCCGGTCCGCGTCTGAGATAAAAAACAGCGGTTGTGAGCGTATGTCATGATGGGACATGGTTCAAATCGGTATTTTGTTGCGCATGCTCCGTCGCTTGACCCGTGCTTGCTGGCGTTTGAGTTTTGTCT
Organism: bacterium; assembly: GCA_046757165.1. Lineage (GTDB taxonomy): Bacteria > Zhuqueibacterota > Zhuqueibacteria > Oceanimicrobiales > Oceanimicrobiaceae > JBHHXT01. The sequence continues at coordinate 26,390 of JBHHXT010000039.1, read as the reverse complement.
GTAAGTGGCGTAATATTAGACAGTTATATGAACTTACGAGATTCTGCTGCCGCTCCTGAGCCTGGTATGATAATTGCAGTTGAACAGTTCTGTGTGGAAATGTTCCTGCATAACATAATAATAATAATTGATTTTCACAAAAAATTGTTGTATATTTATCGCGATTGAGCGATTGGCAAATTCTGAGTTGACAAACATAGATTTTTCCACGACGTGTTTTTACACTCCCATTGTTTGTTTAGACATCCTGAGTTGTTTCCTCATTTGCCGGCTGCAAGCTAGTTTACGGTGCCTCTCAAGATGTGGGCGTGAGTATTCCAAATGAAAAGCTTGATCCCGTTTTTTCTTGTCTCAATCTTCAATCTCACTCTTCTAACATCGAACGACTCTGCTCAGCCAGACGACACCAAGATTGCCCGCGCCATCAGGCAGGCTGTGCGGGATGCTGAGCCTGAGCTGTTGAAAAGCACCTTGACAGGCAGTTGGCGCGAGTATCTCAAAATCGCGGCCATGGACCTCGAGATGCAGCTTCAGCCATTGGTTCTGATCAAATTCGATGAAGATATCAGCTTTCGAAATCAGCTCAAGAAGATTATCGAATGGGAAGCAAACTGGCATCGCAAGGAAACAAAACACTATGTTTACTACTATCGCTGGGACCAGCCTCTGCCTGAGTTGATTCTGGAATTCCAGGACGCCCACCTCCAGGAGGTCTGTGAGCAATTCGGCATTACGATAGATGAAAAAATTCCTTACCGCTATGACCTGGAGGACGAGGATGGGACGGTTTACCCGTTTGAGGATCTGCGCGCAGGCATTGTTTCCCCCCATCCCTTTGATCTGGAGAAGGCCGCGTTGGCGATATTCAGCAGCGTCAACTCCGGGTTGAAAGGCATGATTCAACCATTGGCTCGTCTCTATGGCAGCTACTTTCAAAACGGGTCGACTGCTCAGGCCTACTATGACAACTGTTTGCAGGTGATCAAGACCAGGGGGTATCGCTCCCCTCTGGAATTGCTCCCAATGCGCGATTTTGATGCTAACGAGTCGCAGGACTGGCACTCGGCCTTTGCATTTGTGTACCAGCTTGATAAACAGTTCGGCCCGAAGAAGATCAAAGAGTTCCTGAGCCGTGCAAACAGTGATATGTCACAGGATGAGCTGCAGGAAGAGTTCGAGCAAGTCTTTGAGACCAGTATCACCGAATTTGAGAGCAGCCTCGAATTCTACCCCTCGGTCGAGAAGCTGTAGCATGCAAACAGCTTGCCGCGACTCCCTGCGCAAATAAAGTCACCATCACATCTCCCATCGACAGTGGACACAAGCGCAAACGGCTGCGGGAGGGACTCGCCGTGTTTTGGGTTGGCGCGTCGGTAGACTTGCCACACGCCACCCGGCGGAGAAGGACAGACCGAACACGTCTGCTAGACAAACCCCAAACCAAGACTTCTGGACCGGGACGGCTCAGGACGCATCACATTCTTAACGCGAGCTCACTATTCCCTTGAAAGAGAGGCCTATCGTGAAGAAAAGTCCATCATTGCTTTTGTCGACCGCAATTGTTCTCTTATCCTTCCACACGACGAGTCTTGCGCAAACCGCGCCCCCGACAAAACGGAGAATGATGCCTCCCTCGGAGGTTGGGCAATGGGACGGGCCTTATCAGTGGCCTGTGTCAGCCATCCACTCCTTCCTGCTGCCAACCGGCAAGGTTTTGCACTTCGATTTTCCCGGCTTCGACGAGTGGCCCGGAGCATGGCTATGGGATGCGGCGACATGGGAATTCACGCCAGTGCCCGTCGACCGCCCTTTATTCTGCAGCGGGCATTCTTTCCTGGCCGACGGCCGGTTGCTGGTCACGGGTGGGAACGGCCCTGCACCCCCTGATGAATTCCGGGGCATCAGGGATACCCACATCTTCGACCCGTTTGACGAGACCTGGACACGTGTCGAGGATATGGCCGACGGGCGCTGGTATCCAACCAACGTCACGCTCCCGGATGGCCGCGTGCTGGTCTTCTCGGGCTTTGATGAGCTGACAGGTAAAATCAACACCGATGTAGAAGTATACGAACCCGGCTCAACAACAGGTTGGCAGATCGTTTCGCAAGTGGAACTCCCACTCTACCCGACGATGCACGTGCTGAGCTCGGGGGATGTTTTCTATTCAGGACCTTCGCAGATCACCGGGACATACAAGATCGGCACCTGGTCCTGGTATGGGATCGTGTGGTCCAACTACGGAGGTCGGGACGGCGGCATGTCGGTGTTGCTCCCACCGGAGCGGGACCGGGTGATGATCATCGGTGGACAGAGTGAGGGCGTCGTGACCGAAACGGCAGAGATCATTGACCTTGATGAGCCCCTCCCTGCCTGGCGGTACACGCAACCGATGAACTTCCCGAGAATGCACGCCAATGGGGTGCTCCTGCCGGACGGTAAGCTCCTGGTCATCGGCGGACACAGCGAGATGCACGAACATGATCACGAAGATGATGTTGTTGCAGCCCCCCCTTCTGCGGTCTACCAGGCGGAGATGTTTGATCCCGAAACCGAAACCTGGTCGGGGATGGCCGCCATGCAACGCCCCCGGGTGTACCACTCAACGGCTATTCTTCTGCCGGACGGTCGCGTGCTGGCCGGCGGGTCCGACGGAGAGTTCACGACCGAGCTCTACTCGCCGCCATATCTGTTCCGCGGACCTCGACCGGTTATCGAAGCCGCGCCCGGGCGATTACCCTACAGCGAACCATTCGTCGTGGAGACTCCAGACGCACCAGGGATTGACTCGGTCGTGCTGATCCGGTTGTCCAGCGTGACTCACTCCGTCAACATGGCCCAGCGCTACGTGCCCCTCGAATTCAGCCGGCCGCCACAGGCTCCTGCTTCACTTGTCGTGAATGCTCCAGGCAACCCCAATCTGGCGCCTCCAGGGTACTACATGTTGTTTCTCATTGATGTCAGCGGAGTCCCCTCGACTGCAATGATGGTCCAGTTGGGCAGCGGTCCCGTCACTTCTTCACCATCGCCACGCCCACTGCCAAAAGCCTTTGCACTGAGTCAAAACTATCCCAATCCGTTCAATTCCTCAACGAGACTTGATTATCAGATACCGGAAATTGTGACATTTGGATCATATGTGAATCTAAACATCTACAATATCAGTGGACAATTGATACGGACCTTAGTAGATGAGAAAAAAGCCCCAGGAGCTTATTCAGTGAACTGGAATGGAAGAGACAATAAAGGACGAGCGGTTAGTTCAGGAATATATTACTACACCATCGTTACGGACGGATACAAGCAGACAAAGAAGATGCTGCTTCTCCAATAGGCTGTCGCATCTGCGTGTGCTCGGCGATGAGTGTCTCAAAACCACAGCCGGATATTGTGAGCGAGGCAGTTGCAATTCAAGAAAAAAAGAGGTATTATGTCTTGTTATTAATCTAATCCAAAAACGAGGCAATCTTGAAGAACCCTTCCAACCCTACCCCTGACCCGCAGCCCGGGCCATTGTCCGACGTGACGCTTGAACAGTTGCCCGAGAGTTTGCGTAACGCTGCGACGCGCGCTGGCTGGACGTCCCTGATGCCCGTGCAGGCCCGGGCCATCCCTTACCTGCTCGCAGGGCGGGACATGATGATTCAGGCCCGGACCGGCAGCGGCAAGACCGGCGCGTTTCTCCTGCCCATGCTGGAACGGCTCGACCCCATGCACCCCCACTGTCAAGCGCTCGTTCTTGTTCCCACGCGCGAGCTCGCCCGGCAGGTGTGGAAGGAGGCCGAGACGCTGTGTGGCAACAAGGGCCTCCGCTCCGTCGCAGTGTATGGTGGCGTCGGCTATGGGCCACAAATCGACGCCCTCAGACAGGGCGCGCATGTTGTCATCGGAACGCCGGGCCGCGTCCTCGACCATCTGCTCAAAGGACCTTTCTCGCTCAAACATCTCAGATTGCTCATCTTTGACGAGGCGGATCGCATGTTGTCGATGGGATTTTATCCCGACATGCGCAAGATGCAGAGTTATCTGCCCAGGCGCGCCATAAATACCTGCATGCTCTCCGCCACCTTTCCGATCTACGTCATGCGCACCGCGCGTGAGTTCATTCGTGAACCGGAATTTCTCAGTCTCAGCGGCGATCAGGTCCACGTCACGGACACCGAACATATTGTCTATACAGTTCCGGGCATGGATCGGGAGCGCAGCCTCGTCCGCCTGATCGAGACCGAAAACCCGGCCTCAGCCATCATCTTCTGCAACACCAAAGACACCGTGCATTACGTCTCGGTGGTGCTGCAACGATTCGGATATGACGCGGATGAACTGACGGCTAACCTTTCACAAAAGGATCGCGAGCGGGTCTTGCAGCGTGTTCGCCAGGGGACGCTTCGTCTTCTGGTGGCGACCGATGTGGCAGCGCGAGGTCTCGACATCCCCGATCTCTCCCACGTGATTCAATATGAACCACCTGAAGACCCCGAGAGCTACATTCACCGCGCCGGACGCACGGGCCGAGCGGGCGCAACCGGAATTGCGATCTCACTGGTGAGCGGGATGGAAATGTCTACGCTCGGCCGTATCGCCAAACGCTACGGTATCGACCTGCAAGAGCGACCTCTGCCAACGGATGCTGACGTGGAGACGGTTGTCACAGAACGCTTGACAACCCTACTCGAGGCCCGGCTGCGTGAACGTGACAAACTGCAAACGGAACGCAGCCTCCGATTTGTGCCGCTCGCCCGCACCCTGATCGAAAGTGAGGACGAGTCGGCCATCATCGCTATGCTGCTAGACGATTATTACCAGCAGATGCTCCATGCGCCCCTGGCTCAACCACCAGACTCAGCCGCATCCTCGCCCCAAAAACCGCAGAGATCGGGCCGCCGGCGCAGGCGTGGTAACTCTCGCCGGCAGAGTCAGAGAACGAAGTCGACATAACAGCGAGTCGGTCCAGAGGATGTCCGGTTGTTGGAGAGACGATTCAGGTAGATAGGTTGTAGACTAGTAGGGTGTAGGAAGAATCGATGAGAGACATGTTCGCTTCCTTGAAATCGCTTTTGCATCGTTACGGGAATTGCATTATCCCCGCAAGGCGGGGCCAAACGGCTGGGATGTTTAGAGGAGTAAATCTAACAGCCTAATAGCCTACAGTCTAAACACCTGAATAGTCTTGATTTTTTCGGTCGGGATAACCCTTTGCAAAGGCCTCATCGCCGGCTATTGCCCCGTGGGTTGCGGCGGTGGGTTTGGCGGCCCCGGCAACCCTCTGGGTCCCCCTGCGCCATCTTCACCGCCGGCGATGGCCAATACGGTCGCGATGGTTCCCCCGACCACGCCGCCGCCTACGGCCCAGATCCAGGTCGCAATTCCAGCGCCCTGCTCTTGCCACTTCTGCTGCAGCTTGATGGGCTGAAACCACTCTTTCATGATCGGTTTGAATGCGATACTTCTAACTGCCGAAGCCAGGGGCATCTCCCCGGAGCTCATTGTCTCATCCCCGACGAAAAGACCGAGCATGACGCCATCTTTATCGACCAGGGGTGCGCCTTCCAGGCTTGCCCCTTCAGCGACATTGAAGATCATATGCTTTTCGTCAATGCTGTTCAGCTCTGTTGGTGTTGGCACCCAGTTTCCTGCATCGGTATGGGTGATGGCGGTGAAGATGTTGCCACTCTCCGTAACTTTGGGCTGGCCAATGGTGATGACCGGCTGGCCCGGTGGAAAGTTTCGGACGGCCACGATGGCAACGTCCAGATCAAAATCGATCCATTTGTCGACGACATGACCGAGCAGACCGCCGGCGTGGTTTTTCAACAGGACCGCTACTTTGTCCCGACCCGCGACCATACTGTAGGAGGTCAGAATGAAGCCGATGTTCTCATTGGTCTTGGGATCCCGGTGCACTCCGACGATGGCACCTGTGCCGATGCGGCTGCCCGCGTCAGAGACGATCTTGACAATGGCAGGCGCCGTATGGTCGTATCCATCCTGCGACAGGGCCTGCTTGCTGCGCTCCGGTTTCTCCTGATCTTGAGCAAAGACAATCCCCGATAAATTGAGGACAAAAAAGCTGGTGAGCAGGAGTTGGGTCAAAGGTCTCATACTAAGACTCCCTGATAGTGCTATTTACGATCAGGACATATGTCCTTATTTCACCAGGAGCATTTTGCGCGTTTGCGAGAACGCCCCGGCGGTGATCCGGTAAATATAAAGACCACTGGCAACAGCGCGGCCGTTCTTGTTCTGGCCGGTCCAGGTCACGACATGGAATCCAGCGCTGTGTGGCTCGTCATTGATGAGCGTTTTGACTTCGCGTCCGAGCAGATCATAAATTCTGACCGTCACGTTTTCGTCGTTCGGCAGACCAAAACGGATGGAAGTCGACGGGTTGAACGGATTCGGAAAATTCTGCGACACCTGAAAATCAGTCGGCACGAGACCAAGACCGGAAGTCTGGTCTGCCAAGAACCCCTGCTCACCGACCAGCAGGAGCAATGATTTGGTGGCCCCACGGCTGCCTGTAGCAAAAAGATATTCCGGGTTCTGACGCAAATCTTGCTGAACGCTCAAGGTCTGGTCGAGCAGCACGACGCTCAGATCCTCCGGCAGAGCGGATAGGCCTGAAAAGGTCAATTTGACCTGCGAGCCAGCGATGTTTGTGCGCACGTTCAAGCGCCAGATCTGCCCCTCGCCCAGCTCCGGTCTGTAATCGCTGGTATAATCCGAGGCGAAGCGGCGCCAGTCGTGTTGCGGAAAATAGACCGAGACAAACTCGCCGATCGGCGGCGGTTCTGGTTGGTCCAGACGGTCCCATTCAAGAGCGGCCCGCTGATCGATGCCGAGAAAATTGAAATCATCTCGCGCCTGCTCGCAGGTCGCCGTGATTTGAAGTTGCCAGTCCGACTCCGTGCCGCTTTTGGCAAGGGCGACTGGTTCCGCAAATTCCATCGGCGGAAAAACCAGGGTGGTATCTGTGGCGCCGAACCGGTAGACAAAGTATCCTTCGAACGGCTCGAGCGTTGGCGGGTTGAGATACGAGCCGCGGAAAGTCGAGGGTCTGCTGATCCTGGGATTGCCGCTGGCAGCCAGAATATCGTCCCAATCGATGGTAAAAGCAAAGGGGTTGCCCACCTGATTCCAGCCTGGGTGCAGCGTGATTTCATAGTCGCTATCCGTCAGGATAGAAATCCCGGCACCAAAGTCGATGGTACGCTGCCGGGCGGAAATGATCCAGTAGGCCGTGCCCGGATCAAAGGTGAAGGAGGCGGCGTTGAGCGAATCGCGCTCGACGTTGACGGGATCTCGAAACTGAAACAAGCGCCAGCTCGTGGTGTCGTAGGCGCCAAACCCGGAGAGAGCAAAAATCGAATCTGCCAGGGTCTGGTCGAGCTGGTTGGGCGCCGAAATCATATGGTAGGAGGACTGCGACGACCCGGCAGCAATGTCCCACGTTTCGACGCCAGCATCAAAGGTGACCGCAACAAAAAAGGTGTCAGATGTGCTCGAGTTTCCGATACTGTCTGTGCTCGCGACATAGTATTCCAGGCCTCTGTTTGTTACGGCCGTGGGGGGGATGGCTCCGGTGAATCGGTCATCCTCGCCGCGCTGCATGGCGACGCTCGCAAACTGCCGGGCCCCGCCGCGACGATAGTTGAGACTGACCGAGCTCACGCCACTCAAATCGGTGCTGGTGGCTGAGATGGTCACAGAATCGTTCAAGCTGGCCTGCAGCACCGGATTGGGATCGATGGCCGGGGGGGTCGCGGGGGAGATGGTGAAGACGGAGCTGACTTTTTCGATATGCTCATCGCCCACTGCTCTGATTCTAACGGTGCAGTTTTGTGACGGGTCGCCTCTCACGCTATCGACAACGAAGCTGCCCGTGTTGGGTGCTGTACGGGCCAGGAGGTCCTGCGCAAAGTAATTCTGCCCACCATTGCGCGATAACTCAATCGACACACTATCGATCTTGCCTCGAAAGTCCCATGTGATCCGTTGTGAGCTGCCGATTTCCCACTCTTGCGACTGGGTCGGCGAGGTGATCGTGATGGCCCGAAATTCACCCAGTACCCCTGATTGGCTTATTCTTTGGGAGTAGATGTCATAATCGCCGCTGCGAAAGTCTTGCCAGACGATGATCGCTCCCCCCAGGCCGTCTGCTGCCAGGGCGGGTTTCTCTTGCCTGCCTGGAGCCGTCGAAACGGCTTCTCCGTTCACTTTCCAGGCGATGCCGCCGCTGGCATCGACGAGCTGTGCGTAGATGTCCGGCGCCGTAGTGCTATTTCGATGGTCTTCCCATGCCACAACAACCTCCCCCAGGCCATTGGCCAGGACGATTGGGTTCCGTTGTGCGCCGCTGGCGCTGACCACCTCAATAAGTGGCGGAACTAAGGAGCCATCGGAAGCGATGCGCTGCGCAGCGATATCTTTATCTGCACCGCTGCTCAAATCCTCCCACACCACCAGGTACATGTTCTGGTCGGCCTGCGTGATTCTCACCTTGTCTTTGCTGCCGGCGGAGGTCGAGACCACTACGCCTGGCTCACTGGGCCATTGCTTTGCACCATCTCCATTGAGATTCTGCACCATGATCAGGTCGTCCGTCGAGCCTGGCGATTGTGGACTGATCCAGGCAATGATTATTCCTCCCGCTCCATCGGGAAGAACCGCGGGCTCGGTCCCTTCTGTAGCGCTGGTTCCCAACGGAATTTCTTCCGGCGTCCAGGCGCGACTCCCACTCTGGTCCAGACGCGCAGTGTAGATTTCATGGTCAACGCCACCCCGGATGTCCACCCAGGCAAAAATGGCGCCGCCGTTGAAGTCCGAGACCAGTTTGGGAGGCGTCTCTGTGCTGGCGACACTTGCGGAGTCACTCGGCAACGTAGAAGCGCCCCACTCGAGGTCCGCGTCGAGACTGACTTTCTGGGCGGCAATAAGATCCTTATCGAGAGCCGGCGCGTAAGAAGCAGCGATGATCCCCAGGATGCCATCCTGAATCAGATTTGGTGTGATCCCCCTTCTGCGAACCTCAATGCCGTTCACGGCCCATTGCGGTTGTCCGTCCAGGTTTTCGATCTGTTGTGCATAAACACTGCCAAAGCCTGAACTCCGGTGGTCTTGCCAGGCGATGAATGAGCCTCCGTCACCATCTTCAATGATGACTGGAGCGATTTGCTCATTTTCAAACTGTGCCACCTGCTCGCCTCCGGGCGTCCACATCAATTTGCCGGATTTGTGCATTCGAATGGCAAAAATATCTGAACTGTTGAACCGTTTGTCCTGCCAAACCACGATTGCCCCCCGATTTCCATCCGAAACAAGAGCCGGGCTTATCTGGTCGCCCAGCCAGGCCACGATCGTATCATTCTCAGCGGAATTATCTGACCATTGCGAGTAAAGGTCCCCCACCGCAAACATCACAAGTGCGAAGGAAATGAGTAATTGGCTTATGCGTTTCATGGGGCTGTCTTTAGATTGTCTTCATTGAACGATTTGACTCGAGACACCCGGCGGGTCTCAACTTGTCAGAGCAATTTGAATGATAACACTGTTACTCTTACATTTTGCAAGAAAGGGCAAGCAATCTATCTGCCGTTGTGAATAAAATGGATAATCTGGATAATAATGAGGAATTCAAAAGGTCTCCACCCGGTCGAAACATTACTATGTGGCAATAAATATAAACTTTTCGCAAAGAATTGTCAAGACATTTCTTCTATGTTGATGAACTTTAATAAATTATGGTCATTTTTACTGATTTGCAGCCAAAGTTTGAAGATATTGTGCCGTAGCAAAATGGAATTGCGTAATCGAAAGACGGTTTGTGGACTACCGACAACTGAACAGGGGAAAAATGTTCAATTTCTAATCGCATGCGCAGTATTTTACCATTTTGGAACATGCCCCGATCGGTGAGTTGTGCGGCCGATTGCGATTCTTTTCATCAATTAATTCATTGCTCCTGGCGCGATCAGGCCAACCTGGTTTGAACGGCATAAGTGTTTGATTCTTAAGCCCTATTTCCAAAGCCATGGCCAGCGCTGACGGGGCCGGTTGCGGGATCTCGAGCTCCGGTGTTCTCGGGTGCGATGAAAGTGTGGCATACCTATTGCTTTTGGACGGAACATCTTTTTGCCATAAACAAGCTAAGCACCTTGGGAAAACATCCAAACATCTGTGAAACGCTGGACAGGCGGCTTTAGACTTCTTCTCGGCATTGCAACCTTGGTTTCGTCTTATTCAGTCAGCCAGGGCCAGGATTTAAAGCCAAAATTTCAACTGGAAAGCTCCGCCGGAGTTTTCTTCTTCGATCATCATCTCGCATTCGACGCAAGTCCGTCTTTCGGGTTGGGCGCAGGTTATGGTATCACCGACGCACTTCAGCTTAACCTTGCTTTTTCTTTTACTCCCACCCAACAGCAGATTTCACATGCAGCATCCGAAGTCAGCGCCAGGTATTCGGTTTACCCTGTCAGCCTGAACCTCAGATTCGGGGGCCTGAGGCCAATTCTCTGGCGATTGCGACCCTTTCTGAGTGTGGGCGCAGGTGTGATGACCATTGATCCGCATGCCGTGCGCCTCGAGATTGGCGCCGGGCAAACCACGGTGATTGAGCCGCCGGTCGACCATTTGGTGACGGTCAATCTTGGCGCTGGCCTTCTGGTGCCCCTGACGAAAAGGACTCAGATCAAGGTTGGATTCAACCGGTTGCTGTACAAATTGGGCGCACGCGTATCGCGCACTGAAGAACCAGCACTTGCACAAAATAGCGAGTTTCGACTGGGATTCGTGGTTGGTCTTTAATGATAAACGCCCATCGGGCCTCCAGACCACGACAGCGATGAGATTCGATGACCGATGACTGATTCAACGACAACCAACTTGTGCCTTGGAAGCCGCTCTGGCGCCGTGCTTCTTTTCGATGGCGGGTGTGCCTATCTCTTTGCCTGCTTTGCGGTGCTCGCGTTGGTTGGCACAACCGCACAAGCAACCGCGCAGCAGCGGGCGCTCATCGCCCTCGACGGCGTCAAAGTCTTTTCGTTACCGATGGTCGACGATTCACCCCTGACCGTTCTCGTGAAAGGGGATACCGTGCGCGTCATCGGGCAGCGCAGCAAGTGGGTCAAGATTGAATTTGCTCCTGGAAAGAAGGGGTGGATGCAAGTTCAGTTGCCAGACCGCGAGCGGCAGCGTGCCAGAAGCCAAAAGCGGCGCACGGCCAGCCAGGGCCGGGCCGGGCAAATGTCACGGCAACCTGAGCTGCATGCGGCCACGAACGGTCACCGGGGTGCTGCGGCAGCGAAGGGCACGTCACGACGTGGCGTGCCCGCTTCCGGCGGTCGCGCTCCGGACGAAATCCGGCCTGCAACGTCCTACCAAAGCGAGGGTTCGACGTACCGCCGGTTTGGCTACGCCTTCGGAATGGGGGTGCTGGAAACAGATTTCACCTACAACTGGAAGTTCGTCTTCCACCAGACACCACGCCTGGCTTTGGAAGGCTCGTTCAAGCACGCGCTCGGCCAGGCAGCGGATTCCTACTTGATCATGGCGAATTTCTTGTACCTTTTGCAGCAAAGAAAATCCTGGCTGCCCTACCTGACCGGCGGCATGGGGGTCATCAACACGGTGCCAGAGCGCAGCATCGACACCGGTAGCGTGTCCCACATGGCGGTCAACTATGGCGTAGGTGCCAGAAAATTTGTTCGGCAGAATCTTTCACTGCTGGTCAACGCCTCCGTCTACACCGTCTTTGTTGGCAAAGGCGTGAGACACTTCAAGGAGGTGACCATTGGGTTGCTGGTCGGGAAGTTTTGGGACTAAAGGCGCCGGGGGACTCAACCTCCACCACGCCTCTAAATCAGGAGTTTGGATTTGAAGATGAAAAGAATTGGATTCGCTCTACTGGCAAGCCTCCCACTCGCATGCAGCGCTTTTGCCCAATCCGGCTCGAAAGTGCACGAGCTGTTTCCGTTCACCGGCTTTTATGCGGCGGACAGATTTCAGAATTCGCTCAACTTCGGAATCCGGTATGAGCACCATTTTGACCAGCGGCTCTCCCTGGGGGCAACCGTCGGCTTTGCCAGAGCCGGCCAGGATTTTTTGCAAAAGGTCGGCCTGGCAGCGCCTGAGCAGGGCAGCTCGACAGTCGTTTATTACAGCGGCCGCGTGACGCATTCGCTGCCGCTTGGCCGCGTCGTGCCCTATGGCACCGTCGGGCTGGGCGTGACGCGCCAGCATTCCGAATCCAACCTGACCGTGAGTCTGGGAGTTGGTACAAAGTTCCCGATCGGAAAAACCACCTATCTCCGCTATGAGATCAACGACCACATTTTCTCGAGCGGGCAAGAAGACACCTCCTGGTTGAACAACAACCTGGAGTTTGCCATCGGCGTCTCTTTTTTTCTACAGTGAGCGGGGCCAGGGAAGGACGTAGCCACGACCCCTTGTGGGTCGCTTCTCCGAGGATACGGGGTATGGCTACGGTGAAATACTTGCTTATTCACTTATTTACGTAGGCGTTAAGTACGGGCCGTCAACTATCGATAAAGCGTTGTTCATTGTCAGCGCACTGAGCGCCCAAGGAGAGAACATCTATGGACAGACACCGAGACCTCACAAAAGAAGAGAAGAGAGGTAAAACAAAAGACAGGCTGCTCACCTTCAGCCTGACCGCCCTGCTTGCCGCCGGCTGCAGCGGCGGCGTGCCGGATGATCTCATCCAGGAGTCCGCGCCATCCGGGATCATCTTTGTCAAAGCGACGCGTGAGGGCACGCTCAACAGGTTCTCCGCCGGCGGGAATTTGTTCTCCCTGATTCCGGCCTCGCCGGGTGGAAAGCTGACCAATTTGACCAATCTCACCGAAGGAGATGTCTGCGATCCGGAGATTTCATACGACGGGCTGCGTGTGCTCTTTTCCATGCGCCGCAATCGCAACGATAGCTTCAACATCTATGAAATGAACGTTGACGCCACCAGCCTGCGCCAGTTGACCCGCGACCCGGAGCATGACGACCACGATCCCCTTTATCTGCCGAACGGCAAAATTCTATTCACTTCCAATCGTCCCGGCTTTGTAGACGAATACAACAAGCGCGACGCAGAAGTGATGCACATCATGGACGCAGACGGGAGCAACATCGAATGCATCTCATTCAACGCCAGCGACGATTTCGACCCGATTGTCATGCGCGACGGCAGGATTTTGTACACGCGCTGGGAGCACCACGGCCCGATCAACCGCTTCCCGCTCTTCTTCACTCACCCGGATGGACACGGCACGTTCACATTTTTCAGCCCGCACCGGATGCGCACGTTCTTCCATGCGCGCGAGCTGCCGGATGGGCGCATTATCGCTGTGCATTCCGGTATGGTCAACGGGGACCGCGGTCCGCTGGTGATCGTCAAACACACCGCAGCCGCCGGCGAGCCGATGGCAGAAGCGGATGTCATCAACATCACGCCGGAGGTGGAAACCAGCGGGCCACCCTATGAAAAGGGTGTGTTCAAATATCCGCACCCCCTGCCAAATGGCCGGGTGCTCGTTTCATTTTCGCCGAGACATGGTACCTTCACGGATGATAACGACAATGTCGTGGAGGAAATCGAGCCAGACTTCGGGTTGTACACGCTGGAGCCGGACGGCAGTGACCTACGCCTGCTCTATAATGACCCGGATTACCACGAGTACGACGCGGTGGTCATCGGCGACCGGCCCGTGCCACCGGTGATTCCGTCGACCCTGGACCGGGCACAACCCTCAGGCGTGTTTACCGTGCAGGACGTCTACTTCCGGCAGCAAAACGATGGCCAGCCGCGGCCAGACAAAGCCATACAGGAAGTCAAGCACGTGATGGTCATCGAGGGCATGCCACGGCCAAGAGGCGACCGCGGCCCCATCGGCGGGAACAGCTTTGAGCAGAAACGCATCATCGGCGTGGCGCCGGTGCAGCCGGACGGCTCCTTTTCCGTTCGCGTGCCCGCCAACATTCCGATTTCATTCAATACGCTGGATTCCCTTGGACGGGCGATTGTCATCAAGCGCAATTGGGTTACGATTCGTCCGGGCGAAGCGTTCCCGAGGTGCACCGGCTGCCACGGTCCACGCGGCCAGGAGTCCGGTAATTCAAGCCCGATGGCGGCCACGCTGCCAGCGACAGATTTGGTGGGGCCGCAAGATGGGCGGCAGAATGTCAGCTTCGGCTTCGCCATCGAGCCGATCATCTCGTCGAAATGTGTGAGCTGCCACAGTGGTGCCACACCCGGCGGCAACCTCGACCTGAACCTGTCAAAGGATGTCAACGAGCCGCTGTTTTCGTTGGCTTACCTGAACCTCTTCGAGATGGAAGACAACGCCGGCAGCCGGTTCCGCAGCACGCCTCGCTCTCGTAAGAGCCGCCTGATCAATAGACTGCTGGGGCTGGAGGAATTCCAGGGGGCCGGCCCGCACCCGGACGGCGAGAATACGCTCACAGATGACGAAATTCGCCAGTTCGTCAACTGGGTTGACCTCGGGGCCCAATACAGATAAGACAAGGTGCACGAACGTGAAGAGAAACGCAATTGTTTTGCTCGTTGCGCTGGTCGCACAGCCAGCGCTGACCAAGCAGCCGGTGGTCGGCAGCAAGGCCCCGAATTTTTCTCTGACCACATTTGATGGCGAGCAGGTGACGCTGAGCAAATTGCGCGGCCACGTGGTGGTGCTCGACTTCTGGGCGAGCTGGTGCAAGCCCTGCCGTCAGGAGCTGCCCTTTCTGGACCTCCTGCGCAAAAAGTACAGCAAACACGGGCTGAAAGTCGTCGCAGTCAACATCGACAATCAGCCCCAAAAGGCCCTTGAATTTCTGCAAACCTACTCGATCAAACTCAGGTCGCTGTGGGACAAAAAGAAAGAGGTCGTTTCTGCATACGATGTCGAAGCCATGCCCACGACCTTTATCATCGACCGGGACGGCTGGATTCGTTACCTCCACTCCGGCTTTAAGGCCGAGCACTTCCAGGAGTACAGAGAGCAAATCGACACCTTGCTCAGGGATGGAAAAAGGAAGAGAGGGAGGAGTAAGCGGACAACCAGAAAAAATGAAACAAACCTCGAGGAGTAGAGAACATGCGTTTTATGACTTTGATACTCGTCAGCTCGATGTGCCCCTTTGTTTTCAGCGCCTGCGCGACTGTCAAGCCGTATGAGCGCGAGAACCTGGCAGACCGCATCATGGCCTTTGATGTGGTGGCCGAGGAGACCGCCATGGAGCGCCACTTTCTGGAGACACGCGAAGGGAGCATGGGGGGACATGGAGGCGCTGGCGGAGGCTGTGCATGCAATTGAGTTCATCCCCGCTTCCCGGTAGACGATGCTCATGACTCGTAGAATGGTATAGGATTCAATTCGTCACTAAAGGAAACCAAAGCTCTTGAAACTTGTTACCTGTATTCTCTTGCTGGCATTCATTCCCTCTGTCCTGGCCGACGAGAAAGTCAGCTTCCGTACCAATCTGTTCAGCGACAACAGCGGGACAACCGTGCAGTCGCCAGCGGTGGAGATCGCAAAACGGGTGCTGGGCAATCTGGAGTTTTTGATGCGCTATAGCCTAGATCGCGTGATCATCCCGCCGATTCGCGGACTCGCTGCCACACCTTCCCCCACGGATGGTATTACCGGCGCCTCGCGTCCGGTTGACGAAGATGAGCCAGCGAACGAGTCGTTCACCAAGGACCGCAACGAGCTCAATATCGGCCTGGCGTTGCCTGGTTTTCGTACGAGCTACTACTACAGTCGTGAAAGTGACTACCTCGGCAGAATGGTCACCGTTGCAGGGGACGTCGATTTCAATCAGAGAAACACGAATGTCGCCGCCTCCTACAGTTATGGTTGGGATGACATCCGGCCGCTGGGAGCTGATACATCGCACACGAAGCGCTCCCACAGCGCCAATCTCACGCTGACGCAGGCGTTGAGTCCGAAATTGATCGGGCGGGCCGGTGTGGACCTCTCCTATGCAGACGGTTTTCAGAGCAATCCTTACCGCACGGTGAACGCCGCCGGCGAGATTTTGCTGGAGAACCATCCGTTGCAGCGGACGCGCGCCGCGGTTTTTCTGAAGCTCAATCGCTACTTCAAAACGCAAACCTCGCTGCACATGGAGTACCGTTTCTATCGTGACGACTGGCAGGTGCAGTCACACACGATGAGCTTCTTCTACCACCAGTATTTCAATGACAAAGTGCTCATTCGCTACCGCTACCGCTATTACCAGCAAAGTGCGGCTTACTTCTTTCGCGACACCTACCCGGCGGTGCAGCAGGTCATGACTTCAGATTACAAGCTGGAGAAATTCAACGCGCATCTGTTCGGATTCAAGATTGAATACAAGCTCACGGATTTGTTGCAGGATGGCTTTCTTTCTTTCATGTCCAATGCCACATTTGAGGCCAAATACGAACGGTACTTCACTTCCAATGATTTTACCGCCGACATCTTTCAACTTGGGCTGGTTTTGAACTACTAACTTGCAGGGGAACATCACATGAACAGCAAGACAACTTCCGGGTTCCTTATCGCCTGCTGCCTATCCCTGACCGCATTCGGGTTCTTATCCTTCAAGAAATCCAAACCCGAGGCGCTTGGCTTGTTTCAGGCTAAGATCGATGAGCCCGGGCTGCTCCAGCTAGCGATCGATCAGGTGCGGCAAGCTCTACGGACCGGCAACCTCCAGATGTTTCGGGCGGTCCTGGCTGAGGAATTTGATGAGCCGCGGGCCCTGACCCATCTCGCCGGGAACCGGAAGTTAAGTTTTTTTAAGAAAAGTGACTTGTTCGAGTCACTAAATGCTCGCAGCATGCCGAATATAGAATTAAGGACACAGAAAATTTCTTTTGAAGGCGATCAGGCTGTGGTGGTGACCAAGGTTTCTCCTGCGACTTCAGGTTCTGAAAAAGAGATTGTTTTGACCTTCAAAACCGTACGCAACCAATGGAAACTGCAGAGCACCAGCGGCCTGTTTGCCAGTCTGAATGCTTTTGACAGCGTCACCAGCGCTGCATCGCAATCTGATTTCAGCGATGACACCTTTGAACTCTATAGCGAGAAGAGCAGCCAGAAGGCCCCGACTCTGATTCACAAAGCGTTAAGCCGCGACCACGGCATCGACAAACTGACACGGGCCGTCACGAAGGAAAGGCTGGGCCGGACGCTTTTCCAGAAGCCCTACGCAGGGGTGCTAGTCTCCTCAGTAACACAGCTCAACGAGGCGCCGTTTTTCACCGCAAGATACGCGCAGCTTGTGACCGACCCGGCGTGGAACCGAATCATCTACGGTGATTATGACGGCTGGATTAAGGCGTATGGCAATCGTGGCGGCCCGGGGGATTTGAATCGTCCGCACGGCATCGACCGGGATGCAGACGGGAGAGTTTATGTCGCAGACACGGGCAACAATCGCATCGTTGTGCTGAGCCTGCGAGGAAAGGGTGAGGAAACACAGTTGCACTATCAATTCGATTTTGGCAATACCGTTTTGAACCATCCGTACGACGTCGCCTGGGATGATGCCGGCACGCCGTTCGATGGAACAGACGATATCATCTGGGTGGCAGACACCGGCAATCATCGTATCGTAGGCTTTACTTTGCAGGAAGAAAACACGACGCTGCGTTACACGTTCGGCGAGTATGGAAGGGGAGAAGGCGGCTTTTTCAGCCCGAAAGCTATCACGCCAGGACGGTTCAATGGCGTGTGCACCAACTCTCTCTATGTCGCCGATACCGGCAACCGCCGCATTGTGGAGTTGTCCGTTAATGCCGACGGTCTGCACTGGCAGAACCATTACGAGAGCCGGGAAGAAAGCCAGCTCACCTCGATTGACGTGGACCATTGGGGGAATCTTTATGTCACGGACCGCAGCTATTGTGAGGTTCAAAAGCTGACGGCGGATTTGCAGCCGCTGGCAGTCGTTGCAGGAACCGGGCACGGCTGTGTCGATCCCGTCAACGTGCACGTGATTTTTGGTCAGGTTTCCATTGCAGCAGAGGCAAGACAGATCTGGTCAGGCTATGACCAGGCGTTTGTACTCGAAAGGTGGTCTGAAACCTCTGGTGCCGAGCGCTATCAGCTTGGATTGCAACTGCAAGCGTTCAAGGTTACGTTGAGCCAGGACCTCGACCATCTGGCGGTGCACTCGAAGCTGACCGACCATGGCAAAGTCAGCCTGGCCCTGACGGACGAACAGACCGATCACACGGTCCGGCAAATTCCGCTGGGCTGGTTGGTGCCTGGTGTCAAGAGATTTACCTGGGACCGCCGGGATGACATCGGCTGGCAAGTGAGGCCCGGCTTTTACCGCCTGCAACTGTCAGCGCAGTCGAGCTACGGCACCATGACTGCACTCGAAGAGACGCCAGCATTCTATTTGCCGCTGTACTACCATGAAGACAGCGGCAGCGACATCTACCACGACGCTCACCTGGTGCAGGGCGTCCGCAGCCAGACATGGGGCACTGAGCCGCATGAAACCATCGCAAAACATCCCTCGGAAGTGGTCTACCGCTTCACAGAGCTAAATCCAGCCGTGCAATACGAGATGAGCGCCGAGTTTTTCAATAAGGTAGGCGACTATCTGAAGCAACGTATCACGGTGGACGAAACACGCTTCACTGACGACTTTGAGGTACAGGTTGGACGTAAACGTGTGGAATGGCAGCCACTACCGGGGGACATTTATTCCGATGGCGAGATTGAAGTTCGAGTCAGCAAGATAGATGGCGAGGGCGATGCGATGATTTCGCAGCTCTGGTTGCGCGAGGCGAACTACGACCCGGCCAATCCACCGGTGCAGCACGATGTCGACTCGCGCGTTCCGAAAGCGTTCTCGCTCGAGCAGAATTACCCGAATCCATTCAACCCTTCGACGACCATAGAATTCGGCGTCCCGGCCGGGGAAGCGATGACTGTGAACCTGAAAATATTCAATGCGCTGGGACAGACGGTGAAAGTACTGGTGAATGAGAAATTGCAGCCGGGGCGCCATTCTGTGGTCTGGAACGGCCGTGACGCTTCAGAGCGGCCGATTGCAAGCGGCGTCTATTTTTACCAGCTCAGCGCCGGGCAGTTTGTGCAAGTTATGAAATTGGTCCTGATGAAATAGCGGCATCGTTTCGTCGGGTGTCCTATAGAATCCTCCTCTCTATCCCACCCACTAATTGAGCCAGAGGCCCGGGTCCGTCAGGACCCGGGCCTTATTTTTTGGTGGTTCGAGGTCGGTGTAGAAGCAAAACAAGGGTTGAGAAGTTGCGGGGTGACCTCAGCTGGAATCAGCAAATCAAAACCATATTCGCGTACATTCGCGTCAATTAGCGGTTCAGAAAAGGGGCATGCTCTTTAGATGGCGTTCTTCAGCGCCTCTATGATTCGTTCCTTTTGTGGCCACTCAAAAAGTCCCTTCACTTTGTTGGACATGCGACGCGGGCAGAGCATCCGCCGCCTGGTGCTCTGATTTTGTAATCCCGCCATGCTCTGCAAAGAGAGTTTTTGCGCGCTGCCACTGCGTAGCCGTTAACTCCTTTCCCATCAGGAAAGCTTCAAATCCGTGACCTTCATCGCCGTAGACACCAAAAGCAAGGGGTCGGGTGCAAATCAAATTGCCGGTATCCTGTGCGACATGGATGAAATCGAGGGCGAGCATGGCCTTTTTGGCGTCTGCCTCACTTTCGAACTGATACCGCAAGTGGGGCTCCAGAGGGTCGTCAGCGCGACAGATGGCCTCTGTATGCTCCGCGCGGTCGTGGCGCGTGCCGGCATTGTCCTGTTCCACATAAGCGAGATCTGAGTGGGTGAGTGTGGCGCTTCTTGCCGCGACAATGGCGGTGTACGCCGAGGTTGCGGTCAAGGTCTCGACGTAGTCATAGCCTTTTTCTATCAGCTTCTTTTCGCGCATCTTGTTGCCTTGCGAGCCGACCCACAAGGAAATTGCCAGGCCCAACAAGTTCACGATGCCCTCCGGAGCTTGCAGTGCGCCCAGAAGAGCGCCTACTAGCAAGGCGCCGATGAGCAGACCAAACCCCAGACCGGGCATCCCCTTGACGAGCGCCCAGATCCAACTGAAGAAGAAACCGGGCCAGGACCAGCCCTGTTTGACGGCTTCGAAAACACCGGTCTTGTTTTGATAGATGTCGTAGGTTGTCATTTTCATGCCTCCGTCTTTCGTTGAATTTTCAAGTGATTCTCATTTCGAGAGTCTGTTCTAATAAATTGGGAGGCCCAGTATATAAGAGACTGGACCCCCCGCTAAATCACAGAGACTATTTGACCAGCAGCATCCTGCGGCTTTCCACAAACTCGCCCGCGCGGATGCGATAGATGTACACCCCGGACGCTGCCGCCTGGCCGTGCTGGTCTCGGCCGTCCCAGACGATGGCATGGCGTCCGGCTGGCATGGTTTCGTCGACCAGGGTCCGAACCTGCCTGCCCAACAGGTCGTAGATGTCAATCCGGACCGACGCTTGTCGCGGCAATGCGTAGCTGATCTGCGTGCCCGGATTGAAGGGATTCGGAAAGTTCGGATTGAGGACGAAGCGGTCCGGCAGCGTGCCTGAGCCGGAATGAACGTCGGTGATAACCGCGCCACTCTGCACCTCGAATTCGATGGCAACGCCATTCGGATCATTGGCCGCGACGTTCTGCAACGTCAACGAGGTGTGGTCTTCGATGTTTGCCTCATTTGACATCACCGCATCGATGATGGCGACGACACCAGAGTTGTCAACCCCACCCTGGCCGGCTTTGCGCGACAGGCCGATGCTGATCAACCCCTCGGTGATATTATCAACGAAGACAATGTCACTTCCCAGGAAGTCGCCTGCATTCGACTTTTGCGCCTGCATGAATGTGGTCGGCGAATAGGCGATCTCGAACGAAATGCCGAAGAGATCGCTGACGTTTTCAACGATGACCTTCACCTGGAAGGCTTCGCCCGGGTTGGCTTTGCCAACGATCTCCAGGCGAAGGATGGCCGTGCCACCCGCCGCCAGTTTTGCCAGGGTGGGGTTGTGTGCTTTCGCGAGTGCCGCTGGCGCCGAATGTGTCTGGCCCCAGTTCAATCCGATGGGCAACACGTCGGTCTGGTTGACGACACCGTTGCCGTTGGCATCGGCATAGGTGGCGGTTTCGGGCGTCCAGGGTTCGGCCGGCTGTCCAACCCAGGCAGTCGAGGCGTTGTCACGCGCCGGGCCAGTTCTGCCCCAGTGCAGTCCCAGTGGCAGGACGTCGGCCTGGTTGACGACGCCGTTGTTGTCCGTGTCGCCTGGCCAGACGATGAGTCCGGGGGTGAAGGTGACGGTCGCTCCTGAGGCGGACAGGCTGATCGGCTGTCCATCCGGGTCGTTCGCAGTGACGCTGCGCAGCGAGAATTCGCTTTGAGTGCCAGGAGGCGTCGACGGCCGGGAGACAAATTTCACCCGCGCGACCACCCCGCCCCCGTCGACACCGCCCTGACCACTCTTGCGGCTGATGCCGATGCTGACTGTACCGGCTGCCTCATCGACGTTGGTGGCAAAGACCACATCGTTGCCCAGAAAGTCACCCGGGACCACGTTGCTGCTGGTCGGCGTTACCACGTCGACAAAACTGCTGTTGGTGAACCCGAGGTCAAAACTGACCCCGAAGAAATTCGCGACCCCGGCCACCGCGATATCAACCCAGAATTCGCTGCCAATCGTCTGCGTGTCTTCTACCCTAACTTCGATAGTGCCGCCGCTTGTGGACACGGTAGCAGATGCTTCGTTGGACGGCCCGCTCTCCCCGTCATCATAGACCGCGGCGACCGCATAGTGGTAGGTTCCGGCTGACAAACCTGTATCGTCGAAAGTGGTGACCCCGGCGTCGACCGTCGCGATCCGGTTCGATGGCGTCAACGGCACCGGCGTCGAGGTGGCGCGGTAGACATTGTAGCTTTGCAGTTCCGCGGTTGCGTGGGTCAGGTGCGAGTTCCGCTCTCCGCGTGCTTCGAATCTTGTCTGAGCCACGGCTCTTAGCTTTGCCTTCAGGGTGGCCACATCAAGACGGAAGCGCTTGTTGTGACTGGTCTGTGCAGGGTTCGCCGCTGAGGTTGTTGTGCTGGAGGAGCTCAGACTCATCTCATAGAAATAGTCTGGTCCGCCTTCATCGGGAAGATTGTCCCTGAGGGCGGAGAAGTCGACGATCAGGATGAAGTAGCGGTCGGTTCTGGGCAACGTGAGGTCCAGGCGTGAGTCGAGCGAGCCGCCGGAATCGTCATTGGCATCGACGATATCCGGCAGCCCGTCGCCATCGTCGTCCTGGTCGACAAAGAGGCCGATGACCGCGTCCAGTGCAGAGCCGTTGACCTGGGCATCGACATCGATGACCGCGCGCTGCCCGGAGGTACCCTGGAACTGCCAGAAGTCGCCGTCTCCTTCGGGATCGATGGCGCCCTGGGCTGTTTCTCCAAAAGCGAACGGGTCTGACTGCTCCGGCGAATCGTTGGGTTCGGTTTCGGGCACCATGCCGCCGCCCCCACCATTCTCGGGCGCCAGCCAGTCCAGCGCCACGGTGTTGCCGGCAACGGTCGCCTGCAGGTCGCGCGGTGGATTGAGGGTTGTGGCCACAATCTGCGCCACAATTTCGTTGGACGGCCCGCTCTCCCCCTGGTCGTACTGCGCTGTCACAGCGTAGTAGTAAGTTCCGGGCTGGAGATTGGGGTCTGTAAACGTCGTATCGTCCGCGCTCTGATTCTGCCGGATCCTGTTGGCAGGGTCGATTTGCACCGGGGGGGTGGTTGAGCGATAGACATGGAATCCTTGCAGGGCTGCGGCTGCAAATGTGGTCGAGAGGGTGAACCGTGCGCCGAGCAGATTCTCGCCTACCCTGGCAAAACCGTTAGTGTTGTGCGCATAGACCGGCGCTGACAACGAGGCCTGGGTTGCCACGTCGGCGAAGGCCGGACTGGCAGTCAACGGTTCGCGTTTTCTGCCGGGCGTGAGTGTGGTGATGATTGTGCTGCCGGCATTGCACTGCTCGACGACAGCATCGATGACGAGATTGCCCTCGAACTGCGTGCCGGTGAGCCGTTGAACTTGCTGGTTCAGCTTGAGCCAGGAACGACCCGCATCGGCCGAGTTGTTATCCAGGCCGACGGCATAACCGTTGGTGGTTGGCAGATTGACAAGGCTGATGTAGAAGTCTCCACTCTCAACGACGATGGGGTCGGGAAAAACCCCGCCATTTGCCCCCACCTGCGTGATATTGACCGCGCCGGCGAAAACGGGATCTCCGGCGGGGCCGTTGTCCTGGCCGTCAGGATCGAGGTAAACCCAAAGCCCGTACTCGTCCGGCGTCGAGATGCCGCCCAGGAAGAGCATGCCCAGGACGGTCGCAGGGTAAGAGTCTGGTGTGAAGCGCACGCACAGCTCGATATTGTCGGTGGTCGTCGTCAGCGCGACCTCCGAGCTGCCGTCATCATAAGCGACCAGCGCCGTGTCGCACGGCGCGCCGCCGTCGCCGGTCGCCGGCTTCATCCACTGCAGCGCGACGGCATTGTCCGCGACTTGCGCGGTCAAATCCCGCGGCCGATTGAGCGCTTGCCCGGTGACGGTGATGTAGTCAGCTCGCTCCTTGGTGTCGCTGCCGCCCGGGCCGGTGACCGTCAGCTTGACCGTATAGACCCCTGGAACCGTGTAGGTATGCTCCGGGTTTCTGGCATTGCTCGTCTGGCCATCTCCGAACACCCAGGCATTGCTGGTAATCTCGCCTTGCGAGCGATTGTTGAATTGCACCGTCAGCGGGGCATCGCCCTGCAACGGATTCGCGGTAAATCTCGCGATCGGCTGACCGAAGCCAGACGCGGCACAGCCCACGAGGGGCAAAACAATCGCCAAAATACGAACGAAAGTTTTCATGGTGTCTCTCCTTATTCTAATGAAAGATTATGAATCAGGCTGCCTGTGTCTTGAATAACCTGAAAGAATAGGAAATCTGACATTAGAATAGCGGATTGACCACCTTTCTTGAGTTTGGCAACAGTTAGAGAGAAAGCGGAAGCTACTTGGTGACCCACCTGCCCTGGCAGCAGAGCAGGATTCAACACAACCCTTGACTCTGTTTTTCCGGCACACGATGGGAGAACAACCTGCAACTTTGTACGATAACCACGTACTCGCAGCATCTCGAATGTCACTTTTCCCAGCCATACTAAACTGGAGTGTAGCTGAACCTGCGGTCCCAAACCGGAGCGGTGACAAAGTAGCGCACGCATCTTGCTTGCGAAATCGCGCGCGATTGACCGCCAGGCTTAGTTTGGGAAGCGTCATGAATGACGCGCTCAGGGGGAAATATTTCCCCTCCTTTTGCACCTCCTTAACCCTACTTAACTCATGAATGAAAATCTATTGGCATTCTGGCAAAATTTGTAAGCTTTTTACTTGTTCTTTAGTAAACTATTTTCTTATGTTGATTTTGATGTTATTGATTCTTAATTCTGTTATGACCACCCATCTTTTGCAAAAAAGTGCAAACAAAATGGAACACGGATTTGACGGATCGGTACGGATTGGACTTAATGATGATTCACGTAATGTGTCGAAGTCAGTGGAAGTTTTCACGCAAAATCAGATCCGTGTCAATCCGTTAAGTCCGTTGAATCCGCGTTCCATTCATTTGCAGCCTTGCTGCATTAGGATCGGGACATTTAGACCACGTATCGTTACCTGAGGATTATCTCTTGCTCGAGACAGATTCAACGCAATTTATCGTCGCGGTTGGTTTCGCCGTGTCTGCCATCCTGCTTATTGTGGTTTCCTATGCCATTCACATTCTGGTTTCCAACCGGCATCTCAGACAGGCTCAGGAAAAACTGCGGGCCTTGACGGTGAGGTTGTCCTCAGCGGAAGAGCAGGAACGAAAGCGCATCGCCGAAGAGCTGCACGACCGCATCGGAGAGACCTTGATTGTCTGCACCCGCTCGATCGAGCAGCTCAAGAAAAAGTGGGGATCAGGGGAAGCACGCCAGGATTTTGACCAGCTCACGCAAACCCTGCGTCAGCTCATGAAAGGAACTCGCTCTCTCATTTTCGATCTGATTCCACCGGCGTTATATGATTTGGGGTTAGAAGCGGCTGTCGAGTCGTTCGTCGTACTTTGTCAGCGGCAATATCAGATCGATATCAAAATAGAAGATGATGGTCGGAACAAACCGGTTGAGCAGGATGTCGCCGTGTTTCTCTATAAAGCCATTCGGGAGCTTATTCTGAATGTGGCAAAACATGCCCGGGCAGATACGGCCACCATTAAGCTGAGCCGGAGGCGCAATCACTACCGGGTCGTGGTCGAGGACAATGGCGTTGGATTCAGCTCAAAGCACTCAAATAATCACCATACCTACCGTCATGGCTACGGCTTGTTCAATATTCAAATTCAGGCGGAGCATTACAGGGGACATTTGGAGATTGACAGGTCCCGGCCAAAAGGCGGGGCCGTTATGATTGCTGTGCCGCTAAGAACGGAGGAAACCGATGCCGCTTAGTGTGTTGCTGGTCGAGGACCATACGCTTATCCGGGCGAGTCTGCGCGCGCTGCTCGAAAAGCAGCCCGACATCAACGTGGTCGGCGAAATCGGGGATGGCCAGAAGGCCGTCGATTTGGCCGAGGAATTGTCTCCGGATATCGTGTTGATGGACATCATGCTGCGCGGCTCGCAGGTCTCCGGCATGCAAGCGACGCAAAAAATAATGGCAGCGAACCCGGAGACCAAAGTGATCGCGCTCTCGGTGATGGAGGACTTGACCTATGTCAAACGCATGTTGTCCGCCGGCGCCTGCGGCTATCTGTTCAAGGGGTGCACCGAGGATGAGCTGGTCGAGGCGGTCCGCACCGTGGTCAGCGGAAAGTCCTATTTCAGTGAAGAGATGTTGCAGGTGATCCAGGAGGACTACGTCACTACGGTGCAGAGTGAGGATGGTAGCGCTCAGAAAAAGCTCACGGCTCGCGAGCTGGAAATTTTGCAACGAATCGCGTCCGGAGACCCCTCGAAGAGCATTGCCAGCGATTTGAATATCTCCCGCAAGACCGTTGATGCTCACAAACGCAACATTATGGAGAAGCTCAACATCTGGAGTATCGCCGAGCTGACCCAATATGCCATGCGCGAGGGGATAATTGGGGAGGATGAATAAGCGCGCGCTGGTATAGGGTGTTCACGCTTTAGCGTGTTTTTCCCCGCCCCTGCAAGCTAAAGCTTGAACAGCGGCCCGTCCCCCCGGTTGGGAGCCGTTTGCGTCGGGCTTGGATTAGGCGGGGTGTTCACGCTTTAGCGTGTTTTTCCCCGCCCCTGCAAGCTAAAGCTTGAACTACACCGGCCCGTCCCCCCGGTTGGGAGCCGTTTGCGTCGGG
>JBHHXT010000038.1:0-32955 GCA_046757165.1 bacterium | reverse complement strand
TCGGACCGCGGGAGGTGGCCGTCGGTGTCTCTGCCAAGATTCTGCGTGGTTTCGCCTACGGCAAAGTGGTGGAAGCCTCGAGCCAGATCTACACTGATATCGATGGCGTCCACAGCAGCGGCCGCATCGTCATCGACCGCGCTCTTGGAGGCAGTGGACTGGCCTTCGATCTGGGTGCGGCAACCAATCTGAACACCAGGTGGACGGCAAGCCTGGGGATAACCAACTTAATAAACAGCGTGAATTGGAAAACTGAAACCAAACGCCTGACCTACACCTTCAGAGCTGATTCTGTTTCTTTGCAAAAACTCCAGGACTCAGACATCGATTCCGTCATCGTCGACTCGGATGAAGAAGTCGACATCCAGCCCTTTAGCACAAACTTGCCGCGGCAGTTGCGACTCGGATTCGCCCGCACCACGAAAAGGCTCACCATCGCCGTGGACTACATTCAGGTCCTGAGCGCCAGCGCGGCGGCTTCCACCAATCCACGTCTCGCGCTCGGCGGGGAATTTCGTCTGATAGGCTTCATACCGCTGCGCGCCGGCCTAGCGGTTGGGGGAAACCGAGGGCTTTCCTCTTCGGTCGGTTTCGCGCTCGACTTTTCGATCTTTTCCTGGGATTTTGCGGTCTCGAGTCAAGACGGCATGTTTTCCGGCAAAGGAGCGGCGTTTGCCTTTGATTGGATGTTTCGGCTATAAACTTTGCGTTTGATCTGCGCTTCAGGGTCAGAATTGAGAAGCAAGCCAACTTCGTAAACAGTCGCCCTGATCCCTGACAAGTCAAGTTCTGTCATTTCTTGTCAAGACTTCAAGAATGGAGAAACAATGATCCTACACAGATTGCAACTGTGTATCCCTCGCTGATTTGTACCTAAAACACGGTTGCAAACCGTGTTGGATCGGATTTGAATTAGCTATCCCTCCAACTGGGGACATTCAACAAATAAAAAAGCCCCATTTTCGTTGCTTATTCGCTCTCAGCGACGTACCTTTTCGTTGGCTTAGTCTCCAAGGACAACATCCACCTGTGCCAGACAGATTGTTCAGGATCCGGACTTTTTCAACTGCCTCGCCGGGATAGAATACTTTAGCCACAGCACGAAATGGAGGGATACGATGATGAAACCAGACCGATTCAAATCCAGAATTCTATTAGCCGTTTTGTTCTGCGTCGCGACGTTTTGGGCCGGTTCTTTCAGTCCTGGTTCGGCAGGAAATCCTCCTGTTGCGTCCAACTTCAGCCCTGTGGGACAAGCATCTATCGGCGTTGGCAGTACGCTGGACAGTGACCTGTTTTCGTCCTTTTCTTTGCCCTTCGGAGCAGGGGAGTCACAGCTCTACGTCCATGGCTTTTTCACGTTCCTGGATGGAGAAAGCCTGGTGGAGGGAATCATCGGACCGTTTGATTTCCAATCTCCCATAACAAGCTTGGCCGCGCTGGATGTCGGAGGTGTGAGTCTGCGAGAAGAGATCCTGTGGACGGACGGTGCCACCATCTTCGGTCTCGATCTGGACGGCGATGGGGGGCTGACTCTTACGCCGGCCCCAACGTTTGCCGTTGGGGCGCTCGCCGCAGTGGATATGGCCGGAACGCAGAGGAAAGAGCTTGTGGCGGCCAGCGGCGAAGACCTCTACTGGCTGGACCTGGATGTGCCCATCCCGACCTGGGCAGGGCCTTTTTCACAGGGGATGTCTCTCAACGCCATGACTGCGCTGGATGTCGGAGGAGCCACCGCGAAACCGGAGCTGCTCGCGACAGACGGCGCCAAGGTCTACTTCCTCGACCTGGATCATCCGGCAGGCGCGTGGGCTGAGATCTCTCCACAAGTGACTTTTCCTGTCGACATGATCACGACGATGGACATCTGGCAAAACAACGAGGTCAAGGAGGTGCTGCTCGCCGTCAAGGGGACGGACACCTTTATCTTTGCAGGCGGCGTGATCGGATGGACGGGGCCTTTCCCACAGCGCTATCGCATCGTCACCGCGGCTTTGACCGAAATTTCTGAGGAAGAGGGGACGGTCGCCAATCTCAGGGAATCGCTCTTTGTTCTTGCCCCGGGCGAGGAAACCGACATCCGCTTCCAGAACGTGAGCGAAGCGGCCCGCGTGCCGGACTACACCTACTTTGGCGAAGGCCATTCGCCCGGAACCATCTTTGCAGATGTCGATGGGGATGACCTCCCCGATCTCTATCTGGTACAGGGTATGGCGCCGAATCTTCTCTACCGCAACACCGGCCAGGGGAAATTTGACCTCGTTCCAAATGCTGCCGGCGCAAACGATCCGCGCCATAGCACCGGCGCGCTTCTGGCCGACTATGACAACGACGGAGATATGGACATCTACGTCATCAACTTTGGCGAACGCAACACGCTTTACCAGAACCGGGGGGGCATCTATGTTGACGTCACAGCAGAGACCGATCCCACGCCCGCCGACCTGTTCGGGGACCGGCAGGAGGGGGTGGGCATCGGCATCGACACGGACGGCAAGGTTCTCAATCACACCCTGACGGCGGCATGGGCCGATATCAACCGGGACGGATTTCTGGATCTCTATGTTGGCAATCATATCTGCTGCGGCTTCCCCGAGGGGGAGCGGGATGTGCTCTACCTGAGCAATGGCGACGGCACCTTCACCGATATCACCATCCCGGCCAGGATTGCGACGGAAAACGCTGCCCGAGCGGATCGCGCCTCCCAGGCGTTGATGTTCGCGGATTTCAACAATGACCTCTGGCCGGATATCTATGTCACCAACAAAGGGGATGGACCGTCGAGAGACCAGTTGTTTCTCAATGATGGCCCAAATCCCGCAGATGGGACGTGGGCCGGAACCTTTACCGAGTACTTCACGAGCCAGCCGGACATATTCCTGGGAAATGTCACGGGCGCGGCCATGGGCATCGATGCCGGTGACTTTGACAACGATGGCGACCTGGATATCTACCTGACCGATGTCGGCACGATGGACCTCTACAAGAATATGCTCATCGAGAATGGCGGCGGCTTTGGCTTGCAGCGTGTGGTGGAACCCAACCCGGTGGCCGCCCCCTGGTTTTCCTGGGGCACCGCCTGGGTGGATGCCGACAATGACGGTGATCTGGACCTGCACGTTGCCACCAATGACCGGGTCATGGATTATTTTTTCCGCAACGATGGTCTCGATTCCTCGGGTCGAATTCTGTTCCGGGACGTGACCGTGGGCGTGGGTCTGGGACAGGCGTGGGGGACTCGCGCTGTGGCATACGCTGACTACGATCGAGATGGATGGGCGGATGTTTTTGTGGTGAACCGCGGCGGCACGCCCTCAGCCCTCTTTCATAACGAGAGCGCGACTTTGGGCAACCATTGGCTGCAAGTCAAGCTGCTAGGAGATTCGGAGATCTTCTCAGGCAAATACCGGAATACCCCGGATGCCATCGGCGCCCGGGTGGAAGTAATAGCCGATGTGCAGGGCCATGGGAATCGGGTGCGCCAGATGCGCGAAGTCCGCTCTGGCAGCCACACCTGCGCCTCGACCAGCAGCTTGATTCTGCACTTTGGCCTGGGCCGCGCGACGAAGGCCGAGGTCACCATTACATGGCCGAGTGGGGAAGTGCAGACAGTGGCGGACGTTGCTGCGGATCAGTTGTGGCAAAATCCGGACATCACCTCAGTCGAAGAGAAAGGGCCCCTGCCGGGAACCTTTGCCTTGCAGCAGAACTACCCCAACCCGTTCAATCCCTCCACGACCATCGAATATCAGCTCGACACAGCAGGCCAGGTGACCCTCAAAATCTACAATCTGACCGGGCAGGAAATGCGCACCCTGGTGAACGAAAACCAGGACAAAGGACGCCATGCCGTGGTTTGGGACGGCAAAAACGGTGCAGGGAAAACGGTTGCAACGGGCGTGTATTTTTACGAACTAAGAATCGGTGAATTCGTCAAGGTCACTCGCAAGATGCTCTTTTTGCGATGAGATCGCTGGAAAAGACAAAACATTCCACACGGATTTCTTACATCGAGTTAAGCAGCTTTTTCCGCGTGGTTTTTTGATCCGCGTGGATCCAATGGCGACAACAAATTGTTGCTATTTTTCAAGGGCCGCCGCATGCGGCGGCCTATGCAGTTGGCTATCTCTTTGTTCTTGTCTTCTTGCTGCCTTTCTTGACCGTGGTCTTTTTGCCGCCCTTCTTCCTGGTGGTCTTTTTGCTCCCTTTCTTGACGGTCGTCTTGCCCGTGCGCGGATTGTGTGTTTTTTTGACGCCTTTTTTGACGGTTGTTGTTTTGCCGGTTTTGGGATTGTGTGTTTTCCCCAACCGGGTCAAACATGCTGAAGCGCACGTGGTCCCCTTTGTGGAACCCCGTTCGGGGTTCAGGTGGGTATTGCCCGGATGACCCAGGGGTGCCGCGGATGCAGCACCCCTGGGCTGCGTTGTATGACGCTTTCAGCGTCAAAACCGTCTCGGCTTTGTCACACAGTTCTACGGTAATGCCCATGTCTTATAAGCGCAGTCCCATATCTCTGCCATCAAGTCTAAAGCTGCTTCTTTCAGCAAAGCCACCCTTTTTTCACAGAAGACATTAAAAGACAATCCAGGGATAGGAGAAGATACCAGCGAACCAGACACGTGCGGAAATTGACGCAGCCGTTTCGTAAGCCGGCAGCGCCGGTGATCCGACCAAAATGTCTCACCCGGCCTATCGCCGTTTTCCCTTCCCGAGGGCGGTGACGGTCTGTCACCCGTCCGGCAAGCGGATGAACCCTTCCACCGGTTCGATGTCCGAGCATCCGAGCCTGCCCAGATAGCGCGTCAGTGCAATCCAGCCAACAATCAGGGCAAAGATGACCCACGAGATCCAGTTGAAGTCGAGGGCCTCGAGCGGCCGGCTTTCCAGAGCGAGCCACACGAAGAGGAAAAGGGAGCCGATGCCTTCAGCCACGCGCGCGACCATGCCATCCACCACGGTTTTCGCCACATCGCGGAGCTTCCGGTCGATGGGCAAGTAGACTTGCTCCCACATCGAACGGTGAATCGAGGATTTCAGCCCGCCTTCGGTCACTTTCATGATCGTGCGCGCCTGCACGATGGTCCAGGCACTGAAGATGCCGACGCCACCGAGCAGGGCGTACGGGAGCAAAAGCAACGCTCCGGCCACGCCCAGCTTCGATTGCAGCCTGGGCGCGACAATCAGTTGCACCGCGAGTGAAGCAAGGTTCAGGATGATATAGAAATTTGCGAAGAATTGTGCGTTGTTGTTGCCGGTGAAGGTGGCGGTGGCGTAAAACTGGAAATCGATATACAGGGCCGCTATCGTCGCCATCGTGCTGATGCCGACCAGAATCTGCACATAGCGTTGTTTGAGCAATTGTGACTTTTTTGCCCCGAAGCTTTCGGCCTTTCGCTCGATCTCTGCCTCGAATCCAGCGTAGTTTTCCGCCGGATAATCGCGATGCGCTTTCGTCACCAGCAAACCGACCAGCACCAGAAAAAAAGCGCCCCCGGCCAGCAAATACCGCGGCTCTAAAGCAAGCGACAGCCACTTGGAAAGCAGCCCGCCCAGGATACCACCCATCATCGAAGCAGCGCCGATGCGGCTGTAGACTTTGCCGAGCTCTTTTTGCCTGGCACCCTCCAGCAGGTCTCCTGCCAGCAGCCAGGCGCCGGCGAACACGGCAGCAAACAGGGTGGGAACGATGATGAACAGGAAGATCATCGAGAAGCGGTGCTCGGGAGCGGTCACCGGGACGAAGAGCAGAAAGACAGCCGCCGTGAGGTAAAACAGCGCCGTGCGCGTCTTGCGAGCGCCCCAGCGGTCAAACGCGCGCAGGTGAATGATGGCGGCCGGTACCGCGGCGATGGCAATCCAAATGTAGGCGAGAGGGAGCTTCCGCAGCCCGTCTTGCTGGAAAAACACGGCATCGCGGCCCGTCTTGATCATCGTGAACGCGACCATCGACAGGCCGACCGCGAGAATCGGAAACCAGGCGACAGAATCGTAGTTTGGCTTTTTCATCGTCGCTCAAAGATGTGTAATTCTGCCAAGTTTGTCAAGCTAAAACCTTGACAATGAGACATTTATTTGGTATTTTTAGCGTCCCGTCATCATTTCTTACATCCGTTAAGTGAAACCATGAGACCTCTGCCCGTCATTTATCGTGCCTTGCGGATGAAGGCGCGGCCCTTCTTCCGGCGGCAAGCCGCTGCCAAAAAATTCGGCACCTTTAGCGGTGTCATTACGCCGGACGTCCTGACCATTCTCGGCGTGATTATGTTCTTGCGTCTCGGTTGGGTCGTGGGGAATGCCGGCTTCTGGGGCGCGGTGATCATCATTCTGCTGGCCAAACTGGTTACCATCTGCACGGGTTTTTCCATGGCCTCGATCACCACCAACATCCGCATCGGTGCGGGCGGCGCCTATTCGATCATCTCGCGTTCCCTCGGCCTCGAGGCGGGCGGAAGCATTGGCATCCCATTCTATATTTCTCAGACGCTCTCCGCGGCGCTCTACATCATCGGTTTCACCGAAGGCATGCGCCTTATCTTGCCGGGCTTTCCGCCGCTGCTCATCTCGATGCTGGCCTGGATCGGCCTGCTTGTGGTTTCCTATGTCAGTGCGCAGTTTGCCATCCGAATTCAGTATGTGATCATGACGATCATTGGACTTTCGCTGCTATCGTTTTTCTTGACGCCTGTGGAGGCCGTGCCCGAATTCTCGATAAACGGCAACTTTCAGGACGCCAGCTTCTGGCAGGTGTTTGCGGTCTTTTTCCCGGCGGTGACCGGCATCATGGCCGGCGCCAACCTGTCGGGCGATTTGAAGGACCCGCGCAAGTCGATTCCGTTCGGCACGCTTTTTTCCATTTTCCTGACCATGCTCATCTACATCGCTATCGCCTATGTGCTGGCGAATGTGGCCACGTCCGAGGAGCTGCGCAGCAACCAGATGGTGATGGTCGACAAAGCGCGATGGGGTTCGGCGGTGGTGGCCGGCATCCTCGGCGCCACCCTTTCTTCTGCACTGGGCGCGATGCTGGGCGCGCCACGAATCCTGCAAGCGCTGGCCGAACAGAAAACCGTCCCCTTCGCCCACCTCTTTGCACAAAAAACAGCAAGCAACGAACCACGCAATGCCATCATCTTCACGGGGGCCATCATCGTTCTGGCGCTTCTGCTTGGCAACCTCAACTATCTGGCATCGTTGATCACGATGTTCTTTTTGATCACCTACGGGATACTCAACCTGGTGGTCTTCATTCAGCAGAGCATGCGCATCATCAGCTTCCGGCCCACCTTCCGAATTCCGCGCTTCACTCCACTCCTGGGTGCAGTCGGGTGTATTTTCATCATGTTTCTCATCAACGCCGCCTTCAGCCTGGTCGCGTTGACCACTGTCGTCGCGCTCTACTTCTGGCTCGAACGTCGCGGCCTACAGCAGAGCAAGTGGGGGGACATTCGCGGCGGCCTGTTCATGGTATTGGCCGAGCGCGCCTCCCGCATGGCGATGAAATTTCCGCGCCACCGTGTTTCCTGGAAACCCGACCTGCTGCTGCCCATCGACGAACCGAAAATCTGGTCCGGGCCGCTGCTCTTTATTCGCAACATCACCTACCCCTCCGGCAGCCTGTTTGCCTTTTCCGTCAAGAACGAGAAGGTGGAGGAGACCGAAAAGGACTTGCAAGATCTGCTGCTGCCTATCAAGGAGGAAGAGATCCTGGTGAACGCCACGGTCATCGAGGACAGCGAATTCCTGCACGGCGCAAAGCTGGTCATTCAGACCTTGAAAGGTGGCGCCTTCCGGCCAAACATCTTGTTTCTGACCCTGGGGAGCAACAGGAAGAAGGACGAAACTATCAGCCAGCTCATGCAGCACGCAGTCACCAACCAGATGGGCACGATTATCCTGCGCCAGCATCCGCGCGTCGCATTTGGCATGCAGAAGACGGTCAATCTCTGGCTGCGCGACAAGAGTCCCAACTGGCAGCTTGCCCTGCTGATCGCCCTGCAGTTGCAAATCAATTGGGACGGCAGCATCAACCTCATCACCTCGACCGAGGAGCCAGCGGATGAAAAGCGGCTCTACAGCTTCCTGACCCGGTTGAGCGACCAGGCGCGCCTTCCGTCCATGACTGACTTCCATGTTCTGATTGGCAAGTTCGAGGAGAATCTCAAAAGGGCGCCGCGCGCAGATATCAACATTTTTGGCCTGCGCGATACCGTCCCCTTTGCCTTCGTTCGCAGCGCCTCGGAGCAAACGAAATCATCGTGTTTGTTCGTGAAAGACTCCGGGTTCGAGAGCGCGATGGTTTGATCGCGACGCTCGGGGAGAACTCGGCTGGCCATCTAACCCAACCCAACTCCAACCACTGCAAACACCTTCCATCCTTCCCGCCCGACGGCAACACCAAAGGAAGCCGGACGACTGGCGTTCCGCACACGCAACCCAAGTCCGTAACTCTGATGCATCGGTTTCCGTAGCAGACCAGCCGGGCTTTTTGCGGTCTGAGCCAGATCCGTTAACAAGAATCCTTCGATGGCAGAAGACAGCGGAACCGCATATTCCAGATCGAGCGCAAGCACGGCATAGTTGCGAAATCTCGCCTTCGAGAAACCGCGCAGACCACTCCTGGAGCCGATCTCAGGCAGGGCGAAATAAGGCACCAGCCTGCGCGCGGGGGAAGCCAAATACTCAACGCGTGTTCCCACCGAAAACCTGGTTTTGTTGAAAACCGGCACGCTGGTCAATGTTCGAAAATTGACCCGGGCATACGCCGCAACCGAGGAATTCAAAGGCAGGCCAAACTCCAGGTAGGTCGCCCAGCGAGTGGCCCTTCCTGTCTCGTTCTCCTGCTCGCGTGACCCGTCGCGCAGAGAAAAACGGGAGGTCACGTAGCGTGCGGTGGTGACGTTGTCGGTCCCGTGGTTTCTCTCAGTGTCGAGAATGCCGCTCCTGAACTGCCAGAAACCAGGCGACCAGCCGAGCCTGAGACCCTCGGAAAGGAGACGCGAGATTTCCCCATACACGACCACCGAGGCATAGGTCATCGGCGCTCGATTCGACTTGTCTATGGCGCTGCCGAGGCCATAAAAGTGACTGTCCAGGTCCAGCTTCCGTTTGAACGTAAAGCTGATTCTGGTGGTGGCAGTCGAAAGCGAATTGGCGTCATATCGCAGCCGCCAGTAGTAGTCATGTAGATTTTCGAATCTGAAGTGGTGGCTGACCCGATCTGTTGCGCTCCAGAATAACCGGTGCTTGAGCTTGAGTCCAACCCGCTGATCCCCCGCCACCGGACCAAGGATGGCGTAAGGCAAAATACGCGTATCCTTGCCAATGGCAAATCCCCTGGTGATGGATTGAAGTTTGTTGCGGTGCTCGGTCTTTGATTTTGCCGTTTCATGAGCGAAACCCGGCGTGAGGCTAACGAGGGCGAACAAGCCCGATAAGATGAGTCGAATCACGTATGGTGACGGAGACCCCTTTTGCTTGCGCATCGCTCTTTCTCCCTTTTATCGTAAGTCCTCTGTCTGATACCATAGATAGGGGGTGTGCAAAACGGCAGAACTCTCACGGGGACTCAACATAGAGTGGTAAAACGCCATGTCCCGTGGGACAGAACTTTTTCTGGCAGGTGCTCGAAGGAGGGAGGAGATCTATTTCACGACCAGGTCCAAACCGCCAGGAACGTACGAACCATAACTCCCCATAGTGAGGTTGTATCGTCCGCGGCCTTTGTCGAATTTGACTTTGATCCTGAAGGTGTTGTGGTCCAGCCAGATCGGCTTGTAGTGGCCAACGCCGGTGTAATAAAGATTTTTTTTGGTGAAGAACCGCGCGGTCTTGTCCGGGAAGTGTACAAAGATGGTGATCTTTTGCCGCGGGAATTTTCCGAGGAATCTGAATTTGAAACCATGCTCGCTCCCAAACCGGTAGGAATCATCGACGTCACTGACCATCTCGGCCACGAGGGCCCCGAACACTTGTGTTGCAGAATACTCGCCGGCCTTGCGGGCGACACCGACGCCAAAATGGCTGAAATCACGATGGAGGATGTTTTTCCGGTGGCCGGCAGAGTTCATCCAGATCTTTACGAACTTGCGAGCCAGTTTGGACGCGGGGATGCCCTGTATGTAGGCGATATTCTCTCCCATGCCGCCAAAGAGCTTCGGAAAATACTCATCCTTTCTTTCGTGGACGCTTCTGCCTTTGTGGTCTGTGTGGGAGAAAAACGAATACTCGAGCATGTTGCGGCTTTGCAGCTCGGCCAGAGCTTCGAGCTGGGCATGATACTCGAGTGGCCGCAATCCCCTGGCCGTGCGTTCCAGGTTCGTCAATCTGAAGATTTCTTTGGCGATTTCCTTTGGCGCGTATGAGTGATTCTGCGCCGAAGTCAGCCCCGGAAGCACGAGCAGGCACAGGAGAATGTTCAGTCCTGGTCGCATCAGGCGTCTCACGTTTGGTGAAACTGTCGGAAATAAAAGATGGAGCACGATCTAAGGTAGATGACAAAATATGTGGATTTCGGTCATCACAAGCAAGAAAAAAGTTACATCTTTGCCTTTCTGTGGCAGGAATCTTTTCGTGTTCGCCAGCGTACACGTCATGTACTATCAGCGGATACCTTCTCGACGGTGCGACGTCCCTATCGGCGCTAAGTTCTTCAAAATCAGGTTTGGCATATTTCTTGAGTCAATTGCCACGGGCATCATGGGGTCTGTAACGCGACATTTATGTCGCGATAATCTAGCCGCAAAGAGTCACCACATGAATGTCGTGTTACGGTTTGGGGCGCAAGCCCCAGGGGCCCTGCAACCCACAATAAACAGGAGCGAATTGATGATCACTTTGAGAAACATCGTGAAGTACTATAAAACCGGTGCCGGCAATACATTTGTTCTGCGGGATATCAATTTGCAGATCGAAGCCGGTGAGTTCCTCACCATCATGGGACCCTCTGGCTCGGGCAAGTCGACTTTGTTGCACATCCTGGGCATGCTGGACTCGCCCTCCAGTGGCGAGTACACCTTCAATGATATCGACGTCAATAAACTCAATGATAGAAAACGGACCGAGCTCCACTCGCAAAACATCGGCTTTGTCTTCCAGAGCTACCACCTGATCGACGAGCTGACGGTGTACGAGAACCTTGAAACGCCGCTGCTTTACAAGAAAATCAAGGGATCTGAACGCAAAGGAATGGTCGCAGATATCCTGGACCGGTTCAGTATCGTTGGCAAAAAGGACCTGTTTCCCAACCAGCTCTCCGGCGGCCAGCAGCAGCTCGTCGGCATTGCACGCGCGGTCATCATCGAACCAAAAGTCATTCTGGCAGATGAGCCGACCGGAAATCTAAACTCGGCGCAGGGGCAGGAGATCATGGAGATGTTCAAAAAGTTGAACAAAGAGGGTACGACGATTGTTCAGGTCACCCACTCGGAAAGAAATGCGTCCTATGGCAGCCGGACGATTCATCTTCTGGATGGCCGGATTGTTCACCACAAAGGCATTCAGCCCTTGCAATGATTGCTAACCTTTTTCGAGTTTTCATGTCTAAAGTCTAAAGTTAGAGATTTCCTTGTAGAGATTCACTGCGGTCAGCCAATGTGCTGTTTTACTTCTCGCACGGAGGGACTATGTTCAAAAGCTACCTGAAAATTGCCGTGAGAAATTTGCTCACGCACAAAGGCTATTCGTTTATCAATATTGCGGGATTGGCTATTGGCATGGCCTGCTGCATGTTGATCTTGCTCTACGTGCAGTACGAGCTTAGTTTCGATAATTACCATGAACGGTCCACCGGCATCTACCGTCTCAGCCGGGAGTGGTTCAACTCGGACGGATCATCGAGCTTGCATCTCGGCCATGTTGCGCCGCCCATCGCGCCGCTGCTCAAAAGCGAATACCCGGATATCGAGCAAGCGGTGAGGTTGACAGGCTGGGGCAATCCTCTCATCAATTATGGCGACAAATATTTCCAGGAAGAGCGCTTCTTTTTTGCGGACCCGGAGATCTTTCAGGTTTTCACCCTGCCTTTTGCCCGAGGTGACGCAGAGACTGCGCTCCGCGACCCCAACAATGTTGTCATCACCGTGTCCATCGCTGACAAATACTTCGGCGAGGCAGACCCGCTCAACAAGGTGCTGACTTTTGAGATTCCGGGCCTGCTCAAGACCGATTTCAAGGTGACCGGCGTCATGCAAGATATGCCGGGCAATTCTCATTTTCACCTCGATTTTGTCGGCTCGATGAAGGCGCTGGAATTGGCATTTGGTGATGATGAGTTCCAGAGCTGGGGCAGCAACAATTACGCAACGTATCTTCTGCTCCCGCAAGACCTGCCGCCAGAGGAAGTGGAAGCGCACTTTCCAGCTTTTCTTGACAAACACTTGACGGCCCGGAATATCCAGCGGACTGGACAGCCGCCGACGAGACCGCCTAGCGAGCGCAACAAGCTCCATCTCTGGCCACTGCGCACCATTCATCTTCACTCCCAGCTCGATTCCGAAATCGAGGCAAATGGCAACATCATCTACGTCTATATTTTTTCCTTAACAGCGTTTTTTGTTTTGCTCATCGCCTGTATCAATTTCATGAATCTCGCGACGGCACGTTCCGCTAACCGGATGAAAGAAGTGGGGCTACGCAAAGTCGTGGGCGCGGACCGCAAGCGACTGATTGTGCAGTTCTTAGGTGAGTCTGTTTTCATGGCGTTGGTTTCGTTAGTGGTGGCTGTACTCCTCGTCGAGGCCGCCCTGCCCAGGTTCAGTGAGTTTGTGGGGCTGCAGTTTGTGCTCGATGTTGAGAACAACTTCAGGGTTTTGCTGGCACTACTCTCTATTGCGCTGTTTGTCGGGCTGACAGCAGGGAGCTACCCGGCGTTTTACCTCTCCAGGTTCCAGCCGGTCCATGTTCTAAAGACGGCAGTTTCGGGCGGTTCGTCCAAATCCGTTTTACGTAAAACGCTCGTGATTTTCCAATTTGCCATCTCCATCATCTTGATTATCAGCATGGGCGTGGTTTACAACCAACTGGAATACTGTAACAAGAAGAACCTCGGGTTGAACAAAGAACATATCATCGTGCTGCCCATCAGCCAGCAGATGCGCGGCATGTTTGCCTCGATCAAGAGCCAGTTGCTGCAGCATCCGCTTATCGTCAGCGTCGCCGGTTCGAAACGGGTGCCCTCCGGCCGGCTGCTGGATTCCTCCGGCGCGAGGCTTGTCGCCGGCGATCGCACAGAGCCGCTGAACTTCCGTCTCGCCAACGTGCGCATCGACCATAATTTCCTGGAGACATATGGTATCGAGCTGGCGGCCGGCCGGGACTTTTCCGTCAGATTTGCAACGGATTCCACGGAAGCGTTTATCCTGAACGAAACGGCCGTGCAGAAAATCGGCTGGAGCTCGGCGCACGAAGCGGTCGGGCAGCCGTTTGAATACGGCGGGCGGCGCGGCAAGATCATCGGCGTGGTGAAAGATTTTCATTACGAATCCTTGCACCAACCGATCACGCCCATTGTCATGGTGCTTTGGCCCCGTCGTTTCAACCAGATCTCCATCAAGATCCGACCTCAGGAACCAGACGATATCCAGAACGTGCTGAGTTTCCTTCAGACCAGGTGGCAGCAATACCTGCCCAACCAGCCTTTTAACGCCTCCTTTGTCGATGAGCGTTACGCGGATTTGTACCAAAACGAGCACAAGCTGGGACAGATTTTCATCCTCTTCTCGGTTCTGGCAGTGAGTGTCGCCTGTCTCGGACTTTTTGGGCTGGCATCATTCATGGCAGAACAGCGCCACAAGGAAATCGGGATTCGCAAGGTGCTCGGCGCTACGGTGCCGAACGTCGCATTGCTCTTGACCAGGGAGTTTGTGCTGCTCGTCGGACTGGCAACGGTGGTGGCGTGGTTTGTTTCCTTTTATGCGATGCAAGAGTGGCTGCTGCGCTTTGCATACCGAATCGATATCCATGGGCAAGCCGCCACCTTTGTCTTGGCCAGCCTGCTGGCGTTGTTGATCGCAGTCGCCACGGTTAGCTACCAGGCCATCCGGACAGCCATGGCCAATCCAGTCGAGGCATTGCGATGTGAGTAAGAGGGCAGATGCCAGACGGTTCAGCAAGAAGGGCCGCTTGTGGTGTGACACAAGCGGCCCCGGGTATCGTTGCGGATGGGGTTCGTTCTAGTACATGCCACCACCACCCGGAGGCATCGGGGGCGCCGGCTTCTCCGGCTCGGGTTTTTCGACGATCGTGGTCTCGGTCATGAGCAATAAGCCGGCGATACTCGAGGCATTCTCCAGCGCCACACGCACCACCTTGGTCGGGTCGATGACCCCGGCCTGGAGTAAATCGCCATACGCCTCGGTTTCGGCGTTGAAACCAAAATTGGCCTCGCTGCTTTCCACCACCTTCTGCACCACGATTGAGCCTTCATGCCCGGCATTGTTGGCAATTTGCCGCAAGGGTTCTTCCAACGCCCTGCGCACAATGTCAGCGCCGACCTGCTCATCGCCGGTCAGCTTCACAGAGTCCAGAGCCTTGGTTGATTTCAGCAAGGCGACACCCCCGCCTGGCACAATGCCTTCTTCTACCGCCGCCCGGGTGGCATGCAGGGCGTCTTCAACCCGCGCCTTTTTCTCCTTCAGCTCGACCTCGGTCGCGGCGCCAACCTTAATCACCGCCACGCCGCCGGCCAGTTTTGCTAACCGCTCCTGCAATTTTTCCTTATCATAATCCGAAGTCGTCGTTTCGATCTGGGCTTTGATTTGATTGATTCGCCCTTTGATCTCCTCGGTCTTGCCGCCGCCTTCGACGATGGTGGTGTTGTCTTTGTCGATGGTCACTCTTTTGGCCTTTCCCAGATCTGCCGGGGTTGCGTTCTCCAGCTTGAAGCCGGCGTCTTCAGAAATGACACGGCCACCGGTCAGTATCGCGATATCTTCCAGCATTGCCTTCCTGCGATCTCCGAAGCCGGGCGCCTTGACCGCCGCTACCTTGAGCGTCCCCCGCAGCTTGTTGACGACCAGCGTTGCCAGGGCTTCGCCTTCGATATCCTCAGCGATGACCAGAAAGGACTTGCCCATCTGCGCCACTTTTTCCAGAACCGGCAGCAGATCCTTCATCACGCTGATTTTCTTGT
Source organism: bacterium (assembly GCA_046757165.1). Lineage (GTDB taxonomy): Bacteria > Zhuqueibacterota > Zhuqueibacteria > Oceanimicrobiales > Oceanimicrobiaceae > JBHHXT01. Next base: position 17,827 of record JBHHXT010000038.1, on the reverse strand, counting down.
CATGGATCAAAATCAAGGGATCCTCCAGCTCGACTTCCATCGAGTCCGGATTGGTGACGAAATACGGCGAGAGATAGCCGCGGTCAAATTGCATCCCTTCCACGACATCGAGCGCGGATTCGGTCGCCTTGGCTTCTTCTACTGTAATCACGCCATCCTTGCCAACTTTCTCCATGGCCTCGGAGATATCCTTGCCAATGGACATGTCGTTATTTGCCGAGATCGCGCCAACCTGCGCAATCTCATCTTTGCCCTTGATCGGTCTGCTGAGGCGCTGAATCTCTTCGATGACCTTCTGAACCGCCTTGTCAATTCCGCGTTTCAGATGTGTGGGATTGGCGCCGGCGGTGACATTTCTCAAACCCTCAGAAAAGATCGACTGCGCCAGCACCGTTGCGGTGGTCGTCCCGTCGCCTGCAACATCGCTGGTTTTCGACGCGACTTCCTTGACCATCTGTGCTCCCATATTCTCCACCGGATCTTCCAATTCGATCTCCTTGGCCACGGTAACGCCGTCTTTGGTGACGGTCGGTGCGCCAAACTTCTTGTCGATGACCACGTTGCGGCCCCTCGGGCCGAGCGTGACTCTGACCGCATCCGCGAGCCGGTCCAATCCGTTTTTCAGCGAGGAACGAGCATCCGCGCTGAAATCAACGAGTTTTGCTGACATCTTATATTACCTCCATTCTATGTTTCAATTCTTTAGATGACCGCCAAAATGTCACTTTCTCTCATGATGAGATATTCGTCGCCATCGATGGTGATTTCAGTCCCGGAGTACTTGCCATAGAGCACCCGGTCGCCTTTCTTCACCTCGAGCTCGATTTTCTTGCCCGCGTCATTGATTTTGCCCGGCCCCACCGCCATAATTTCTCCTTCCTGCGGCTTTTCTTTCGCGGTATCCGGAATGATAATGCCGCCTTTCTTCACCTCTGCAGGATCGATGGGTTTGACCAAAACACGGTCAGCAAGTGGTTTAACGTTCATCATTAACCTCCTTTTTTTGGGGGGATGTCCCAAAAGACGTTCCGCGGGGCGGCCCTGTGAAGCGTGCCCCCTCTTTGCGGAGTAAACTCAGGCAAGAGAGGGAACGGCAATCTATGCGTCCTTTTTTTTGTAGAATCCTGCTTCAGCAGGAACGACCCTGAACCTTTTGAGACAGCCCGGGTTCTGAAATATCGGGGGGAAGGCACGAAACCGGGCCACAAAGTCGTTTCCCGGTTTCAGAGCCGATAAAGAGCCATTTACTTGATTCTTACCTCGATCTCCTTGGGCTTCACCTCCTCTGCCTTCGGCAAAGTCACGGACAGGACGCCATCTGAAAAGTCAGCCGATATTTGATCAGCAAGAATTTGTGAGGTGATGCGAAAGCTGCGCTCGAATTTGCCGTAAGCTCTTTCGGTCCTGTGATAATTCACGTCCTTTTCTTCCCGTGAGGTTCTTTTTTCACCCGTGACCGTGAGCACCCCTTCTTCGTATTTCACCCTGACATCGTCCTTTGTCAGACCGGGCAAGTCAGCATGCAAGTAAAAATTATCGCGGTCCTCGCTGATGTCGACTGCCGGGCTCCAGCTTCCACTGAACAAAGATGTCTCGCGCGTTTCGCTCGGATGGAATACACTGTTGACCAGACGATTCATTTCGTCGGTGATATTCAACAAGTCTCGCGCCGGGTTCCAACGTGTCATAGCCATGGTGAACACCTCCTTTGCTTCATCTGTTCAAGGAAAATCATGCTAACGACTACGATACAGAATTGCAACACCCGACGCTTTACAAATCCTGTGCCAGTACGCAAGCATAACTATCAACCTGTTAAATATCAAGATGTTACGCAACAACCTTCACCTGAGGATTCTGAGGATTCTGAGAACTTTTGACAACCGGACGCTGCCATTTTTTCAGGCAACGTTGTCAAAAATGCGGAATACAGTGCTACTTTGCCGCCACTCTCCGGTTGACCTCCTCAATGGCATGCGAGCGCACCAGCGCGTAGTCCACACTGTGCTGGTTCCAGCCGGCAACGTCCCGGTACAACTGAGTTGCCTTCTCCTCATCTCCGGTCGAAGCGTACGCACTGGCGAGCTCGAAGACGGTATATGGATTCTCCATATCCGCCTGTTTGAGATGCTCGATAGCTTCGCCTGTTTCTCCGCGCTCCAGATAAAGCCGGCCGAGCAGAGCATGGTGGTCTTCCATTTCTTTCGGGTTATTGCCAGCGGAGATCCTGGTTTTGTGTTCATCTGCCTTCTGCCACGCGGCGTCAAAATCTCCACGTTTGGCAGCGATTATCGCTTCGTTGAATAGAGCGTCCTTGATGAAACTTTCCTTAATGGATTGCATCAGATCAGAGGTCATCACGACGTTGCGGCATTCCGCCATACTCGCTTCTGCGTTTTCCAGGTCTCCCATGGCCAGGAAGACCTGGCAACGCGTCGCATGGCCAGTGGCCTGCCACTCCGGGATGCCTTCCTGGCTTGCGAGCGTGATGATGTCCTCGCACGCCCTCTGTGCTTGGTTTAATTTGCCTTCATAGAGGTACGAATTTGCAACCCTGTCGAGGTCGCTCAGTTTACCCGCTACCGTGGATTCCATAGTGATGGCCTTGTCAAACGCCTGTCTGGCCTCCTCAAACTTGCCCATGTAGATCAGATTCATTCCGATCTTGCGTTGTGAAACCGCGAACTTCGGGTTGAGCTCAGCAGCTTTCTCATAGTGACGGATGGCGTCTTCGTGTTTTCCCATGCGGGTGTACAGGTCGGCAATAGAATCGTGCGGATTTGCTTCATCGGGGAGCAGGCGAATGTAATTCTTGAACGCCTCTTCTGCCTTTTCGAAGTCGCCCTTTTCCCGGTAAGCGTAGCCCAGGGAGTTGTACGCCGTTGAGTAATCGGGATCGATTTCTATGGCTTTACGGAAGGCCTGTATCGCCTTGTCATCTTCGTCCTGGCCATAGTAGAGGTTGCCAAGCGTCGCGTGCACCCGCTTATCCTTTGGAAAGGTTTCGGCCAACTGCTGCAGAATCTCGATCCCCCGCGTGGGATTGTTTTCAACAAGGGCGGCATAAGAGGCCTCAATCATCAGGCGTTCGCCCTCCGTCACCGAGCTGCTCAACTCCTTCGCTTTCTGAATATGCTCATTGAACTCTCCGGCCGTCGAGCTGGTGATTGCCCGGTAATAATGTGCCATGGCAAAGCCGGGGTCCACCTCGATGGCTTTGGAAAACATTTCTCGTGCCTCGGTGAAACGGATCTTCTCAAAGGTGGCCAGTGCTTCATTGAACAAGTGGCGCGCCTGGTCCGAGTTCGTGGTGATGAAAATCTCATCCATGCCATCTTGATTCGACCCACAACCAATCAGCATGGTGGTGAGCAGGATAAGAATCCATGCCCCCCATTTGGAAGTAAGGATTTGCTTTGGCATCGGGAGTCCTCCTTAATTTTGGTTTAGTAACTGACGAGCTGCTTCTTGTCCGGCTTAACTCCACAGCGTGGGAAGCGGCCTCCAATACACGGTCACAGACCGTGCAGAGGATCGGTGCCTGATCATAATACGCCAAACCTTGCAACGCGCACGACGCCATGAACGCCTGCAAATCAGGTGAGGCCTCTTCAAATGAGCGCTGGCGATGGATGAGTCCAGAGGCTGGATCCGGATTTACTGAGGTCGGCAGGAGAGGGGACAGGCGTCACCCCTTGGTCGCGTCAGGGTCTGGAATCGAAATCGGGCCTTGCGCAGAGCGCGAACGCTGTGAAGCTCGGGCCACGTTGTGCGGTGATTCTTCTTTTATCACCCCATTTCCCCTTTTTGGTGGACTGCTCAGTATAGGGAAAAACACCGCCAAGTGCAAACACTAAGTTGGCATGTTAAGAAAAAGATACATTGTCACGTGGCAACCGTCACCCGGTTTCGTCCCCTTTGCTTCGAATCGTACAGTGCAGCATCCGCACGCGCAATGAGCTGTTGGGCGGTTTCGCCGGCCATGAGAGAGGCGACCCCAATGGAAATGGTTACGCGCCCCACGTTCTCCTTGTCGCTGGAGCGCTGAATCCTTCCTTTTTCGACCGTGGCGCGAATATTTTCAGCCACGTGTTTGGCGCCCGGCAACGGCGTGTCCGGCAGAATGACGGCGAACTCTTCACCGCCATAACGGCTGGGGGTGTCTCTACCCTTCACGGTGTTCTTGAGAATGACAGCAACCATCTTCAGGATGTTATCCCCAAAAACATGACCGAAATTATCGTTGATCCTTTTGAAACGGTCGATATCCAACATGAGCAGACAGGGAGGGTGTGCCCCGTGGTGCATTTCGGCGATGGCCGCTTTCAGTGCGTTTGCAAAACCTTTGCGATTGGCCAGTCCTGTCAGCGGGTCATGGACGGCTTCCTGGCGCGCAGACTGCAGGGCCTTCTTGAGGTGTTGGATCTCGCTCGTACTGTCTTCCAATTGCTTGTGCAACTCTGTGTAGGAACGCTTCATCAAGCGTGTGTCTGCCAGAATGCTGTCGATGATTTGTTGCACCCTGTCTTCGTAGCCATCCGTTTCCAACTGAGATTTGTATCCCTCCAGGGCGTTACCAAACCGTGACGTGTCGTTGTTGGCGTATTTCAGGGCGGTAAAGACCTCGGTCAAGATCTTTTTGGTATTCTTTTGGAATCGTTCGACCTGGTCATCGACATAATCGAGGAAGTATTTGCGATAGAGCACTTCACACTGCACACGTGTCAGACGCTCTCGCCGTTTGACCAGTTCGCCAACTTCCTCTTTGAGTTGCTTATTCTTTCCGGCCACATAAGAGAAGAAGACAGCATAGTTGGCCGGATGGACGGCGGCTCCCAGCTTTTTCATGAGCGGCAGAGCCAACCGAAGATATTCCTCACAAATCTTGGGCGATTCAGTGTATCGTTCAAACATCTTTCATAAACTCTAACAATGGCTGCTGAAGCTGAAGCGGTGGTAGTGTTTACAACGGCTGCTATCTATATGAACTTGAGCACCAGCCGGACGTTTAAGTTTGAAGATACTGTCATCGCGGATGAATCCTTTTCGCCGCAGCACCTCGTACTATCTTTGACGCGAGAAGATTTTCCCAAGAAACAACCGACTGGAACCGCCTGTCGATACTAAACCGAAAGGAGGCCCTGATGGCCAATATCAAAATAAGGAAAAGTTGGCAGCACCTGGAAAGCACGGCCACGCCGGAGAAGGTGTTCCTGAACCGGAGAAGCTTCATCAAAGAATTGGGCTTTTCGGGTCTGGGCGCCTTCGGACTTCTGATGGGGTGCTTTAAAGGCACATCCGAAGCGAGAGTCGAAACGTATCCTGGCGACTTCAAAGGCACGATCCCGAAGCCCCTGCCGCCCTACCCCGCTGAGCGCAATGCCCGGTATACCGTCGATCGCCCGCTCAGTGCCGAGGCAACAGCGGCTGCTTACAACAACTTTTACGAATTCACCACAGACAAAGCCCGGGTGTGGAAGCTGGCACAAGAGCTGGAGATCGAGCCCTGGAAGGTTGAAGTGACCGGCCTGGTGCACAACAAACGCACCTTTGATCTCGACGACCTGGTCAAGAAGTTTCCGCTGCAGGAGCGTGTTTATCGTTTTCGTTGCGTAGAGGCGTGGTCTATGGTCGTGCCCTGGACGGGTTTTCCGTTCAAGAAGCTGATCGACGAAGTGCAACCGTTTGCGAGCGCAAAGTATGTCCGCATGGTCTCGTTCAACCGTCCCGAGCAGGCCGTCGGCCAGCGGACGCAGAGCTGGTATCCCTGGCCCTACTACGAAGGGCTGACGATGGCCGAAGCAGCAAATGAACTGACCTTGCTGGCGACCGGCATTTATGGCCATGCCCTCCCCAAACAACACGGCGCGCCCATACGCCTGATCGTGCCCTGGAAGTACGGCTACAAATCGATCAAATCCATTGTCAGAATTGAGTTTGTCGAGAAGCAGCCACGTACTTTCTGGAACGACCTGACACCTAATGAGTACGGCTTTACGTCGAACGTCAATCCCAATGTGCCCCATCCGCGCTGGTCTCAGGCGAGCGAGCGAGTTATCGACACCGACGAGCGGATTCCGACGTTGCTCTACAATGGCTATGAAGACGAGGTGGCACGGCTGTACTAGCTAAGCCATCTACGTCTCGACTGGGAATTTCGCCCAGTCGAGAGGCCCTGCGGGCAGGAAAAGGTAAAATATTCCACACGGATCAAAAAACCACACGGATTTCTTAAGTCAAATTGAGATATTCTTCCGTGTGCTTTTTTGATCCGCGTGGGCCCAATCTGCGGCCCTGGCGTTCAATGAACGGTTTTTAACGGGAATAACGACAAAATAATTTGTCAACTGCTTCACAAGCCGGGTATACTTGAGTACTTGATGAAACAGCACGGGCCTCTCAGCCCAACTTCTCCTCGCATGTTTCCTGTAAGCATGCTCTAACAAAAGGGGATTTATCATGATGACTTGTGACTTATGTGGTCATGCGGCCAAGTATCGAACTGATCTGGCATGGTACTGCGAATATCACGTGCCCAACATGGAGATCACCTCTCTGTATCCTCGGCAATATTCTCAATTGAAAGAAACGTTTCTGCAGTTGTCACAAATGTATTATGATTTGTTGATGCACAAGGAAACGGCTTTATGATCATCCATCGAGGTGACGCGGTTCTTTCTCCAAAACTCCCGTTTGGCCGTGTCATGGGCCGCCCGGCGATGAATCGTCAGGCTCAGGTCGAGAAGCGTCATGAATGACGCTGGAGGTTGGGGCCTGCCGGTTCAGTGCGTGCCCAAACTCAGGTTTGGGCACGCACTGAGCTGCGAAGCTCTGCTTCGCCGAACCTGGTACGCCCATGTGCCGTCAGCTATCGCCTTGCGTCACACTCGAGCGGTTTTATCCTTCCGCATCGTGCGTGCGAGTTCTTGCTCGTCCAGTGCCTCGAGCTCCAGCAGCACCTGGTACGGGTCGCCTTTGAGACCGAAATAGGCCGCAAACGCTGGTTCTGTTTTCATCCCCCTGCCTCTGAGCTCGAGAATCTGCTGCCGGGCTTTGTTGCCACCGATTCGCAATAGACGGTTGCAGACCATCAGATGGCGGTACGCATTCTGCTTTTCTACCGGACCTCGCAAATGATATCCAGGTCACTGCCATCGATGTCCACCCCGATGGTCACCGTGCTGACAAAGACCGGATCGAATTTCCTCACCTGCAGAACGATGTATGCCTTTTCCTGCTTTTTCGTCCCGCAGCGTAGAAACGAAATATCTCTGAGATTGAGCCTCATACCGGAACAGATTTGCGCCTGAACCTCGAACAATGCCAAAGAGTGTAAATATGAGAAAAAAAGAGAAAGGATCAAGGATTTGTGTCATTCTGGCATGCTGATACTATCGAGCCAGAACCATCGTACGTGTCTGGACCAAGGAGCCAGCTTTTAAGGAATACAGATAAACACCGCTCACCACAAGCTTGCCAGCACTGTCTCGACTATCCCATTGCACGCGGTACGCACCGGCGGGTTGTCTGCCTTTTGCCAGGGTTCGCACCTGCTGGCCTAGCGTGTTGTAAATGGTTAGGGTGACCTCACTCGCTGCGGCCAACGTATACCTAATCGTGGTGGTCGGATTGAACGGGTTTGGATGATTTCGCAGCAGCTCAAAACGGTCAGGATGATTTCCCACAGAGGCCCTATCTTCAACCACAACCGGTGTGTTTCGCAGATTCAGGTAATTGTGCAAGTAGAATTTGGTGAGTCTGTCACCCGCAACGACCAACAACCCGGTCTCGGAGCTTACGGTCTGTTTTGTAGAGGTTGGGTTGTTAACATCGGAGTCGGTCGTACTCTGAATAAAAGGCCGTCCGATACCCTCAGAAAATGTCGGGTCATCCATGTGGGCGCTCTTGAGATATATCGCATTCTTGAATTTGACTCTGGCAAAGACATAGAGACTATCGTTTTCAGAGTCGAACAGGACAATGGGGCGAGTATGGTCGTCCTTTCCAAGACCCACGACGTGACTGGTCCAAACACGATTCCCCGGATGTCGTTTCATCAACAAGATGCGTGGCCGTTCGCTTCCAACGAGACTCGTTTTCACGACAGCGAACACAAACCCGCTGCTGGCACTGCTCGCCAGGTTGATATGGTCATCCGCAAACCTGGCCATGCCATCCCCCAGGACAACTTCTCTCGGCTCCCAATCGGCCGCAAGCCTGGTATCGATGTGGACGGCGAAGTAGTATTTTTTGTCGATTTGATTGCCCCAGAATACGCCGATCCTATCCCCCCCGAAAGCCAGAACGGCGGAGATGTCGATGGTATCGACATCATTCCCCTGCACCGGCAAGACCACGGGCGTGCCCCAGCTCAGATCGTCGCCGTCGGTATGGTTGATCATGACATCATCTTCCTGCACCCAGGTCGCCCAAAGCTTGCCCGCAGAGTCTTTTGTGAGCACCAGTGCGCGTGATCTTGAATCATTTATTTGCATCGGAAAGCCTGGATCGAGATGATAGCTCTTCGTGCCCGAGTCGTAGCTGTATCGATAGAGTCGCGCGGATTCCGGTCCATGTTCTGGTTTGTGCGTCATTTTGGCGCGCGAGGCAATGTAAAGTTTCTTGCCATCCCAAAGCGCATCGGAACTCGACCGGGGTCGTTCATCCGCCTCCGGTCCAACCCGTAGCCAGCATTGGTTGGCCCGATCGAAAGTGTGAATGGTATACCTTTGGGAATCGTGGTCCCACAGCACTGCCCACCACAAACCGTCATGCCACCAAAGTTTGCTTTCTGGCTTTTCTTCAGTTGGCGCGCTGGTTACGTCCCCGCCGCCAAACGCAAAATCACGATAGCCAACCGTGACAGAATCAGCCACGCACTCTTGCGCTCTTGTTGTGCTCCCACCGAGCGTGATGGCAATCCAACCAGCTAAGATCAGGCACGTCTTGAGCACAGGCGTGCCCGCAAAAAGCAGTCTATTGGATTCAAGTTGAGGGGGTGACGTCTGTGCGGTCATCGGGTTCTCAAGGGTCGGCAAAGGCACTGTTGTGCAATCACTCAGGCTCTCTTCATTTTGTTAATATAACGCATTCTTATTTTGTCCAGCCTGAGATTCCGATACATGTTCTCAAATGCTGTTTGAATCTCGGCAGCAGATTGAATATCGAAAGACGCCTCACAGTTGTTGACATAATTCTTTTTCAACGTCAATGTGAGAGACTGGTCTTCGTTGAATAACTTATAGATCTTCTCGACCGTCAACTGATGGGTCTCGATCAGATTTTGGATTCGTGTGAAAATGTCATTTGGATTTCGACTTGAATCTAACCGCAGCTCTACCCATAAGACTGCTTGAACGGGTTCAAAGAACGAAAGAGAAAACCGAACTAAGACGTTTTCATAGGCGACAATGAGTTCTTCAAGCAGGGTCTTGAGGTCATGGAACGCAGAACACTTGATTACGAAAACCGTTTCAAAAGTCATTCGCTTCAGCAAATTCACGATAGTATTGCTCGCACAGATTGTCCGCTTTTGCGCACCGGTCGAGGTATGATGCTCAAAACCCTCGCCCCTAATCCGCAATTTTGAAGACCACTTTTGGGGGGGGGTGAAGAACGGCTTAGGCGTAGATACACTTGCCAGGATTATTCTTGTTGCCGCGAATGCTCGCGTTTCGTCCTATGGACTCGAGGCGATCCATTTACTCCGTCTATCGTAATCCACCAGTTAGCTTTCTCACTAGAGCCGAGTCAATAGCCTTCTATACCGCCTTTTAGACTTATTTCTTGCAATCTTCCGTTTATCGCTTGGTTTGATGTAGTGCCTTGATTTTTTGACATCTTTCAGGATACCGGCATAGCGACATTTTCTTCTAAATCTGCGCAGAGCGTGGTCTATTGATTCTCCATCTCTTAGGCTAATACCGACCATTTGTAATCCCTCGGCCATGCTCACGACTTCTCATGTATCCTCCATTCTTTTTGTGTTTGTCACGATACGTTTGATATCTCGTTTGGAGCTCGAATTCCGACTGAGGGTGAACCCGTGGTTCACCCTCAGTTCCGCATTCCTTGCACCCTAAATTCTCGTTCGACATTGTGTACTCCACTCCCTTCAGTTTCTAGCGGGCTCTGGATCATTCTACTCATCAAACTCAAAGCCGCGTATTACATCCCGGTCTGTGTACGTGCCCCCTAGATTCTCGATTTCCAAAAGAAGTCCTCCCAGGGCATTCTCTATTTTGCTGACCTCAGGCTCGACTTCAATACGCTCGTCAGGAGAAATATCGCCGTTCTCTAAGTAAGCGGCCAATTTTCTTTCCTTCGACAACAGGGCATTGTATCGCCGTTTCAGCTCATTTAGTTTTTCCCGCGTCATAGCACGTCTTCTCGTCGGCTTCTGGCACGCGCTTTTGGCTCAAAAATAATACGTCAACAGGGTATCTCCCATTTGTGATTGGCAGTTTTGCGACCCTGCGTCTGGCATTTTTCTCTTTTCCGTTCTCGCTCTAGCTTAGCTAGTATCTGGAATGATTCACCTCTTCGCAGATACTAGCACGCTTACCCTTTCTTCCATCCGCACGGAGCCTGGTCCATGTGGATTCATCGCTTTTGGTATGACCTGCCCCAGCTTAGTATGACCTTCGCCGGTTGTCATCAGAACCACGGCCACCTCCGCGGTTTTTCTTCCGTTGCTCACGACAGGGTTTGCACCTTTTGGGTTCCTCGAATCCTCGCTCCTTGTAGAATTCTTGTTCCCCTTCAGAAAAAACAAACTCGTTCCCACAGTCAACACAGATCAAGGTACTGTCCGGCATGATTTGCTCCTTTGAAATGATTCCAACGATTTACTCCATTTTTTGGGGTTATTACAAGCAATATTTTGCTCCTCATGCGAGCCAACCTGTGATGTCGTCTTCGGAGTAGCCTTTTGCCTAAATGTCACAATTCCTGCGAGCGACACCGTTAGCAAGTAAGAAAAAAAATGCGCAAAGTCAAGAACTATCTGTGTAAAAAATGGTCCAGATGTCAAAATGTGTTTGGTATGGGTGAATATTTTTCAGTTTCTCGACCGAACCGCGCCATCGACCAAACGGTAAATATACCCCCCATAGGGAGTGGAGTGGGGAACCAAAAGCAATTGACAAAGGTCTAAATACCTAATCGACCCAAGAGCAGACTCTAACCTTCGATGACACGTGCCGGGCACAGAAACACCCCTTCTTCCTCGCCTTCTGATTCAAATCGAGACATTGCCTGCGTCGAGACAAACTAGCCGAAGTGCTCCAGAGACGTTGTCGTTCTCGTGCCTTTGTTACGGAACAGATTGACTCGGGCAGGGCGGAGGAGAAAAAAGATGAAAAGGATTCGATGAAATTGCTATTGATCAATCCAAGGTTTCCCGAGAGCTTCTGGAGTTTCAAATGGGTGGCAGATAAGATCCTACCGAACATCAGAACAACGAATCCGCCTCTGGGTCTGGCCACGCTGGCCGCGCTCTGCCCCCCCGGCTGGGATATTGAGATCGTGGATGAAAATATCCAACCGATTCCCGTCAACCCGCAGGCTGACGTCATCGGGATTTGTGGCATGGGTGTGCAATTCAAGCGGCAACTAGAACTCCTCACCTATTATGAGAGGCAAGGCCACTATGTGGTTGCCGGAGGAAGCTATGCTTCATTGTGTCCCGAGTCGTATGAATCGTTCGCAAATACCACAGTTGCCGGGGAAGCCGAGTACATTTGGAGAGAGTTTTGCCTGGATTTTGAAAACGGGCAGCCACGGCCACTGTACCGGGAAACAGGCGAGGTTGACCTGGCAGACTCGCCGGTGCCCAGATTTGATTTGCTGGAGTTGGAAAAATATCAGTCCGTCAGTCTGCAATTCTCCAGAGGGTGCCCATTTCGGTGTGAGTTTTGTGATATCATCGTGATGTTTGGACGCAAACCGCGCACGAAATCCCCGCACCAAGTGGGCCGGGAACTGGACAGGCTGAGAGCGCTCAATATACGCAGTGCGTTTTTTGTCGACGACAACTTGATTGGCAACAAACCGCTCGCCAAAAGTCTGTTGCACTTTCTCACGGATTACCAGCGCGAGCACAAACATCGCTTTGCCTTTGGCACGGAAGCTTCCTTGAACATGGCGCAAGACAAAGAACTCCTGGCTCTTTTCCGGGAAGCAAATTTCAAGTGGGTATTCATCGGAATTGAATCGCCGGATGAAGCAAGCTTGATCGAGACCAAAAAATACCAAAATATTCGCCAGAAGAATCTGCTCCTTTCAATTCGAGAAATCTATTCTTATGGCCTCGATATCATGGCCGGTTTTATCGTCGGGTTCGACAACGATACCATCGCAACATTCGACCAGCAATATCAGTTCATTATGCATTCTGGAATTCAGGCCGCGATGATAGGCCTGCTAACAGCCTTACCCAGGACCCCTCTCTATGAGCGGCTCGAGAAAGACGGAAGGCTAAAAACCTACGATCATGATTCGGACAATACCAAGCTCGGCACGAATGTTGTCCCCAAACAGATGAAATACGAAGAGATGGTGAGAGAATACTGTACACTCTACACCCGTCTGCTCGATCCTTGCAATATTGCCAAGCGCATCAAAAACAAGGTCCGTTATCTGGGCAAGCCGAAGAACACGGAGGAAGTCTCGTACCGAGAGGGGTTCAGGATTCTTTATAGATTCTTCATGAAGGGGCTGCTGCCGGGAGGAATGTCCCGAATGGCCCTTTTTGTCCGTTCTCTTCCTTTGTCGAGACCCCATCTCATTCCGGTCGTTGTCAGGGATTGGATTATTGGCCTGGCGATGCGCGACTATGTGGAGCGCCATTTTGTCTTCGAGTTTGACAACGTCAATCAATTGGCCCACGATTATCTAAAAGAAATTGAATTCCTGTTTCAACGCTATCTCCGTGTCGGCGCCCTGGAGGTGTCGCTGCATCGGTTGAAGAATACCGCTGCCCATCTGAGCATTTCGATAAAGGCAGGTCTGGACAAGAGATTTTTTGTGCGTGCGGCTCATCAGCTTGAAAAAGTGCTCGAGGACACAACGTCTTCTATCACGCTCCATATTGAAGAGCTACACGAAACGCACCTCAAACATTTGAACCGGCTATTGAAACAGCTTTCGCAGTATGGCGATAGAGTCAATATCGCTGTCAACGAGCAGTTACGCCATCTAATCGACATCGATTCATCGGTATTCAACCTCATTCTCGAGACCTAGCACCTGCAAATCTGCCGTGTGTCCCCTGCAACAAGTCACCAGCCCTGTCATAAGAAATTTGTCAGTTTAGAAAAATTCTTTGAGAAAAACCTGCGTTCAGTTCTGTCTATATAGATAGAGATGGACAGGGGAGACCCTCCTGGTGTCTAAAACTCTACCAACGATATTCAAGATTCACCGTGTCACACTGTGAATCATAACAAACAAGCAAGCAACAAGGTAAGAGAAGTAGTTGTATTTAGGTTAGTTGTGTAGGTGGCATGTCCTGTTCATTTGTAGGGGACGCTTCAAACCAGGATGAATGAGTTCATGCCGACAGCTCGACAGGGGTACGTCACCGTACCCCTGTTTTTTTTGGGGCGGGCACAGGCTCGTGTATGACCGGCAGCTAAGCCCCTCATGTCATTCCTGCTCGGTCCGTGAAATCTCCTGGCAAGCGTGTCCAGTTCGAGTAGGCCTCAGGGTGACTGGACTCTTCAGAAGCACCTGCATGGGCGGCTTTTTCATGGTGCGAGAAGAGACGCCTCGCCCATCGAATTTGACCGCCAAAAGCCGGATGTCGAAACACGCGACCCACGATTTCCCTTGATTTTGTCTCAAATATAACCTATTGTTACCAACCCCCGCTAAAGTCACCACGGGGGGTTTTTCTTTATTTCACCTGCACACAATTCTTAAATGGAGCCTGGCATGATTTCACGGTTCACGCCACGAACACCCGCTTTGGGCCACTCTCCCGACAGAGGCGCGTTTGTGCGAAAACTCGTCTCGTGCTTGACGACAGGGGCCTTCCTGCTTTTCTTGACGCCTTTTGCCAGCCCCAGCGACATCACGCTGCGCTTTGTTGGCGAAGCCACCTTCCAAACCGGCCACCAGGCGAATGGGGTTGAAACCGGCGGTCTCTCCGGGATCACCTACGACGCCGACCGGAATCTCTTCTACGCTATCTGTGACCATTATAGCGACCAGGTGCAGTCGCTGATCTATACTCTGACAATTGATTTGAGCGACGGCATGCTAACCAACGGCGATGTCGCCTTCGTCGCCACAACCCCCCTGCTGGACGTCGCGGGTCAGCCGTTTCAGCCGAAAAGCATTGACGCCGAGGCCATCGCCTTTTCACCGCCGGATGCCTTCTATGTTTCCTCCGAGGGCAGCTCAGACACGCGCTTCAAGCCGTTCATCCGCAGGTTTGCGCTCAACGGCAGCCTGCTCGATAGCCTGATCATTCCAGAAAAATTTCTGCCAACACGGACGCGCGACTTCGGCATTGTGAAAAATCGTGGTTTCGAAGGCCTGACCGTAACGGAGGACCAGTCGTTTCTCTTCACCGCAAATGAAGCAGCTCTCGCTCAAGACGGCTCCGAAGCCGGGTTGGCATGGAAGTCCCCGGTGCGCATCGTAAAATATGACCTGCACACGGCGACCCCCGTGGCGGAATTCTTGTACTGGGTCGAGCCCATACCCACTGCGCCAAAACCAGCGAACGGCTACATGGACAATGGTCTGGTCGAGCTCGTTGCACTCGACGAACACACGTTGTTGGCGATGGAGCGTTCCTACGTCGCCGGCAGCGGCAACACTGTGAGAATCTATGAAATTTCGCTGCGACAGGCGGACAATATTCAGACTATTGCTAGATTGGACAGAAGCAACTTCTCGGACATCAAAGCCGCAAAGAAACGTCTGATACTCGACCTGGCCGTGCTCGGGTTCCGGCTGGACAATCTGGAGGGCATGACCTTAGGCCCGGCTCTGCCAGATGGGGAGCGCGCTCTAATCCTGGTGAGCGACAATAATTTCAGCCAGAGCCAGATAACACAGTTCCTCGCCTTCGCGATCTCTCGCGCGGTTTTGACGGATGTGGCCATTTACACCATTCAGGGGCGTGCACACCGGTCCCCCCTTCTGGCGTCGGAAGTCATTGAGGTCAAAGGCATCGTCACCCACATCCCGGTACGCCGAAAGAACAAAGGATTCCTGATGCAAGATGGTGCCGGCGACGGGGATATGGCCACTTCGGAGGCAATCTATGTTTCAACCGGCACGGAATCGCCTGCTGCCCAGGTGGGGGATCTGGTCTCGGTGAGCGGTCAGGTGGCTGAGGTTGGCGATGAAGCCCGCTTGACGGTGACGCAAATCAATGCCACAAGGATTTCTGTGCAGGCCAGCGGTCTGGCGCTGCCGCAAGCCGTCTTGATCGGCCGGGAAGGCCGCCTCCCGCCGGCTCAAATCATCGATGATGACCGGCTGACGGAGTTCGACCCGGAACATGACGGCATTGATTTTTACGAAAGTCTGGAGGGCATGCGCGTGGCACTCCACCATCCGGTCGTCGTTGGCCCGCTGACGGCCTGGGGCCATTTCGTGGTCGTGCCGGATAGCGGCCGGGGCGCTGCGGTACGCACGGGGCGGGGTGGCCTTCTTCTGCAGCAGGATGATTTCAACCCGGAGCGCATGACCGTTCGTGCCTACAAACGGGCGAACCGCCAGGCTGTGAGTGTCGGCGACTCGCTGCCCGGGGTCATCACCGGTGTGCTGCAATACAGCCGCGGGAATTTCCAGCTTTTTGTGACAGACACACTCCCTGATCCAGCTGCCAACCCCAGCCCGGCGGAAACAACCCTGCTTCAGGGGATGGCAGATTTGCTGACCGTCGCCTCCTTTAACGCCGAGAATCTCGATTTCGAGGATGAGGAAGAAAGGTTTGTCTCCCTCGCCGGAACCATCGTCAAAAGCCTGCTGTCGCCGGATATCCTGGCTTTGCAGGAGATACAGGACAACAACGGCGCGGAAAACAACGGCGAGGTGGACGCCAGCCAGACGTTCCAGCGGCTGATCGAATCGATTATGGCCGCGGGCGGACCGACCTACGACTTCTGCCAGATCGATCCGCTGAACAACACCGATGGCGGTCAGCCAGGCGGCAATATTCGCGTCGGCTACTTGTTCAATCCCGACCGGGTGAGGCTGATACGCCGCGGCAAAGGGGGGGCAGACGAGGCGACACGCGCCATCCTGGACTCGACCGGCCTGCATTTGAGCCTGAGTCCGGGCCGTATCTCGCCGCATGAGCGCGCGTTCGTGCGCACCCGCAAATCGCTGGCAGCGGAATTTGAATTCAACGGCCACCGGCTTTTTCTCATCAACAACCACCTGAGCTCGAGACGTGCAGACGACGCCATCTTTGGCAGCAGCCAACCGCCACAATTCCACAGCGAAATCAAGAGAAAGGAGCAGGCGCTGATTCTGCAGGGTTTCGTGCATGAGCTGGTTGCGCGAGACCCGCTTGCGAACGTCATGGTTCTGGGCGACATGAACGAGCAAGAATTTCGCGCCCCGCTGCACTTGCTGGCAGGAGCCCACCTGACCAACCTCATCGAACGGGTTCCGCTCCAGCACCGCTACACGTATATCTACCAGGGCAATTCCCAGGTACTCGACCACGTTCTGGTGAGCGAGAATCTCCGGCGCCACCACCAGCCGGAAATCGATATTGTGCACCTCAACGCCGACTTTGCGCACGACCGGCGCGCCAGCGACCATGACCCGGTGGTGGTCAGGGTCGAGCTGGCGAGACAGGAGGAGGATTAGGACGCTCTGTCTGAATTGTTCTATCAGAGATTCTGGTTGTTTCCCAAAGACTCGGTGAGAGCATCGCCTGGATAATTCTGACTTTTCAGACAGGCTCTCTCAAACTGGCAAGCAATATTCGCCCGATCCGACTGTGACAAGAATACGAAAAAAGACTTATGCCATCGAAACGAAAGTCACTTCAGATACATTGATCGAGTTCGCCGACCTTCTTAATCAGCAAACCGATTTCAAAGAAATGCTGCGTCTCGTTTCACACAAGGCGTCGAGTCTCTTGAATGCTGAAAACAGCTTAATCCTAATGTTGAATCCGCGCACTCGACGAACGGTCAAGACCATGTTTAAGGGTGGGATTGAGCATGACACTCCGCGCTACCACGCTTTAGAGCGTCAGGTGAGTGGGTGGATGATGAAGAACCGGCAATCTTTTCTGACCGCAGAACACCGTCCGTGAACACTGGAGTTCAAACCATGTACGAATGGCGCAAAGCATCTCCCGACGAAAGAGCCCGGATGTTGCGCGAGCGCAAGTTAAAAGGCCAGCCCTGGCACACCCCACCTCATTTAGAGGGCTCAACGGGCCTCTACCATATCTGCGCTGCTTGTTATGAACACGAACCATACATCGGCACAACCCCGGATAGGCTGCAAAACTTTTCACAAGCTTTGTTGGAAACTCTCGGCGACTTAACTACAGAGATTTTCGCCTGGTGTGTTTTGCCTAACCATTATCATGCGCAGCTTCACATGGAGGCATCAAAGAGTTGGGCAAGCTGCATGGTAGAACTTCATTCGAATGGAATGAACTATATTCATCATCACCCGGTGAAACACGGTCTGGTGCAAAAGTGGCAAGAGTGGCCCTTTTCGAGTGCTCGGGAGTATCTTGACAGGGTTGGGAGAGAGAAGGCTCGGGATATCTGGTTTAAGTATCCGGTTAAGGATTATGGTAACGATTGGCTTGGTACTGA
The DNA here is from genome assembly GCA_046757165.1 of bacterium. GTDB lineage: Bacteria > Zhuqueibacterota > Zhuqueibacteria > Oceanimicrobiales > Oceanimicrobiaceae > JBHHXT01. The sequence continues at coordinate 17 of JBHHXT010000038.1, read as the reverse complement.
CTTGTAGGAATGGTGAC
>JBHHXT010000037.1:0-33320 GCA_046757165.1 bacterium | reverse complement strand
TGCGGAAAACGGTTTCCTGGTGCCTGCCAGAAATCCACGCGCGTTGGCCGAGGCGTTGCAAGAGATTTTGCTGAACCCGGATGACTACCGCTATCTCGGTGTCAATGGGACGAAAACCGTGCAGCGAAATTTCAATTTGCAGTCCAACGTCGCACGTCTGAAGAATTTGTTGCAGTAAATTGAATCGCGCCTGGTCAGGAAGGAGGGCATGACACACACATCTCAGGACGCTCGTGAACCCAATCCTTATGAGGAGCTCATCTTGGTAGACCCCACGCTGCAGTTGACAAATGTGACCCCCGAGCTACAGGTAATGCAGGGCTTTCTTCAACACCTTGTCTCAGGAAAATTGGTGCTTGAAAACCTCAAACTCATCTGGATGAAGAATAATCCGCTCGAGGGTCTCAGGCTTTTGTATCAGGCTGAATCGCCGGGTTCTCAAAGGCGCCCCTACTACTTCTTTGCCCGTACGATGTCACCGAAAGCGGGAAAAGAATGGCAAGAGAAGATGAACCGCCAGTTTCTTCTAGATATTCAGAAAAACAAAATCTTGAGCGTGTTTCAGAAAGCTGCCGTGTACTCCCCGGCTCTTGGGATGCTGGTGCAAATATTTCCGGCCGATCGCCGCCTGCCCTTTTTGATCCCTGCCACCGATTCGGAGGTGATGAAGCCGGTGTTGGAGCATATTTGCGGCGATGAGGCGGGGAAGTTGACGCACGTTGACGTTGCGGTCGTTCAGTATAAGCCTGAACGCAAATGCTTGCTCCGGTATCAGCTTCATTGGCAGGACTCGCGGGAGCCCCGCACCCCGACGCAGAGTGTCTATGGCAAAGTCTTTCGCAAAGTGAAGCGGGTGTATGCCAACCTGGAAACCATCCACCAGGCGTGGTACAATTCGGTTTTTCAAATTCCCACACCCCTGGGTCTCGTTCCGGAGTTCCGGTTGGAATTGCTCAGCGCTCTGCCCGGCACACAGCTCTCGTACGTCTGCGGCAGGAAAACCTTCCCGGACCTGTGTCGGCGGGTTGCCCGCGGCTTGCTGGACTTTCATGAAACTCCGGTTCTATTGAATGAGACCAAAAGTTTGTCGGATGAATTGCTGGAGCTGAAGGCGTGGGGGCAAGATTTTGGTCAAAGCCGACCTGACGAGTGGAACCGGATCCGGAATTCGATTTTTACTCTGGAAATGAGGTTGCTCGGGCAAAACCGGCTCAAGCCAAAGCTGGTTCATGGCGATTTTCACGTCGCCAACATTTTGGTCGACGGTCAGCGTCTGAGCTTGCTCGATTTCGAGAATTGTCTGATGGGCAATCCGGCAATCGATGTCGGGTCCTTTTATGCCCAACTGAAATTGCTTGCCTTGAAGCGCTACCAAAATCACACCGCTTTGGACCACGGGGTTCGGGCGTTTCTGAAAACGTACATCCACGGGTGCTCTGAGGAGCTGCGTGCGGTGATCCCCACGTACTGCGCCCTGAGCTGTCTGTGGTGTGCCTATTTTCAGTGCATTCTGCGTCCGGTCAAAGCGGGGTGGATGGAGCGAGCCTACGCGATGTTAGCGTTGTGCGAGCAAATCCTGGATTCTGGAGAACCGGCCGGGGTTGAATAGATGAGCAAATCACGAAAGTACACGTTTGCATTTGTTGCAGAGAATCTCGAGGCCCATCGACGCGCCTTCGGGTCGATCTTTTTTCTGACTTTGGGAGCCATCCTGGCCGAATTACTCAAACCCTGGCCGCTGAAATTCGTCATCGACTATCTTGTGGAAGGTCAGCCCGGCCGCGGCGGCGTGGGTTTGGCTTTGCCAGCAGTTTTGACGGACTCGGTCCCGGCTTTTCTTGCTTTTATCGCTGCGGCCATTCTTTTGATCGCGGTGGCGGATGGCGTTATCACCTATCATTCCACTTATTTGCAGAAGAAGACCGGCGGTGAAATTATCACCCGGCTGCGCTCCCGGTTGTTTTCGCACGTCCAGCGGCTGAGTTTGCAGTTTCATTACAGCCTCCGCACCGGAGAGGTGGTCAAGCGCATCACCAACGATACGAGCTTCCTGGAAGGCGTCTTTTCCGAAAGCCTGTCCGGATTGCTGAAAGGCACGCTTCTGATCCTGGGGATGGCCGCGATCATGTTTTGGATGGATTGGCAGATGATGTTGGTCGCCTTGATTCTGGCGCCGCTGCTTTTTTACATCACCATGATTTTCACCCGGAAAATAAAACGGGCCGCTCGCACCCGGCGGCACCGGGAGGGAAATCTCGCTTCCATCGCTCAGGAGACGTTTTCGTCCATCGAGACCGTCAAAACATACAGCCGGGAAAAGTTTACCGATGAGCTTTTTGAACATGAGAGTGAAGCCAATCTCGAGGCGGCTCTGAATGCCTCCAACGTGGAAGCCAAGTTTATGCCCGTCGTGCAGGTGGTGACCGCCTTCGGAGTGGTGGTGGTGATTTGCTTTGGCGTCATTCGCGTTAAGGCTGGCGTGCTCACGCCCGGGGACCTCTGGGTGTTTCTCTCCTATCTGCGGGCGTTTTACAAACCGCTCAAAGATTTCTCCAGACAGCTCCGCCGGCTGGTGCGGGGACAAGTCCACTGGGAGAAAATTGCCGAACTCTTGCAGACGGAACCTCAAAGCGACAGCCAGACGTCACGCATCGCACCCAAACTTCGAGGCAACATTGCATTTCAACACGTTCATTTTGCTTATGACGGGGATGTTCCTGTATTGAACGACCTCACCCTCGAGATTGCGGCCGGCGAAAAAGTGGCCATAGTTGGCCCCACCGGTTCCGGGAAATCCACATTGGTCAGCTTGCTCGCGAAACTGTACGACCCGACCGCTGGTCGAATTCTGATCGATGGGCATGATCTTGGCGCGTTTACCGCGGATTCGATTCGCGGGCAGTTGAGCTTTGTGCTGCAGCAAACCTTGCTCTTTCGAACGTCTATCCGCGAGAATATCGCCTATGGCCGGCTGGACGCCACTCGGGAGGAAATTGTGGCTGCGGCCAAACTCGCCAGGATTCATGATTTTGTTTGCCGTTTGCCGCAAGGGTATGAAACGATTGTGGGTGAACGTGGGGCGACTTTGTCGGGCGGCCAGAGACAGAGACTCGCCATCGCGCGGGCGATTCTCAGGGATGCTCAAATTATTGTCCTGGACGAACCCACGACAGGTTTGGACCCCGCCACTGAGGCAGAAGTCTGGGACCAGCTAAGAATCCTGACCCGAAACAAGACGACGATCCTGATCTCGCATCAACATCAATTGGCGCTCGAAATGGACAAGATCTACTGCTTGGAGAGGGGGGAGATCAGTGAGCTGCAACCGTCTCGTCTGCAGCAGGTTTGTCATCCTGGCTTCAGCGGGTAATTTCTCAGATAAAGGGCCCATGTTTTTATTTTGTATCTGAGGGAATCAGAGAGAAACAGCGTCAGAAAAAATCAAGGTGCATTGCGAATAATGGAAACACGAAGCAACAACATCATAGACTCGAGACTGCCACAACTCCCGTGGGTTCTCGATGAAACCTTCATGCTGGATTTCTTTCGGGAGCACTTTAGCCGTGAAATGAGCAGTGGCAGCGGCGAGCTGAACGCGTGCACGATCATTGGCAAACGCTACAAGCCCGGCAAGCGCTGTATCGTGACCTATGCGCTCGATTTTGCCAGTCTGCCCCGGGCGCAAATTTTGTACACGCGCATCGAAAGCCCCGGAAATGCTGCGAAAAAGCAAGCACGGCTGAAAGCCAAAGGGGCGGACCTGCTGCCGGCGCTGGGCATGTATGTTTGGCGATTCCCGCACGACCCCAAACTCGAGAGCCTGGCAGAGTTGACAGCTGCCGACGACATCGAAAAGATTCTGACCGACCTGCGCATATTCGACAGCAATGGCAGCGGGCACCGTCGTGAGTTGAGCGTCGAGCCGCTGAATTATGTGCCGCGCAGGCATTGTGCGCTTGTCGTCGAAATGAACCACGGGCCTTCCGGAAAGTGCACGAAAGTTTTCGGCAAAACTTACGGCGACGACCGGGGCGCCAGAGTGTATTCTGTGATGCAGCGGCTTTGGCAGCAGACCCTGGCACAGCCGAAGGCCTTCGGCGTCGTTGAGCCGCTTGCTTACGATGACCGGCGCAAAGTGCTCTGGCAGCGCTGGACGAACGGGTCTTCCTTTCTACAGTTTGCGCGAGCCAAAGGTTTGTCTCGCGCTTGCGTGATGACGGCCAGGGCGCTGGCAGATTTGCATCGCTCGAAATTGGAGGATTTGCCTGAGTATACTCGAGAAGAGAGCTTTAATAAGCTGCTGGGACGCACGAAGCTGTTAACGCATCTCTATCCGCGGATACAACCGCGCATCGAACGTCTGTTGGCTCGTCTGCGCGGCTCGGAGCGTTTTTGGAATCCGTCCATGCAAACGACAATCCATGGTGATTTTAACGACTCACAACTCCTGTTTGAGCCTGGGAAAGTTGTCATGGTGGATTTTGATTCGGTCAGCCTTGGAGACCCACTCTACGATGTGGCACATTTTATCGCCGGATTGCATCGTTTGGCCGCTCAAGAATACTTCTCGACCAGCGAAATCGAGCAGGTCATCGGGCTTTTTACATCGTTATATCGTGAATTCGTGTCCTGGGAGGTTTCAGATGAGGCGCTCAACTCACAGATAGCCACTGCTTTGCTCTGCCGCCGGGCGTACAAAGTTTTGCGGCAACTGGAGAAAAATGCCGGCGAAAAAGTGGAATTCTACTTGAATCTCGCTCAGCACTATTTGGGCCAACGTAAAGCACGGCTGCAAACCGTGTTGGGTCAGGCTTGAATTAACCGTTCCACTGAAAACCCTGTTTCGCGAAACTCGAGAACCTGTCAAAGAAAGGAGGCAAGTTTAACAAAAAACAAAAAAGCGGTTGAGATCGCCGGTCAAAACGTTCACCAACCGCCTTAAATCCTTGAAAACGATCTTTTTGTTCTGGTGGTAGCCGGAAACAAAAAGCTGTGGAAAGCTCGCGCGGCTTTGGGGCCGTCGTGTTTTCCTGCCATTCAAGGTTTCAAGAAGTTAAGAAAAGTTTTCTGAAAAGTCAAGGCTCAATTGCCTGACTTGGCAGAAGAAGGACTTTCTTAGAATCGTAGAGGAGAATTGATATGACTGTTACCAAAGAAGAAGTTCATGCAGAGAAGGGCTTGCGGACCATGAGCCAGGTGCCCAATGAAGCAGGGTTGTACTCCAACAAATTCATGGTCGAGTCGACCAGTCTGTGCAACCTGAAATGTCCGCTGTGTCCGGTCCCGGCCCATTTGCATCGTAACGTCGGGCACATGGAGATGCACACGTTCAGGGAGGTGATCGATGGTCTCGTCGGCCACGCCAAGAAAATCGATTTCTGGAACTTTGGCGAACCGTTTCTGAATCCTGACTTTTTCGACATGGTCAAGTACGCCTCGGACCGGGGAATCAAGATCAGAGTGAGCACCAATTCGACCTTTCTCGAAGAGGAGCACATCGAAAAGATCTTCTGGTCCAACCTGGAGCGGATCATCGTTTGTCTCGATGGCGCCAGCAAGGAGACCCATGAACGGTACCGCATCGGCAGCGAGTTCGAAAAAGTCGTGGAGGGCATCAACCGTCTGGCGCAGAGCAAGCGCAAACTGGGGCGCAAATGGCCGTTTATTCGATTGCAGTACCTGGTGTTCAGCTACAACGAGCATGAAATCGAAGACATCATCGATATGGCCGAGAAGATGCAGGTCGATCAGCTGGCGTTGAAAAACGTCTCTCTGGGCACGTGGATCGACGGCAACATTCGCAAGAAAATTGCCCGGAAGCTGCTGCCGAAAAACGACAAATACCGCAAGTATGTGGTGGCAGAGGAAGATCTGCAATTGAAAATCGAAGATTCGGTTTGCAGTTGGGCGTACGAAAACGGCGTCGTGCTCTCCAACGGCGATGTCACTACCTGCTGCTACGATTCCAGTGGCGAGCACGTATTTGCAAACGTCAACAAAGACGGCGGCCTCCTGAATATCCTGCAGAGCAACAAAATGAAGCAAGTCCGCGAGCAGATTAAAACGCGGGAGCTGCCTTTGTGCCAGACCTGCCAGTACAGCGATTATGGCGCAACCCTGATCAACTTCAACTACAATGGCAATGGAAATGGAAATGGAAAGAACGGCAATGGGAAAAAATAGACAGTTAGACGACGCAGCCCAGTTCATCTTTCATACGCGTCCCCTGGATGTTGGCGCCGAGCTCTGTCTGGAGAATATGAAATATGGCCTGGCAAAGATGCACTATGTGCAGCAACAATTGGCTCTCCCGCCGAGCGCAACGTTTATCACTTCCCCTGACGTGACCGTCACCATCAACAGCTACCGCTGGCAAAGTGGGTTTGGCTACGGCGGGAAACTGGCCTGGGGTGACGGTGACACGCAATTGATGTTCCTGGACACCAAACCCAATTGCTGCGGGATGTTTGTCGGCGGATTGGAGAAACTGCCCTCGAAAGAAACTTTGATTCGCCGGTCGGTACGGATGAAGGATGAGCAGTGTGAAGTCGACGGCATCAAGATCAAATGGAATCTGGAAAAGGGCAATCATTTCGTCGATGTCTTTGAAGTCCGCCCTCTGGAGTCGGGCTTGAAATTGCCACCGTACGCGTTTATGGCCCATACTTCCGGCAGCGAGCTGAAGAAGGAGTCGCACCTGGGCCCCGGATTGTACATCGATTCCAGCAAGACGCTGCGCCAGTGGGCCGAAACCGTCGACACCCCCTTTGGCCCGATGCACATCCTGACCGGCGACCGCGCCACGGCCTACTGGCAGTTCTATCAGGTCGCGGAAGCGTTCGCTCAAAAGCGGCGCAACCGGGCCGCCGAGCTGCTTTTTGACGAGTTCATCCCCCTGGCCAACGCCAATCATCAAGGACTGGTGGATATGAATACCATCGCGTTGGGCATCAACACCTGGACGGAACATTCGGGTGAGTTCCTGGCGCCTCTGGCGCTGCGGCCCGATTTGCCCGCTTATCTGTGCCGGGGCGTGCAAAACTACTCGGTCAGAATGCTGGAGAAACTGGGCTGGCGGGAACGCGCGCAGCGGTTGGGCGTGGAGCACCGTCTGCTGAACGCCAACATGCTGCCGCATGGCGCCGGCTACAATTATCCGGGCTGGAAAAGCGTGCTCCGGGTGCACGAAATCGACGGGCGACGTTTTTTCGAGGTGAAATCCAGAAAGGGACAGGGCAGCGAAATCATCACGGATTTGAGAAACGTCCCCTACGAATACCGCGGCAAGGAGATTCTTTCGCAAACCGTTGAATTGGAATTGGGCCGCCCGGTGGCGGAGTTGATTCCGATCTATGTTCTAAAAATCTGATCTTTCTTTGGCCAACCTGAGGAATCGTAGATGAAACAAATTCTGATTACCGGAGGGGCCGGCTTTATCGGCTCGCACCTGTGTGAGGCGCTGTTGCAGCGAGACCACCAAATCCTCTGTCTGGACAATTTCAACGACTATTACGACCCAAAAATCAAGCGCGACAACCTTCGGGGACTTCTGGGCAAGGCGAATTATCAGCTGGTCGAGGGGGACATCCTCGACCAGGGATTCCTGCGGCAAGTGTTTGAGAGTACGCGAATTGACACCATTGTGCATCTTGCCGCCAGGGCCGGCGTCAGACCGTCCATCCAGGATCCGCCGTTGTATCAGAAGGTCAACGTGCAGGGAACCGTGAATTTGCTGGAGGCGGCCAAAGATTTCGGGGTGCAAAAGTTCATTTTTGCGTCCTCCTCCTCCGTTTACGGGCGGAACAAGAAGGTGCCGTTCAGCGAGGCGGACGTGGTCGACCATCCGATTTCCCCGTATGCGGCCAGCAAAAAGGCGGGGGAGCTGGTTTGTTACACCTATCACCATCTCTATGCTTTGCCGGTGACCTGTTTGCGATTTTTCACCGTTTACGGTCCGCGGCAGCGTCCGGATATGGCGATTCACAAATTTACGAAACGTATTTTTCAGCAAGACAAAATCGCCCTTTACGGCGACGGGCGGTCTCGCCGGGATTATACCTACATCACAGATATTATCCAGGGCATCTGCAAGTCCATCGACAGGTGCACTGGGTATCACATCTACAATTTGGGAGAATCGAAGACTATTGAGCTGCTCACGTTGGTCGAGCTGATCTCGACGGCCCTCGGCAAGAAGGCGGACATCGGATTTCTGCCGCAACAGGCAGGCGATGTACCGGTGACTTTCGCGGATATCAGCAAAGCCCGGGAAGAATTAGGCTACCGGCCGCAGGTTGAGATTGAGCAGGGCATCGAGAAGTTTGTTCGGTGGTTTACTGACTTTGCGAGGTTCGAGCATGGAAAAGAAAATCCTGTTGTACTGCCAACACCTGTTAGGCATGGGGCACTATGTGCGTAGCATGGCCCTTGCCGCCGGGTTGTCAGATCATAAGGTCTATTTCATTAACGGTGGGGTGGCCATCCCCGGCATTGCGCTGCCGGAAAACGTGGTCATGGTGCAGTTACCCCCGATTGCGAGCGATGGCAACTTCAAACTCACCGGGACAGAAACCTTAGCGGAAATCCAGCAACGTCGAAAGGAGACGCTGCTCGAGCTCTACAAGGACGTTCAACCGGACATCATCGTCGTTGAGCTTTTCCCGTTCGGGCGCAAAAAGTTCGCCTTCGAGCTGGTGCCCTTGCTGGAGGCGAATCTATCCAATGCCAACCGGGCGCATGTTGTCTGCAGCCTGCGTGACATTTTGGTCAAGAAGAAAGACCCGGCTAAATTCGAGCAACGCGTGTGCCGCCTGGTCAACCGCTACTTCGACTCGATCCTGGTGCACTCCGACGCCCGCATGCACTCCCTCGAGGGCTCTTTCAAGAGATGGCAGGAGCTGCAAGCGAACATCTGTTACACCGGCTACGTGGTGCCAGAAAACGGCAACGGAGGCGGAAAATTCCTGCCCCGCGCGCGTTCATCGCCGTTGACGAAGATAACGGTCAGTGCCGGAGGCGGACGGGTCGGCATGGTTTTGCTCGAGACGGCCCTGCACGCCAAAAGATATCTGGATCGGGCCTCCCCCGTGGACCTGACCCTGGTCACCGGGCCGTTCTTGCCGCAAGCCGAGAGAATGCGATTGGATCTGCTGGCGGCAGATGACCCGCACACCAGAATCGAGACCTTTGTTCCGAATCTGTGTGCGCTTCTCAAACAGTCCGATGTTTCGGTGAGCATGGCCGGCTACAACACCTGCCTGGATGTCTTGCAAGCCCGTGTTCCCGCTGTGTTCGTGCCTTTTATCGGCGGCGGCAACGATGAGCAGCTGCGCCGGGCGCGGTCTCTGGCTGCAAAGGGGGTGGCGACCCTGCTGCCCTCGGAAGAGTTGAACCCGAAAAGTCTGACCCTGGCCATAGAATCAGCGGCGCAGTTGCAAGCAAGTTCTTTTGAAATGAACCTCTCTGGCGTGGAGAACACGAGGCGATTTATCGACCAGGCATGCCAGCCGGGTGTACATGTAACTCGACATTTATGTCGAGTGTCATTCTCGAGCCCTGCGACATAAATGTCGCGTTACGGTCTGTTTTATCAGAGGAAAATGGCATGAAGCTCGAAAGGATCCAACATCGTGAAGCGTACAAAAGGCTTGCGGCCCGATGGCAGAAACACGGCTTCGCAGCAACCCTTGCTGAGCTGGTCGAAGAAGCGCACACGAATCACCAGAGGCCCATTTCGTTTTTCTTTCGTGACGACGATGCGGATGAGCTGACACCGAATCTGGTTCATCTTCTGGAGGTGTTCGTTGGAAAAGAGATTCCGCTGCACCTTCAGGTTATTCCCAGAGAGGTGACGCAGGAGGCGGTCGACTATTTGAGAGAATTGAAGCAGCGTCACCCGCATTTGGTTTTCCTGAGCCAACATGGCTGGAGTCATGAAAATCACAGTCGCAACGGCAAAAAGCAGGAGTTCGGCGATGCGCGGACGCAAATCGACCAATTTCTGGACATCGTCGCTGGCAAAGATAAAATGAGCGAGCTGTTCTTGCAAGATTTCTTTCCGGCCTTTACCCCACCATGGAATCGCTATGATCGCAGCACCTTGATGTCGTTGCGCGAGCTCGGCTTCGAGGTGCTTTCGGCGGATGGCGGCCACATTGGGCTGACCGATTTCGAGCTGGTGGAGATCTCGACAGTTGTGGACCTGCACCATTGCCGGCCTGCTCCGGAAATGAAGGCGCCCGGCCACTTGCTCTTCGAGATTCAGGCCGCTTTGAGAACAAAATCAACGGTTGGCGTCCTCCTGCACCACCATGAGATGCAGGCGACGGATTTCGGTTTTGTTGGTTGGATCTTGACGCTCTTGAAGACGGTATCCGGGGTCGAATTTCCGAATTTCGAACAGATTTGCCAAAGACACGCCGGTCTAAAGGAGCGCTAGAACATGGTCAAAATGGTTGCAATCGGGCTTGCCGGGTTGAGCATCTTTTTCGGCCTGGTCCCTTTTTCCACCCCGGCTGAAGTCAACGATCTGAAGCCAGGTCAGAGGATCGCTGTCACCGGGAAATATCTCCCGGGTGGTTTTTTTGGGGGCAAACGGGTGGTCTTAAAGGACGCTGCTGAAGATGCTTTGTTGCAGAGCGAGATTGGCAGCATCAGCATCGACTCAAAGCTGTTGTCGCTCACAGGCGTGGATGTGTTCCTGGATGAAAAAACCGAGATCCTGGATGAACGGGCGCAGCGGATTCCGAGGAGGAAATTGATGGTCGGGAATTGGGTGCGGATAGAAGGCCGCCGAATCGGTAAGAGATCCTTAGTCGCCTTCAGAATAGAGGTCATTGCAGCGCGCCCGGATGACCAGACCGTCATCGAAGGCGAAATTCAACGGCTGAACGATGGCGACCGGTTCGCGTGTCTGGTTCTGGATATTCCCATCCTTTTTGACGAATCCGTTCGCTTCACAGATGCCAGAGAGAAAAGGCGGTCCATCCATTCGATCAAAAGAGACGATGACGATCAGCAGCCGGCCCCGCTTCGCATCGGCGATTTTTTGATTATCGGCGGCAAGGTCGAGGTGGAAGTGGAACCCCAGAACAATCTCGATTTGGATGGCGGAGAGGATGAAATGGCGTCCCGCTTGAGCTTCAAACCCGAGCTTTCTGTGAACTTCAATCCAGAGGTTCAGGGGTATGCCAGGTTCAAGCTGAAACGTAAACCGCTCATCCGGTCCAACGATGATGACGATGCCTCGACTCGATTTGAAGTCTCTGAGATGTACCTGACGTACTATGACCTCTTCGGCGCGCCGTTACGAATGCAGTTTGGGCGGCAGAAATTCAAGGATAAACGGGAATGGTTGTTCGACGAAACGCTCGATGCGTTCCGCCTCATATACGATACCAAACGTCTGGATATGCAAGTGGGGCTGATCAAGGGCGACTTTTTCCCTCAGGATGACCGCGATGATGCGCTCAATCAACTTCAGTACTATCTATCCACACGAGTCAGGCTGGCGCGCCGAACCTATTTCACAGGCTTTGCCTATGGCCGCAAACATCATGATCAGAATATTGCCTTGAATTGGTGGGGCGTGCAGTTTCGCGGCCAGTTCCACAAGATCATTCGATATTGGTCGAATGTGGCGTCGGTGTTTGGCACCGATGAAGTCAACACCGTGCAAGGATGGGGGTACGACGCCGGTTTGCGTATCGGCACCAGATGGGCCAAACCGATCTCATTGAGCGTGGGGATGGCATACGGTTCAGGCGATGACAACATCGAAGACAGGGAGGACTCGAGCTTCCGGCAGACCGGCCTGCAAGATAACAGCGTGAAGTTAGGCGGTCTAAAACGCGTCAAATATTACGGCGAGCTGTTCGAGCCTGAGCTGAGCAACATGCGGATTCTTACCATCGGACTTGCCTTGCGGCCCACCTTACAATCCTCCTTGGAATTGATCTTTCACGCCTACCATCAAGTCGTGGCGCAGCCGTTTCTGCGCGACTCCAACCTCGGCGCCGAGCCACTTGGCAGTCACCGGGACCTGGGAAAAGAGCTGGATGTCGTTCTGACCTTTCGGGAGGTTCGACACCTCGATGTTACGCTCAACTTAGGCTATTTTCGTTCAGGCCCGGCTTTCGGTGACACGCCTGCGAATGTGTTCCTGGGCAAGATAAGAATGCAGGTCTTCTATTAGGCGCTTCCCAATAGGTGTCAATTCGCCGCTCCTAGCCGCCACCCCTTGTGGGTGGCTGTTATCTCCCGGCAGTAGATGCCGCGCAAGGGGGCATGGCTACACGATCGGTGGGGATTGGCCATTCGTCAGCTCATTGGCAAAAGGGGCTTGATTTGTTCGTCGGTAAGTTCTATTTTATGTCTGGTAATGATCTAAAGAGCGTATTTCATGACAAACGGTAGGTGAGAGAGGATTGCCATTCAAGATACTGTTCCTGGGAGGCTCCGAGAAACAAAAGTTACTCGACGGTACGACTCTGGACAGCGGACAAAGCGCGTTGTTGACCACCAGGAAAAAAGCTAACGCTCTTTCCATTGCGCGCCGCAAAGAGCCGCAGCTCGTGATTGTTGATTTTGACCTCGAGGAGCTGCAGCCACTGGAGTTCCTGTCAGACCTCATGCAAGACAAAGACACCTTCAAAGTGATCGGCATCACCTCCACGAGTCCGCTAAGCGTGGTTGTGAAAGCGATCAAAATGGGGGTGTACGAGGTCATCAATGTGCATGATGAGCCTTTCAAGCTTCAACGCGAGCTGTCAAAACTCTTTCAACAATGGCAGGAACTTACAAAAGGGGAGCGCTTACACCAGGATTTGAAGGGGAAATACGATTTCACCACTATCCTGGGAGAGAGCGCGGCCATGAAGCGCGTCCTGGAGATCGTCTCTAAGATCATTAGCCGGAAACGGGTGACGGTCCTGGTGCGAGGGGAAACGGGAACCGGGAAGGAGCTGATTGCGCGCGTCATTCACTACAATAGCCTGGACCAATTTCAACCCTTCGTCGAGATCAATTGCTCTGCCCTGCCGGAGAGTCTGTTGGAGTCTGAGCTTTTTGGGTATGAAAAGGGGGCCTTCACCGATGCGAAGAGTCGAAAGAAGGGCCTGTTTGAATTGGCGCAGAATGGCACCATGTTCCTGGATGAGATCGGCGAAATCACGCCTGCGGTTCAGGTTAAGTTGCTTAAGGCCCTGGATGAAAAGAGAATTCGCCGTGTAGGCGGCACCCAGGACATCGAAGTAAGAACACGAATTATTGCGGCCACCAATCGTGATTTGCAAGCTGCCATCCGGGACGGGCTCTTTCGTAATGATCTGTTCTATCGGCTGAATGTGATTACCATCCATCTTCCCGCGCTGAGGGAACGGGAGGAGGACGTTCTTCTGTTGGCGCGGCACTTCTTAACCCATTATGCCAGAGAATATGAAAATGCATTACGTGAATTCACGCCGGAGGCAGAGGGGCTCTTGAGAAGCTACGACTGGCCCGGCAATGTGCGCGAGCTCAAACATACCATTGAACGCATCGTGTTGCTGCACCCGGGAGAAAGCGTAACTCGCGAGGTCCTGGAAGAGGCCATAGAATCCGAGACCCCGCTGGTCATGACTGAGAAGAAGCAAACAACAACCCTGCAAATAGATGTGCCAGCAGACGGAATGAGTTTGGAGGACGGAGAGAAGTTGCTCATCCAGGCCGTGCTGGAGAAGATGAACTGGAACAAACGCAGAACGTGCCAGATTCTGAAAATCTCACGACCTCGCCTGGATAGAAAAATACAAAAGTACGGTCTTCAGAGTCGCTAAAACATGATTCATGCCCCGGCATTTTCTCCGAAAGCAAGAGTCCAATGGTAACGAATCGTTGCACTTTGTTAGAAAATGGAACCGAAAAGTAATATTATGTTACTATGATTGTGCGCGGCTCATCCCTGGCCTCCAGGCTTAGATCCTGCTGTAAAACGAATAAGATCAAATACATATAGGTCATCTCACAAGGAGATACGTAGACGGCACATCCTTTGCAAGAGGTGCGCTGCCCGGAAACAACGCAATTCATCCTCGTTGTCAATAACACTCAAGGAGGTCACAAATGAAGACTGTCAGAAAAATGGGCCCTGTGGTCATGGGCACTTTCTTGGTCTTTGCCGCGATATGCTTCACCGCTTGCAACAAGTCTCCCAGCGGGTCGCTGCTAGGGCCAGACGACTCTCAGCAAGTCATCTTGCACAAAAAAGGCAAGGTTCCGAACAACAGCAACTCCACCCTTTTGTTGGTTCGGGTTCGGGATGATGACGAAAATGGTGTCAGCCGCGCTGAGATTGGTCCAGACGGTGGGGTTCTCGTCCATGCAGGCCATCAGGTGGAGGTGCCAGCCGGGGCATTGGGTGAAACCGTCGAGTTGTCTTTTTCCATGCCTCTTTCCGACACCCTGATGTTTGATTTACAGCCGGACGGGACCCACTTTGACCTCGCGATCAATCTGGTTCTTAGCTATGACCACGCCGTTATGGAAGGGATTGATGCGGAGTCTCTTGTCATCGTGGTTTGGAATCCGGCCACCCAGACCTGGGATGCCATTTCCAGCAGTGTCGACACGGAAGCCAACGAGGTGAGGGGAGAAACGACTCATTTTTCCAGGTATGCGCTTTCCAAGGGCTAGGCGGGTTCTAATCAGAAAACTCAACCCAAAAGTGACAAAAAAACATACAGAACAGATCCCACGAGCTTCCAAATCTCCAGAGAACAACCACGGAGAGCAATTAAGTAATTGGTTGGCTCGAGCGCAACCCGCTAATAAAGGATGGCCTTCTCTTTTGCAAGAGTTGCAGAAATTTGTTCTGACCATCTTCGAAGAAAGCGAGCAACAGAAAAGACTGGAGTATTTTCAACGGGCCGTTGCCCACCTGGTGAAATCGTTTTCTTCAACCTTGACCCCGGCGCAGACAATTCAGGTCTATCTCAGTGCTGGACGGTCGTATGAGACATTTGGGGCCTGGGACCAGGCACTGGAATCCTACCGGCAAGTCGTTCGCCTGTGTAATTCACAACCACAATATCGCAGTGAGAAATCCGAAGCGCTGAGATGGATAGGCCATATCCTCTTGATGCGGAGTCAATGGCAGGATGCACGAGAATCCTATCAAGAGAGCGTGAATCTATCTCACGCTACCGGCGACCAGGAAGGCGAAGCCTATGCCTACAACGGCATCGCTTGTCTCTGCTTCGAGCAAGGAGAATTGGCCGAAGCGTCGTCCCATTGGGAGAAAAGTCTGGAATTGGCTGAGCAGTTGGATGCGACCAAACTCATAGCGCAAGTCTACAACAACCTGGGCGCTCTGGCCAACGTTCAGGGACATTGGGAGAAAGCGCTGACGAATTATGGTGAAAGTCTGCCGCGATTTGAAAAAATCGGTGAAAGAAGAGGCCTGGCCGAGACCTATCATAATATGGCCATGACCTACGCGGATGCCGGTCGCTGGCCGGAAGCGGGCGCGCATTATGAAAGAAGTTACCAAGTCGCCAAGGAAATCGGGGACGTCCGCCTGGAAGCCACCGTCAAGCTCAATCGGGTGAAACTCTACATAGCCATCGGCGACACGACATTGGCAGAAGCCTTGTGCCACCAGGCGTTGCAAACCTATCTCCATCTCGAAGACCATTTGGGTGAGGCTGAAGTCTATAAGTGCCTGGGCATGCTCGACGCTGAAAGGCGGGCCTGGGCGCCTGCTCAATCTTATTTCGAAAAAAGCCTGCAAATCACTCGCAAATACCGAAGCCCGCTATGCGAAGCCGAAACACATTTTGAATATGGAAGAATGCTGAGAATCAAGGGGATCACGAAAGCGGCGACAACGCAGTTTGAGCTGGCGCTCGATTTATTTACCGAACTCGAGGCAGAAAAAGAAATCCAAAAGGTCAAGCAAGAACTGGATGAGCTATCTGAATAAAGGTTGCTCCTTTATGGTCTATGTTGGTCAGTCCTACCTGTTCCTGTTCGGAAGCGGTGAGGTGGGGCCGAATCGTCAAGTGTCTCCTAACTCCTCCCTGGCAGTCTAGACCTTCCTCCAACCTGTTGCTCTGGCTTATTTTCCCTGACAGATTTCTGCGCTCGGATCGCTGAGATGTATCCGACTAATGGCAACGAAACGTTACCACGTAAGTATCGTTTTGATGTAGCGTTGTGTTACTATATGCCTGGCGATCCTTCGTTACTTCAAGATAAGTAATATAGCTAAGCTTATCTCTATCAAGTAGTTAAATGGCATACATGTTTATGTGGCACATCTTGTGCGATAGAACGTCGAAGCACACAAAGGTGGCCACTAAATAAAAGAAACAAAACTACAGAATTAGACGGTGCTGCCTTTGAACATTCCATAATTTTCATAAATTGTATAAGGAGATAGTTCTATGAGAGTCACCACGTTTTGCATTATTGCAGGTGTCATGATGGCCCTGTTGTTCGTCATTGGATGTAACAGTGACAATCCGGCCGAGCCCATTGCCAGTAAAGATGACACGACCTCACTGGCGAAAAAAGTCAAACTCAAGAAAGGCAAAATCAAAATCGACGGCCTTGCTATCACCGACCGCGCGGGCAATCCGGTTGCCACCAAACGCGTAACCATTCTTTGGCGCTACTCGGATGTGAACGGCGATGGCGTCTTCACCTGGGAGGGAGCTCCCGAAGTGGGTGATGTTTTCCGGTTAGTCAATCGGGCAATCTATGATTTCACCGCAGATTTTGCTCCCGATCCTAATTGGAACGGACAGATAGCTACGTTTCATTGGGGCCCCTTCGACCCGGCAACCAACTCGTACAGACCCACGGTCTTCAGAGGCGTCTTTCATGATGACTTCCTGCCGGGACTGCCGGTTCCAGGGGACTTTGTCGTGACCCAGGGACCCGATGGTCTGCCCGTTCCGGGTCTTTCCTTAACTGCCAGCTTATTTATCGACAGCGGCGATTGGGATCCGAACAATGGATCGACACCCGTCACAGAACCCAGATGGGGGATTCGCTACATCCTGAAGTTTGCCCCGGGGACACCCAGAGTCATTCCTGCCGGCACGTTCATGTTTATGGACTCCCAGTTGGATATGCAAAATATTGCCACGACCACCTGTGAAAATGGTTGGTCCGAGGAAGACTGGATTACCACCGGCGGCGTCGGCGGGTTTGTGCAGCACGGTCCGAGCACGGCCAGACCGTCGGATTTCACCAAGTATCCCAAGCTGGAAGCCCCGCTCCTGCAGGTGCCGGTCGGTCATCCGTGTTTCTAGCATCCATGCTATTTCGAACCCCCCATCACAGCGCGATTCTACGCTGCGATTCTACGAACTCTGATCCACGGCTTTGATAGTGTGGATCAGAGTTGTTTTTATCTTGCCTCTCTAGGCTCTCGAACCTTCGCAAACACGTCTCTCTTCATTCCGTGTAATATTTCGTTACTACCACGTTTTGCGGCTCCTGGCATCGAACGAGCTTCAATAACTCTCTTAAGTTTCACCTTATCAAAAAGTTACGCTGCATCCAGGTTTGCCGTCGGTCACCAGGGACTTTTGGCAGGGTGTTTGCGTTTAATGTGAGCTTATCTGAAGTCCAACCATAATCAATTGTCGCGTGGTCTTAACAACTAAACTCATTAATTGAGGAGGAAGCATTATGAAGCAAAAGGTTAGTTTAGGAGGCGTCTTGCTGTTGGCTGGTCTGTTGGTGAGTTGTCAGAACGCCAGAAGCCCGGTTGAACCCGGACAAGAAGCGCAACAGCAAGAAAAGCTGGCGGGCAGAGTCCTCGCAAAAGCAGTCGAGGAAACGGGTGGCAAAGTCATCATTGGCTACTACACGCATCCAGGACAGGCAGAGCTGGAAAAGCTTGAACAGCTCGGAGGTGCCGTAAACAGTCGGTACAAACTCATTCCCGCGGTTGCGGCAGAGCTCACACCGGCATCCCTCAGAAAACTGGAATTGGATCCGAATGTTGCTTTCATTGAACCGGATTATCCCCTGTACGCAGATCTCTTGCCAAATGATCCCAGGTTCGGTGAGTTGTGGGGTCTAAACAATACCGGCCAAACCGGTGGCACAGCCGATGCTGACATCGACGCTCCGGAAGCCTGGAATATCAGCACCGGGTCTGCGACGGTATTGGTCAGCGTGATCGATACCGGTACGGATATCAACCATGAAGACCTGGCCGCAAACATCTGGACCAATCCGGGCGAAATTCCCAACGATGGCATCGATAACGACGGCAACGGTTACATCGATGACATCCATGGCTGGGATTTCTTCAACAACGACAACACGGTATTCGACGACCCTCTCAATGATGACCACGGCACGCATGTTTCAGGCACCATCGCTGCTGTTGGCAATAACGGCATCGGGGTCGCCGGGGTGAACTGGCAGGCGACTATCATGCCGCTGAAATTCCTGGGACCAGGCGGCGGCACAACAGCAGATGCCATCCTGGCTATCGAGTATGCCACCAACAAGAGCGTGCGGGTGATCAATGCAAGCTGGGGCGGCGGGGGTTTCAGCCAGGCGCTCAAGAACGCCATCGATGCCAGCGGGGCGGTCTTCTGCGCCGCAGCCGGAAACAGCGGGCTGGATAACGATGCTTCGCCGCATTATCCGTCGAGCTATACCTCTGCCAATCTCATCGCCGTCGCCGCGACAGACCACGACGACCTGATGGCTGGCTTCTCCAACTTCGGGGCGACAAGCGTCGATCTGGGTGGCCCGGGCGTCAGCATTTTGAGCACCACCCCCTTGAACACCTACAGCCTCTTCAGCGGGACTTCCATGGCAACGCCCCATGTCACGGGCGTTGCAGCGCTCATCCTGAGCCAGTCGCCCGGCCTGACTCCGGTGCAGGTGAAGAACCAGATTCTCGCCTCAGTGGATCCCGTCGCGTCGTTGAACGGCGTGACCGTTACAGGCGGTCGGTTGAACGCCGCGAATGCACTGGGTGCGCCGCAAGCGCCCATCGCCAATGCGGGCCCGGATCAAACTGTCACCGATAGCGATGGCAATGGCTTCGAGACCCTCACCCTTGACGGCTCCGCATCCTTCGACCCGGACGGCGTCATCGTCGCCTACCAGTGGACGGAAGGGGCCACCGTTTTGGGGAACACCGCCGTGATCACCTCGAATTTCAATGTCGGCACGCACAACGTCACCCTGACGGTGACCGACAATGATGGCTTGACCGGCAGCGATAATGTGGTGATTACCGTCAATGCCCCGGTTGTGGTTGGACCGCCAACGAACCTCGCCGCAAGCGCTGACCGGGACGACATCGATCTGACATGGGATGCCAGCACCACGCCCAACGTCCGATACAGCGTTTACCGCTCCACGACCGCTGGCGGACCGTATACTCTTGTCGACTCAGGGATCAAGAAAACAAAATATACCGACAAGAAACTACAGGTCCCCGTGACCTTCTTCTACGTGGTGACGGCCGTGGACGGCCAGGGGAATGAGTCTGCTTTTAGCAATGAAGCTTCGGCGACAACGTTTGCAAAATAGACCTTAATTAAGACATTCGTTTCTGAGCAGCCGATTCAGACAGATACCATCATGCAGGCGTGGTGGTATCTGTTTTTTTTTTGCGTTTGATGTGAACCTATTTCATTCAAGTCCGATCCAACACGGTTTGCAACCGTGTTTTACGCACAAATCCGGGAGGTATACACAGTTGCAAACTGTGTAGGATCACTATTTCTATTTTTTTGACTTTTCATAGAACATCAAAAGCATAAACATATTTATTATCTGCAACTTACATTAAGTACAAAGAGAACTTTTGGGGAACATCGAGGCAATCGCTCAAGCTTTCCTTGCAATTTTGCTCGTTGATTCTATATTTGAAGTGAACGAAAAGAAAGAGGCAAAATGTCAACCGTTAAGAGAGAAAGCCATCAAAACCAAAGAGCAATTGCCGGACGACTGTACGATTTCCGATGTTTTCGAAAGATTGCTTTTTCTTGAAAGAATCCTCGAGGGCGAAGCTGAAGCCGGCAAAAGGAATCTCCTTGACTCAAAAAACTCACCCCATTACGCCGCTCTAACAGCCTGCGACAGCGGATATTTTTTGAGCGCCTGAATGGCATACTCTGAACAACTGGGCTCGAATATGCACGAACCGATCTCAACGCCGGCGTCAGCCATGCCCTGGTAGATTGGACACCAAATCAATTTGAATCCATTCAAGAGTGCCATTCGAAGGCATGCCTGCCGTCTTGCAAGCGCTTTTGAACGAAGCTGCTAAGATTGAGCGGACTTGAAGCTCGCAAGGCGGCTCCATACAAACGGACCGATGAGCGCACCGGCCACGCTAACGGCTTCAAAGACAAAACCCTGCACACCCGCATGGGAGCCCTCAAAGTAAGGGTGCTCTGCGTCCCGTGACTCGACGCGGAGCGTCAAATACTGGTTCGCCACGCGGAGCGTGGGAACCAGATGAACTTTTGGGGAACATCCAGGCAAAGCCGCAAAGTCCGCAGAGAAACGAAGGTCAAAAACAAGCTCGGCGGTCTTTGGGTGAGGTTAAATACGTAATCGTATTAAGTGCCTGACGAGTTATCCTCTGCCACTTTTTGGCAAGACTTTTTGCAGGCCAAGTTTTTTCTTCGAATTTGGAGTATAGGATTTAGAATTTCCGGTTGTCAAATCCCGCGCCTTCTGCGGGGCTTGTCCGGCTTAGAATTCCTGTACACTTAATTATGCGCACTATACGGGACGACCCAGAACTTCTTGATGGGGCTGGTGATCAAACGGTTGCCGAACTCCAGACAGAGGCCACACGCTGCGACGACGTCCGCCTTGATGATGCTGCCGCCCCAGGTACAGCCGGCGATCTTGAGCTTGATCGGCGACATTCCCTGGCGGACGAACCATCCGCCGGAGACTTGATAAAACCCGTCCTCCAGCGTCCGGATGCGATACTCAGAATTCCGCGTCGTGATGATGACGAGATCGCCAACCTGCAGGTCCTGCTTGCGCAGTTGTTTCAGTTGGTCCGCACCGGCAACAATCTTATCCAGGCTCTGTCCGAATTTCTTCATTGACCGACTCTTCCAATATTTCTACGAACTTCACACTACAGGAACCGAATCTATCAGCCTAAAATTTCCAAACAATCAAAACAGGTGCTAATTATCGACCGTTTTTGTAAGCGCTTGAATCCTACGTTGTCTTTTTCCCAGAACTTAAGAATAGTGCCAAAAACGTCTTGAACGATCGCGACGAAAACCAACTATCAAAAAAGATGGAACACGGATAAGACGGATTTAACGGATCGGACTTAATCATGATTCACGTAATGTGTAAAAGCCAGTGGAACGGCGGCCGGCGGCTCATGATTCTTTGGGCCTCACCCAAAATCAGATCCGTCTAAATCCGCGTTCCATTCATTTGCAGCCTTATCTCCGCAACTATCAAAAAAGTTCCAGGCAAAGACATCAGGCCATAATCTACCTGCCCCGCATGACAAATGTTTCACTCGCTGGCCGTCAAAGCGGAACACAGAGTCGTTTGTCCGGCATAGAACAGGCAGCGGGTCCAGATCCGGCTGAGGACATAGAGCTGTCCGACCAGGAACGCCGCAAAAATCATCAGCCAGGAGGATTGACCCGCACCGGGAGCGATGAGCCAGCAAACGGACAGGAGCGCAACCCACAGCAGGCCGAGTGTCATGTATAAGCCATAGGTTTTCAAGAAATTGCCAAAGACGACTTTCATCGCGCCCAGTGGCGCGGTGAACGCATTCTTGTGATTCTTCAGGACCGTGAAAATCTTGCTGTAGTCCAGCAGAATATTGACGCTCAAAATACCGAACCAGAGGATGAGGTATTTGAGCACGGTGTAGGTAAAATGAACTCTCTCGTCGATGGTTTCACGCGTCAGCTCATCGACGGCCTTGGTCAGCCAACCCAGGACGAACTTAAACAGCAGGAAATAGAGCACGCCGGCCATGAGGCCGAGAATCAGAAAGCGTGGGAAGAAATGCGCCGCCTGGTGAAGAAATGACGGTCGCTCGCTGCCGGCGGCATAAAGCGAAACAAACCCGGCAGAAAAGAAGGTCCACAAGAGCAAATAGAAAAGACCGACTCCGGCCACGGCCGGGGAGGTATCAAAGAAGTTGCCCTGGAGCAAGGTATCGAGTCCGTTGAACACCGCTCCGATGCCGACCACGCTGGGATCGAATGTCCGCGCCACCCCTTTTGCCTGCGCGGCGAAGTTGGGGTACCAGAGCTCGTCGAAGCTCTGCAGCAGCTTTTCTCCTGCCACACTGTTGCCAATCGACCCCGCCAGCGATACCGCCAGCGCCCCACCCAGGACAAGCGCCAGCAGCAAATTGACGCCATAAACTACGAAAATGTATCTCTTCGAGCTGTTGACACGGCGAAGCCCGGTTGATAAGACGTCGAGAATCTTCATTTTCTTTCCTCTCTCCTGATGTTTGATTCAACTCCAAAAGTTACGAACCGCGAAGTTCATGACAAGAGCGCAAGAAACTCCATGAGGTTTTGCAGCCAGATCATCCACTTGGAGGCCCATTTTGTGGCCGCGATGTTTGCTTTGGATTTGCGTATCCAGGAGTTGTTGCTGGTGTTCACGTCCAATACCAGCTTGTGTTCCGGGTCCACTTCGACCCGGGTGACTCTGGCAGTTTGGGGATACTCAAAACGCGCCCAGCGGGCTTTGCCGTCCCAGGTTTCAAGAACTTCATCGCCAGTGCCAAACGTCACTTTGACTTGCACAGGAAACGTCGCCTCGCCCCAGCGGCGCACAAACACGGTGGAGTGGAATTGCCGCTGTGTGTCTGTTTCATTGTCATCCTCCTCGACTTGCTCGCCATCCTGAAAGGTTAGCTCACCGGCTTTGTCGATATACCCTTTTGGCGTCGTGATTGGCGTCGACTGAACCAAACTGACCGCGTAGTCGAAGATGTTGGAACTGTTGTAGGTCTGCTCAAAAAACCAGGACATGTCCTGCCCGCTGACCTCATTGACGATGGCAAAGAAATCCTGCGGCTTCGGATGGCGAAACTTCCAGCGCTCAAAATAAGTGGACATGACCTTTTGAAAGGTTTCCCAACCGAGGTAGTTTTCCAGCGTTCGCAGCATCATGGCCGGCTTGCCGTAGGAGTTCAGACCATAAGAGCCGGGACCGTAGAGCCACGAAAGCGTCGACATTTTGTCCAGCTTCAAATCAGAGCGGAAGCCGTCGTAGCGAACCGCCGCCTGCGTGCGTTCCGCGACCGGGACACTTGAAAAAACAACCGGAATGAAGCGTTCGAAATACCGTTTTGCCAGGACGGGGTTGGGATAGGACTGCTCCATCGTGCGGGTGGTCGAGAAGGTGTTGAAGCCTTCGTCTAACCAGGCATGCTCGAACTCATTGTTGGCCATGATGCCGTACCAGAATTGGTGGCCGGCCTCGTGCACCGTGACGCCCTCCGGTGAGCGCAGCTCGATCGGTGAAAGCCAACGGGTCCCGCCGGTAAAAAATGTCGGATATTCCATGCCGCCTGAGCCGGAGCGATACGCCGGGTCCACCACGGTAATGTGGTCGTAGGGGTAGGCGCCCCACCAGGTGCCGTAGGTTTTGAGGGCTGCTCTTGTGGCCGCGAAGTAGCGATCCCGTTTGCTCACATGGTCCGGCATCAGCAGCAGCCGCATGTCGACCTTCGGCAGGCCGGGTTCTTCGAACGTTTCGTTGTGAACCTGAAAGTGCGGCGTGGTCACCCAGGCAAAATCGTGCACATCCTCCTGGAAGTAGCGGTGCGTGGTCATGCCATCGCCATTGTCTGTTTTCTCGATCTCCTTGCCGGTCGCGCCGAGAATCCAGCCTGCCGGGACCGTCATCTTCACGTCGTAGACGCCAAAGTCGGCGTAAAACTCGGTCTGAATGAATTGGTGGCAATTCCACTGGCCATTTTGCTCAAAGACGCCGACCTTGGGAAACCACTGCGCCAGAAAGAAGTAGTCGCCGCGAACGCCGGTGCGAGCAAAGGCGCGCGGGACCTTTGACTGCCATTGAATTCGCACGCGGATGGTTTCGCCAGGCCCGACCGGCCCGGGCAGGGTGACACGAAGGACCGTACGGTCGTGCTCGTTGCCATCATCGGGTTGGATGAACTCCATGCTGCCTGTGAGGTCTGCTGCATCCCGGCCGCTCCCCGGCAGAATCTCGATCGCCTGCACATCAGCATAAGCCCAGTCATTTTCACGATAGTCTGACAACTTTTCTTTGAACCGACGCGCCCGCACCGATCTAAACATGGAGCTCTGTTCATTGAGCCAGGCGTTGTAATAAAGGTGGAATTGCAGCTCCGAAGTTGGGTGAGAGGTGTTGTTCTTCCAGGTCAGGACTTCGGTGCCGTCGAGCAACCGCTTGTCCACATCCAGTTTGACCTCCATCTCGTAGTTTGCGAGTCTCGGGCTGAGCGGCGCACTGCCATTATCGCGCTGCGAGAACGACCTGTCCGGCAAGATGCAGGCGAAAAGAAACGCAGTTGCAAGAAGTAAAAGGTGGGTGTTTTGTGAACGCATATTTCTCCCTCCATTTGTTTTGCCAATCATCGTCGAAAGGCCTGGACCCGGTCGCCGTTTCGTCTGCTCGAGCTAACCCCCAGGATTCATGGGCGCGCCTTCCCAGGTTTTTAGAAAGTCTTGTGCTGCCCGGGAGGTGTGCAGGTAGGCAAAACGGGCCACCTGACGTCCGACCTCCTGCAGCCGCTGCTGCAATTTTTCATCTTTGAGATTTCCTGCCGCATCAAAAACCTTCCATGCCTCCGGGATGGATGCCTGCTCCGGAACCAGCCAGGCGTGCAGGGCTCGACCGACCATGCGCAAGTTGCTCAGAGCGTTGGTGGCTCCGAGCGCGCCGCCGGATACGCCGATCAAGCCAAGCATTTTGCCCTGGAACTCGTCAAACCCCATCAAATCAAGCGCGTTCTTCAGGACGCCGCTGAAACTGCCGTGATACTCGGGCGTGCCCAGGATGATCCCGTGCGCCTGGCCGACAAGCTCACGCAGTTTCATCACGTCCGCAGGATACGTCGACTCATCCTCGCGGCCATCGCAGAAGCTCAACGTGTATTCGCTCAAATCGACCAGGTGGGTGATCGCACCGACCTCGCGAGCGCCCTGCAAAGCGATATCGACCGCCATTCGCGTATGGCTCCCCGGTCTGAGACTGCCCGGCAGCCCCACCACGACGACGCTGCTATCTTTCTTTTCTTTTTGCGGCATTCATCCCTCCGTTGTAGAAGCAGGGGATACTTCTGAACAAGTTAAAGAACTGGAAGCAAAAAGTCAAGGAATTGCCTCGCTTGCGGAAACCGCTTCGCTAATTTCCGCAACCATCTAAATTCAAGAATGGAGAAAGAGTGATCCTACACAGTTTGCAACTGTGTATCCCTCTCAGATTTGTACCCAAAACACGGTTGTCCCGCAAAGGCGTTTTGGCGTCAACCTAAGCGGTTTTCGCCTCAAAATGCGGCCATTTTTGTAGTCCGGCCCCTTGTGGGCCGCAATTGCTGAGTTCAAAATTGTGCCCCACCACGGGGCATGACTACAAACTTAGGGTCAAAATTCCTCAAGTTGACGCGAAAACGCAAAGGCGGGATGTTGACTCAGGCTTGAATTAACGGTCTCCCCAAAATGGAGGACATTCAAATTGGGGGTCATGTGATGAATTTGCGGCCAGCATGGGTTCATTGGGCCGCGGGCAATCATTGAGTGTCGTTAATATGTCTGACCTTGTTTCGCCAAAACCAGAATTTCGCCGGTAAAATTATTAGTGTTTTCTACTAAGACACGCTGTTGGCGTAATTCGAGAGCGCTAATTCTTGCTCGAGAATTGCCGATGAATAGGAACTGATTAGATTCAATTGGGACCACAGAAAGGGAAAAGGTAATGAAGATTTCTATCGTCGGGACCGGATATGTTGGACTGGTCGCCGGGACCTGTTTTGCGGATACCGGAAACGAGGTGACTTGTGTCGACGTCGATGAACAGAAAATCAACAGCCTGAACAACGGAACGATTCCGATCTATGAACCGGGTCTTTCCGATATGGTGCGGCGCAATGTCAGAGGGGATCGGCTCTTTTTTACCACTGAACTCAAGGAGGCGGTCGAGCAATCGCAAATTATCTTCATTGCAGTGGGCACGCCGCCGGACGAGAATGGCTCGGCGGATTTGAAGCATGTGCTCACGGTTGCGCGCGACATCGGCAAATATATGAACGGCTTCAAAGTGGTGGTGGACAAGAGCACGGTGCCGGTGGGCACGGCAGAGAAGGTGGAAGCGGAGATCAAGAAATACACAGACCACAAATTTGCCGTTGTCGCCAATCCTGAATTTCTGAAAGAGGGCGCGGCGATTGATGATTTTCTGCGTCCGGACCGTGTGGTGCTCGGGGCCGGTAATGAGGAAGCAGCCGAGATCATGCGCAACCTGTATCGTCCGTTCGTGCGCTCCGGTAAACCGATTTTGGTGATGGACCGCCGCAGCGCAGAGCTCACCAAGTATGCTGCCAACGCTTTGCTGGCCACCAAGATCTCTTTCATCAACGATATCGCCAATCTCTGTGACATGCTGGGTGCAGACGTGGAAATGGTGCGCAAGGGCATCGGCACGGACAGCCGCATCGGCCCGAGTTTCATCTATCCCGGCACTGGCTATGGCGGCTCCTGCTTCCCGAAAGATGTGCAAGCGCTCATCCAAACAGCCGAGGACAATGACTATGACCTGGAGATCATCAAAGCGGTCGAAAAAGTCAACCAGCGGCAGAAAACCATTTTGATGAACAAAATCAACGAGTACTTCGGCGGCAACCTGGAAGGCAAAACCTTTGCGATGTGGGGCCTGGCCTTCAAGCCAAAAACCGACGATATGCGTGAGGCGCCGGCTATCGATATGATCAACAGCCTGACAGCCAAAGGCGCGACGGTGAAAGGACATGACCCGGAAGCCCTGGCCGAGGCCGAGAGGATTTTCGGTGAGCGCATTGGCCGGGAGCTCTACCTGCACGAAAAAAGATATGACGCGCTCGAGGAGGCAGACGCCCTGATCGTGATGACCGAGTGGAATGCCTTCCGAGAGCCGGATTTCTACCTGATCAAGGAAAGTTTGAAAACGCCTGTGATTTTCGACGGCCGCAATTTATATGACCCCACACGGCTCAAAAAGCTGGACATCGATTATTTTTCAGTGGGCCGGCCGAATGGCAACGGCAGTTGGAGGCCTAAGTTCTAACCACCGCTCACATCAAGCCTTGAACCCAAGGCCGTTCCTACAAATACTTGTTGGCCAGGAACTTGACTTCCGGATTCTCGGGTTCATCGCTGAGCCATTGCCGCAGGATATTAATCATCCCTTCATCATTATCCAGGAGAGAATAGAGCTTGATGATTTCTTTGTAGTAGGAAACCGCCATCTGTGTCTCCCCTTGCTCTGCGTGGTGCCCGGCCAATATGGCGTTGAGCAAAATGTAGTTATAAAGAAAGGCAGACTCCACGTTTCGCGTCGTAGGGGAGAGGTTTGAGGACCAATCGCTCAAAGCCCCTGGAATGGCCAGCCGGTAGGTCTGGGTCATGTTCTCTTCGAGTTTTGCAATATCTATACGTCCGCGTGCGCTCACATCATCGAACTTGAACACGACGCCTTCAAGCGTCAGGTCGCTCTCATGCAATTTCAACAGATCCTTTGCGATGGTAATGGCGAAATAGACTGAGCGGTTTTGCTTGCGTGCGCTTTCGATCACATTGTTCAGCACCTCGTCGCCGGCGGGCATGCTCTGGTCGCCGACCGGATATTCATCCGGCAACGTCATGTCGAATTCTCTCAACATGCACCTGACCACGAGCGGAAGTCCGATGAGACTTTGGTTGATGATGAGCACGTCAGGCCGAACCCCAAACGCCTCCTGCATGCAGATGGTCGGATAGGTGTCCATGTCGCCGTTAGTGATCAAGATGGCGTTCTGGTCAAGCCCGATCAGCAGGTTATAAGCGAAGTCCAGCACGGGTTGGGGGAAGTAGTCGCGCCGCTTCATCTCCAACATCTGCTCGTGCATTTTGTCAGGCTGGCACAACGCCATGTAGGCCGTCCAAAGGCTGATGTGCGCATGCTTCGAGGTCGGTCGCCCGGAGGAGGTCGCCCGGTTGAAATAGCGGATGCTGAGCCTGATTCGCTCCTTATCCGTGAGGGCTTCATCCAATGTTACCCCGCGCCAGGGCCACAGCAGCTCGCCGTAATTCCACTGCGCTGCCGGTGCCAACGAATCCAGCGCAATCGCTTTTGCGCAGGCCTCCAGAGCTTGCTCGTTGTATCCGAGGTAACGGTTGGCAAAACTCAACCCAAGATTCGCTTCGGCATTGTTCGGCTCCATGTCGAGAACAAACGAGTAGTACGCGCGTGCTTTGCTGAATTCATTTTCATCGTAAAGCAAACCATAAGCTTTATCCAGCAGCTTCTGGATGAACGCGTCATTGCGCGTGGTTTGTGATGCTCCCCATCTTTCAAGAGCGGTCGACTTCGGGCGAGATGCCACGCATCCACTCGCCAGAACCCCCAACAGCGCTAACATGAGGGACCTTGTTCTGTACATTTTCTCCTCCACTGGTTTAAGGGATAAGTCCAATCAAATCCAGGACAAGGGCATGAAGTTGAGGCGCGTACGCCAAACATCGACAAAACCTGGCGGGTGAAATCATAATCACGACGTCTTGGATTTGGAGCTTAGGGTTTCGAATTCCCGGTTGTCAATCCCGCGCCTTCTTCGGGCTTGTCCGGGTTAGGCCTATATGGCCTATATAAATAGATGACCGGATCAATTGGGCAAAACTCTCATAAGACCGCATCGTGCAATATCCAGGAGCGAAGCTCCTTTGGCCACAGCACGATTCAAATCCATCTTGCGGGAATAATTCACTCACATTTGAGGTACTATGTGGTGTAGGGAGTCATCTAATTTCTTAACAGAAGGTGTTCTTATGCAATTCGATTT
Organism: bacterium; assembly: GCA_046757165.1. Lineage (GTDB taxonomy): Bacteria > Zhuqueibacterota > Zhuqueibacteria > Oceanimicrobiales > Oceanimicrobiaceae > JBHHXT01. The sequence goes on along the minus strand of JBHHXT010000037.1, from coordinate 4,276 downwards.
ACTCACTCGATTCAGGCAAATGAAGGAGGGCATCCAGGGACGATTCCATCGTCGCGTGACGCCCAGGGGCGCACTCGGCATTTCCCTTTTGTTGCACGTTTTTTTCGGTGCCGCACTCGGGTCGTATTGGGTTGGGGCTCGAGTGGCTCAGCAAGCACGCCATGCAGACGAAATCGTCTTCGATCTCCAAACCATCAAAGAGAACCCGGATTTGTCAGGCCAGCAGCGGGCACAGGCGTCGGAGGAATATGGCCTTCCCAATCGCGAGGCTCTGGAGGCGAGCGGTCGGGCGAGCAGTGTGGTCAAAGGCAACATGAATCGTGATGCGGTCGTTACAGCGTCGCTGGCCGCGCTGAGTGACTTGCGCGACTCATTCACTTTCATCACCCATGCTGTGGCAGCGGACTCAGTGGGCGGCTTTTCGCCTGTGAACGGTGATGTGCCGGGCAGCGAATACGATTCCTTTGGTCGTAAGAAAGGCGAGGGCGTCGGGGCCGGCGGCGTCAGCGTGGTTGTCGGGGGCTCGGGATTCTGTCCTTCGCCAGGGATTCGATAGCCTTGCGGTGAAGCTGGAAAACGGCATGCGGTTGTCCTGCATGATTTGATAGACGAAGGGCGTCTCGATGAGACGCCCTTTTTTTTGTGGGCTTGTCAAGCAGTAATAATCAAAAGGGCTGCGACACCGGAATAGAAAGCAGTAAGTGAGTGTACTATGAGGTGTTTTGAGGTCTTACCCGGCGCGGCGTAGCCGTAAGTTTTTGGAGTGCGTCCAGTGTCATCGAGACATGAGCTGACACATGCAATTCACTCCAGGAAGTCCCCCAATCGTGCAAGAAAATGCAAAACACGACAAACACAACCCAATGGAGTACAATCGTATCCGCTTGTGTGCTGCTGTCTCTCGTTGCTTGCCGGGACAATCCCGCGAATCCACCGGCCGCCACGACAACGCTCGAGATTGTGGCAGATACGTTCAAGACGTTCGCTGGCGGACAGATTCAGCTGACAGCCATGGCGACCCTTTCTGGCGGCGAGACGCGGGACGTGAGTCGGGAGGGATCGTGGAGTGTTTCGCCAGGACTGGCAGGCGCGATCACTCAAACCGGATTATTTCAAGCCTTCAGCAATAAGACTGGACGCGAAACCGTACAATTTGCGTTTCAAAGTCAGACGGCTACGGTCGAGATCGACGTGGAGCAGGGGGCTACGCGCTTCACGACCCGGCCCGCGTTCGTACATGTGCAGGCAGGCGATGGCGTGCAATTCGAGGGCCTTGCTACTTTTGTCGTCCCGGGGTCGCCGACCCGGTTAGAATTCGTAACCGATGAAGTATCGTGGGCCCTTATGCCGAATAACGTTGTCGCTGAGATGACCGTGCCCGGGTTACTGCAAACATTCCCGGGTGTGGCCGCACCGGAGACGGTCACCGTGCAAGCGACCTTCACCGGCCTGACCATCACCAGCACGGCCATTGTGCAGCCTGTTTACGACAGTCCCTTTGAGATGGAGCGCATTCCTGCTGGCAGCTTTCTGATGGGAGACGCCAACGGCCGGGATGACGAGCAGCCTGAGCACGAAGTGTTTCTCGATGCCTACGACATCGGCAAGTTTGAAATCACCAATGCAGAGTACATCCGGTTTTTGAATCTGGCCTTTCGCCGCGGAGATATCGTCGTGGATAATGGCCAGATTTTCCCCCTGACCGGACCGTATCTGCCGTTCTTTTATATGAGTTTTTCTGGTATCCCGGGCGCTCCCGAGTTCATCAAGTTCGAGGAGGGCGGGTTTGATGTGGTCATGGCTTCTGATATCGGGAGCTTTCCGGTAACCCGGATTACATGGTTTGGTGCGGCGGCGTTTTGTGACTTCTTCGGGCTGCGGCTGCCGACCGAGGCGGAGTGGGAGCGCGCCAGCCGGGCAGATCAGCGTCTGGAGTTTGGCACAGCAGACGGCACTCTGACGCACGACCTGGCCAACTACGACGGTGTTGGCGGCAAGGATATTTTCACAGACCTGGCGCCAGTCGGAACCTTTGCGCCCAATCCCTTTGGCTTGTTCGACCTGGCCGGCAATGTTGCGGAACATGTTTTCGATGAGTACGCGGCTGACTTTTATTCCCGCAGCCCTTCCTCGAATCCGATCGGCCCGGGTTCTGCAAGACCCGTGGGTCGCTTCGATTTGGTCACCGTTGTGCGCGGCGGAGGCTCCCTGAGTTCGGCCTCCTTTTGTCGCTCGGCGGTGCGTGTTGCTTATAACAATTTTTCGCCCGCCAATCCCGCTCCGGCGGCAGAGCTGGCATTTGCACGCTTCGGTTTTCGAGTCGCACGTTCGGTGCAGGAATGAGGCGCGGGGGGGGCGGTGTTCAAGCTTCAGCTTGCTGAGGGGGAGGGAAAACACGCTTCCGAGTAAATACGCTACAGTGAACTCTCGACTCGGAGCGGGCCGGTGTTCAAGCTTCAGCTTGCGGGGCGGTTGGGACACGCCGGTTTACTGTCATCCAAATCCGCGCCTTGCGTGGACATCGCTGAAGCGTGAACACCTGAATCCGTTGACAAGTTTAGAAAGAATCTGTCGCTGTAACATCAACCCGAGTGGAGAATGATGGAAATCAAGAGCGTCTTCTTTACCATGGGTTTGGTTTTCCTGGTCATCGGCCTGCTTGCCGGTTGCACGAGCAACCCGGTTGGCAAAGACAAAATCGGCGCGGGAAACAGGAAAATCTCAGGCAGAGTGCAGTTGGACGAGGAGAACCATCCCGACAAAGTTTATGTCTGGCTTGAAGGGTTCGAGCAGGGGGTCTTCACAAACGAAAATGGCCAATTCTCGTTGACTTTACCATCCGGGGTCAAAGGTGAGGTGACCGGTGTGTTCAAACTCTATTTCTTTGTGGCCAACTATAAGCTGGATTTCGTAGAAGTCGTTTTACGAAATGGCGAGTTCGTGTTTGACGAGGCAGGGCTCAATGCGGAAGGCGAGCTACGTCAGCCTAAGCGCATGCAAAAGTTTCTTTCCACCACGACGGAGGTGGAGCCGAGCTCTGTTCGCTTCAATGATAATGGCGGTATCAGGGTCAACGTCGAACTGCAAACCGTCGCCAGTGGTGCAGATACCGTGACGGTGGTCTTCCCCAACACTTCCGCCGGATTCCTGGGGCCGATATTTGTCCAGAATGTCGAGAGTGAGGCCGTTTTCATCTTCGAGAGTTTGCCCGTGACCACGCGGGAAGTCGTGCTCGTCGGTGTGGCTCCGGTAACACGGTCTGCTTCCTTCTCGATCAGCAGTCTCAACCTGCCGCCCGCCAGGTACCGGGTCATTCCGTTCATGCACATCATGCATGAGGAAATTCCACCGGGACTGCTGGAGAGCATCGGGTCAAATCTAAAAGAGCTGACCCCAAACTATCTGATGATTCCGTGGGACCGCGATGGAGGGGACTTCGAGGTCACGCCGGCACAATAAGTGAAGAGTCTGCTTTATTTCGCCGACCTCGCTGCAAAAAGAATCATTAGCGCTTCGCGCCGTCATTTGCCCTGCGGGCGTCATTTGGTCCTCCTTGCTCAATGACGCCGCAGGGCAAATGACAACAAATGACGTGCGAAGCACAAATGACTGTCTTTTCCGTAAAGGATGTCCGGCGCCAAAGTTGAATGGGTGGAGACGGCGGGAATCGAACCCGCGTCCGAAGGACAGTCACCAAGAACGTCTACATGCTTAGTTTGTTGATTGAATCTCGCCGCCGGGGGTACAACAAACAAAACCCGCTGCAGCCAGCTCGAGAAGATTCATCTCCCCACCTCGAGCGAGCGGGAAGATATAGCCACAAGAATCGACGCTTCATCCGGGCTCCGTGGCCAAGCCCCGACAAAACGGGCTACGCTAAGTTAAGTTAGGCAGCCATTGCATACGCATAATTGTCTGCGTTTAATTCTAGTTTCCAGTTCTTTAGCGAGGACCCGGAAAAACCTCGGCATGCAATTCTCAGCTTCTCGACCCCCGTCGAAGCCATGTCGTCCCCAAAAACATCAAACTAAATAAGCAAAAATTTTGGTGAAAGTCAATGTTTTTTCCTGCAACATCTGTGCTCCAGGAACCGTAACAAGCGGCAATGTTCCTGCACGATTTCTAAATAAACAAACTAGTGATTCAAATTCTCCACTGGCATTCTGAACTGGCGAAAACTTGTAGACTTTCTCGTCGAAATATCGTAAATTTTCAGGTTGTGAAGCTTTTAGGCAAGCGAGGAAGGGACCATGGAATACTCAGGATTCTCTTGGCG
>JBHHXT010000036.1:0-34738 GCA_046757165.1 bacterium | reverse complement strand
ATGACACGGATTTAACGGATCGGAACGGATTGGACTTAACGGAATGTGTCGAAGTTCAGTGGAAGGTAATTGGCTCATGATTTTTTTGGCTTTCATCCAAACCAAATCCGTGTAAATCCGTTCTATCCGTTAAATCCGTGTTCCATTCATTTGCTGTTTTTCCGCGCTGGGTTAGATTCATGTTGCTATGGTTAACCTTGACCGGTCAGGGCAGCCTGGCAGATTTGCTCCAATCTGGCAGCACTATGTGACCAATCATAATACTGCTCCACAAACCGGTAGCCGGCCTCGGAGAGCCGCATTCGTTCCTGTTCGTCCTCCAGCAATCCACCCAACGCTTCCACAAAGGCCTCGTCGTCGGCCGCTTTGAGTAGAGGCGGTTCACCGTACTCGTCAATCCTCAACCCATCCGACACGATTGGGGTTGCGACAACCGGCACCTTCATGGCCATGGCTTCCAGAACCTTGTTTTGAGAACCTGATGCAAAACGGATAGGCGCAGCAAAAACTGCCGCCTTCTCCAGATACGGGCGGACGTCGTCAACAAAACCGGTGACCGTGACGCCGGGGGTCTGCTCCGCTTTACGCCTAAGCACGCCCTTTGGATTTCGGCCGACGATAACGATTTCGACTCCGGGAATTTTCTCACGCAACGGCGGGAGAATTTTCTCTATCAGATGGATTGCGGCGTCGTGATTCGGGGCATAGTCCATGACACCGGTAAACACCACGGAACGGGAATCTGCGTGGTCGACCCTTCTGTTCCAGAACTCATGGTCAACGCCAAGCGGGACAAGGGTTGAACAGTCTCCGGGTCCCAGCACAGCTTCCCGGTCCCGCTTCGAGATGAACGCCACATGCGGCGTCTTGCGCACCATCTTCCGCTCGAGCCGGCGCACGCTCAACCATTTGAAAAAATAGTACGGGCGTTTCACCACGCTGTGAAAGCGCATGCTGGTTCGAATGCGCAAAGAGGTGGCATCGCAGAAATCGGTAACAATCGGCAACCCGCTCCACTTTTCAATCACAGAAAAAATGGATTTGCCGTGAAAAAGCACGAGATCGAACCGTTCGCGTTTTGCCAGGTTCAGGAACGCCTCTTTCATCTGGTTGACCCCACGCGCCAGCTTCAAACTCTTTTCCAGGTAACTCCCGACCAGAGGCAGCCTGGCGACTTTGTCAGCCAGAGCGGAGCTGGATTCACCATTAATGTTGAAGGTCAGAAGATTCTCTGTGAATGACTGGATATCGCTGATCGCCTCCGGTTCGACACTGGAGCGGACCAGAGATAGCAGCGTGATATCGTGATGCTTTGACAGCTCACGCACGAAATGGTAATGTCGTGTTGCGCCCCTGATTTTGGGATGTTGTAATGCAGCTATGACGTACAAAATACGCATAATTGAAACCCTTCCCGTCATCTAAGTAGTCTAATTTTTTTCGCAGACTTCGCTGCGAAAAAAGTCATTTAGCGCTTCGCGCCGTCATTTGCCCTACGACGTCATTTGGTCCTTGCTTGCTCAATGACGCCCGCAGGGCAAATGACAATAATTCATCGACAACAAATTGTCGATAGCACGGCACCAAGCGCCAAGCGCCTAAGGCAAATATCCGAACGAATTCGCGGCCCTGATCTCCGAGAGGTTGTTTTCCGCCTCGATCCGGCCCCCTCGACGGTCCTGGATCTTGTTGTCAAAAACCCTGATGGCGAAGTTCTCGCTCAGGTCGATGCCTTCGTCCTGGCAATTCATGAACACATTCCGGCTGATTTCACCCGTACCGCCGTCCATATCTATGCCGTCTTTGGTTGCATTCTCAAACAAGTTATCCCGCACCAGGGCATCGGCATATCTGATATTCACCGCATCTTTACCGAACATGTCTATAAACTGACTATCGGTAATTTCAATGTCCGTCTCAATAGCGGAAAGGCCGGCAAAAAAAATGATGCCGTTCACCCTGGCACTTCGGGCGTGCTCGAATCTAACGCGATGAAAATACGACTTTTCAGTTTGCACCACGCCGACGACGCCCCACTTGAGCAACTTGCGCTTTGCGGTGAAAATGATGGCTTCCTGCGCCGTGCCGATGGCGCTGATGGGGCTGTAAGAAATCAACGAACAGCCCGCGCCAAAGCGCAAGACGGCGCCGGGCTCGATAACCAGCCTCACGCCTTTCGGAACGACGATGGTCGCGTCAATCTCATGTTCGCCTCTCGGCAGGAGAACTCTGTTGCTGCCATCCGGCGCAACAGAAAACATCTCATGCCGTCGGATGAACTCTTCGATCGACAAGTTGGCAGCCCGGGGGTGATGCTCAGCCAGCGTGACGTCATATCCGGTCAGCCTGAACCAGTTCCAGCCGGCCCTGTCCACCCGGTAGACACTAAACAAGAACACTCCGGTTAAGAGGCTCCACAGCAAGAGAACCTGCGCAATCTGCGCGCGGCCCACGCTTCTCCCCCATCTTGCCATCCAGAACGGAATCGCTATCAGAAAGAAGCTGCCCGTGAGCAGCAAGAGCGATTGCCTGGGGAGATGGACAACCAACCTGAGCAGAAATAACGTCAAACAGACCAATAAGGTGGTAAAACCGGCCATTCTCAGTGAGTGACTATGAGGCATGCAGCGTATTCAAGCTATATTCTTTAAGTATTCTTTATGGTCTTTGTTTACAAGGACGTGGTGACCGCTTCCGAGCAGAGCTCTTTCTCGATCACGCCGCAGATAGCGTGGGCCACGGTGATGTGAACTTCCTGAATGCGAGGGGTGCTGTCCGACGGCACTCGAAAGCAGTAGTCGACGGCATGCTTGAGCTTGCCGCCGTTTTGTCCTGTGAAGCCGACCGTGGTCAGCCCCTTTTCTTTCGCCGTCTCGACACCCTTGATGACGTTGGGTGAATTTCCGCTTGTACTAATCCCCAAAGCCACATCGCCAGGCTGCCCTAACGCCTCGATCTGCCGGGCGAAAACAAACTTGAAGTCGTAGTCGTTTGCAATCGCGGTGAGAATCGATGTGTCCGTCGTCAAGGCAATGGCCGGAAGCGCATTGCGTTCCATATTGAACTTGCTGACGAACTCAGCGGCGATGTGTTGCGAGTCCGCAGCGCTGCCACCGTTGCCAAAGAGCAAGAGCTTGTGGCCATTTTCCAATGCCGTTCTTACAATCAGAGTGATTTCATGGATACGCGACATCCCGTCTCGCAACACACGTTTCTTGGTTGCGATGCTGAGCTCGATTTCCTGAGCCAATCTAGAGATACCGTTGTTATCAAAGTTTTGCAAAGCAGATCTCCGATGCATATTGTGCGCAGATTGAATCCCGCTGATGATTCAGGTTTTGATTCGCAGCGGAAGCTCGAAAAGTGCACAGTTCGTATTTGACTGGATGTTCTTAATTCTCAGTCCTGGGAAATAATAACTAATTAGCAACAAGCCGTTGATTCTGCGTATCTTCTGCCGCAGTGCCATTTGACCGCACCTGGCAAAACGGGCGCATCGCATCATACAAGGCCTCGAATGATAGGGGGTAGGGGTGCTTGACCACGTAGGCTTGTTTGTTTTCCAGCGCACGGGAAAGAATCTCGGATTGCCACTCGTGTGCGGTTTCCACAAACTCGCTCGCCTTCTCAGGAAAGGCAAACTTGAAGGCGGTGTAGCTTTCCATGAAGGGCATGAGCTCGAACTGCAGCGACGCAATCATGCGCCGGGCAATTTCGCTCGCCTCGACCGGCTCGACAGAATACTCGGGGCCTGCGTGGCTGATGAGCATAAACACCCTGTCTGGCCGGGCAGAAAATGTTTCTGAACATTTTTCAAAGATCACCTGTGGCGGCAATTGCACGTTGAGCTGCCGCCGGAGTGCTGGCATGGCTTCGCGCAGAAATTTCAGCGGCATCGCGTTGCCCAGGCCCGCTTCTGGCAGCCGTCTCTGCATCCGGTCCAGCGCGTGGACGGTGCCAAACAGCGCTTTCTTCTCGAAATTGAGCTTACCTTTCAAATGGGGCAGGTTGTCCAGATGCCAGTCCCAGAGCCGGATGTTCTCCGGGATGCCGTACATCCTTTCGCCGTCCGCACTCAGGTAGATCCACTCATCGCCGACGTACTCTCCACCGTGCGCGGCAAAGGAGAGCAGCGCCTCGGTCTTGCCGCCCTTTGCCCAACCGGTGACGATGATGCCGGTGCCGTCAAAAACGAAGGCAGAAGCATGCAAAGCAACCACGTCCTTTTTCAAAAGCATCAGGTTGAGAATGGCCAGCAAGTGCGGCACGGATTTCACTCCACTTTGACAGAGGATCTCCACCCTTTCCCCGATCTGATCAAAAGCGAGTCTCACGCGCACATCTTTCTTGCTGCTGCGCAGGATGTAGAATCCGTTCTGATCATACCCGACTTTGTTCAGGCCCAGATAATGCAGATCGTCGAGCGGCAGGTGCCGCACAAAGCGCACGATGATGTCCGGCTCACGCACCAGATCGCCACGCAAGGGTCCAAGCTGCCGTGCGACCGCAGCCGCATCTTTTTCGGTGGGGTTCACCAGTCGAATACCGACCAGGCCATGGATGTCATACTCGATAATCGCATCGGTGGCGCGTAGCTCACGCCGGGATTCGTTGCGTTTGCTCATACAGCCGCCTCGGATTTTTCTTCTTCCTGCTTAGCTGGCGGAGATTGCGTCGCGCTTCTTGCTGCCCCGGGCACGGTCGCTGTCTTGCGTGAAAAAAACCGGTCTGCAAGCTTGTTGAAAAAGTCAGCCAGGAAGGGCACCGGGTCTGAGATGGAGAACACCGCGTACCCTTTGCGGCCACGCAGCGTGCGCCACCAGTCCAGCAGGCTCAAATCACCTCGCCGCCAGTAGAAATAGGCCGACTGCAGATCACGGCGCAGGTAGATCCATTTGACCCCCGTGTACCTCTGCACCCGGTTTTCGGGCAGGGGCAAGCCAACCAGGTCACAGTACTTGGTGTAGAGCAGTTCCACGCCCCCCGCTTCCGCAATCGCAGAACGGCCTGTCGGCCGTCCGATGTTCGGCTCGATGATGAAATGCTTGCCGGTGCGCTGGTCTTTTTTCATTTCAACGTAGCCAAGCCCGTGATACCCGACTTTGCGGAAGAGCGCCAGGCTTGTTTCCAGCACAACATCATTGAACACTTCCTCTCCCAGACAGCTCGTGCCAATCTCGGGCGGCCACTGGCGCAATTTGCGCGCAATGAAGCTCACCAGGGGCTCGACATTCCGGTCGAAATAGCAGTTGCAGGAATACAAATTGGCGTCCGTGCCTTGCACGCAGTCCTGTACCATCAGAATATCCGCCCACTCTGAGCACATATCATAAGTCTGGAAGAGGTCGGCTTTGTCCGTAATTTTGTAGACTTTCTTCTTCGTATTCTTCTCCCACCGCGGTGATTTCATCGGCGGCTTCAAGATGCACGGGTAGGAGAGCTGGTCGGCGGCTTCTTCCAAATCCTGCCGTTTTTCGAGAAAGAAGGTCGTCGGAATGGGCAGCCCTTCATTTTTCGCAAACTTGATGAACGCGATCTTGTCCATGAGCATCTCGACCACTCCGGACTCCGGAAGCGCGATGTGGTAGCCCTGTGCCAGCCGTTCGCGGCTGCGCGAGATCTGAAGAACGCTCATGTCCGTGCAGGGAAACAGAACCGCCTTGCTGTCAAGCGTCGCGGACAGACCCTCCAGGGTTTCTATGAACTCGTCGCTGGAGGTGTCAGCAATGAGAATCTTCTCGCAAACTTTGGTGTAACACGTGAAGTGGTTCGGGTTTTTGGCGATGGCGATAACCGACACGCCGTGCTGTGCCAGAATCCGAACCGTCTGCAAACCGGTCATGCAATCTAAACCGACCACGACTGCATAAGGTTTGCTCCCACCGCTCTTGATATTGTTCATAGCGTTCTCCCGCCTCAATGAATGATCACCCGCGAGGGAAATTCGTCAAATCCGTTTACAGGTTGTCGATCTTACGATGCTCTATCGATTTGTCGAGAGACTATAAATCCCGGGTTGTTGCAACGAAAAGCCGTTTCCCTGGCCACTTAACCACTCGGGATAAGTCATCGCAAATCCATCGCTTGGCATTGATTGTGAATGTAACACATAGTTGTTTTGCTCGGGAGCCAGAAACTGAATCTTCGCCGTTCTACTTGCTTCCCAGTCGGTGGTTACATCACTCAGGGAAGATTTGATTATCATCCTGCCTTTCGAAAAATAATCTTCCGTTAGCAGCTCCTGATTGCCGGAGAAAACACAGTTGACCACCTCGCCGCTCCCGCCACCAAACATCGGCTTTTTGCGTTTGGCTTCAATTGCCAGCCTGTTCTCGACGAACGTGCAGTTCGCAGCCCTGACAAAGGACAGGTCCTTGGCAGAAATGCCAATGTCACACCCCTTGAACAGGCTGTTGATAATGGTCGGAGAGGAGTTTTCCCCGACGCTGAATCCCTTATCGACGACATTTTCAAACACACAACTCGAAACCTGCAGGGTGGAGCCGGAAATGTCCAGGCCATCGCCGTGGATATTTCGGAATTCACAGTTTTCAACAATGCCGGTTCCAAAGTCGATATCGACCGCATCGCTGTCATTGGCGGTAAAGCGGCAGTGGCGCATCACGATGTGGCCGTTCTTGAGGTTCAGCCCGTCTTCGCTTTGCATTTTATCGAAGGTGCAGTGCTCCAGCTCGAGGTCTCCCTCGTGCACGGCAAACCCGCCCGTGAACAGAATGCCATTGATTTGCGCCTGGCCACCGTCGCTGAAGTCGGTGTATCTGACCACCACCTTTGCTTGCGGACGCACAACGGCTACGCTGCCAAAGGGAAACCCGGATTCGTCCCCGTGAATCCGGATTCGATCTTGCGGCGTTCCAATACAGGTGAGGCCGCTGTAGATCAAGATGTTCGCCCCGGGTTTTAACGTAATGTCCGCTCCGGGCCGGATGAGCAGGGGCACCCCCTTCGGAATGATGACCGACTCCGAAATCTCAATCGCGCCGCGGAGTTCAACGCCCTCCGACTCCTTGCTCGCCACGAACGGCGGATGCTTTGCAAGAAACGCCTCGCGCGTGTAGAATTGCGCATCCAGGTCGAACGGGTCCGAGTCATCGTAAGCCGTGATGCCGGTCATGTTGTCCGGCAACGGCTGCTGCTGGCTGATGAATGCAGACGGGATCTGGTAGTCTGTCACCAGATTCTTCGCGGCCACAGCAATTTCAGGCGGGCTCCAGACGATGGGGTGACGATTTTCCGGCGCCAACTTGCCCACCAGAAAATAGCGCGCCCGTTTTGTTTTGGTGTCAAAGAACTCCCAGTATCGCCCGGCGATAAAATCACCGCGATATTCGAGGTGCGGAAAAACGCGCTTGCCAATTTCGAACCGGATGGACCAGTCGTGGTCGGCATTCTGTGTGGCCACAAGGGGGTCTTCTGCGTCCAATTGACCGTTGTCGTTTTGGTCTTCATAAAGGTCGTACCGGCCTACAAACAGTAAAGAATCGCGGAGCTGGACACTTTGCCATTCCACGCCGCTAAAATTGAGCAGATTCATCTCCAGGGCCGCGCGGTCCGGGGCCTCGAGGCGATAGGTAAAATTGCAGTTGGAATTATTCAAGACTTTGAAAGCGCGACGCACATTGTAATCGAAGTTCTTCTTGTGTTGATCCATCTTGTGGCCTTGAATGGGCGTCGTCAACACGTCTGCCCAGGCAAAGGGCCGAATCTTGTCATGCAGTTTGGTGTATTTGGCCATCAGGCTATCTCCGCCATCGCCGATGAACGACCAGAGAATCCTGTTGCGCTGCAATCTCAGCTCCGGGTCCAACAAAGTGGCGCGCTGCAGCGCGTCCGGCCCCTTGTTGTTCCAGAAATCGATCGTGCCGGGCTCCTTCGGCATTCGCAGCAGATGCGCGTCCCAAGGGATAGGCTCGAGCAGGCCGCGACTGGGGTCGTAGTACAAGCGGAGATTGTCGGTGCCAAAGCGAACGTGGTTGGTGTTGCAGAGCGTGGTGATGACCCGGAAGGTCAAGTACTTCTCCCAATCCAGGACCGCGCGGGCTCTTCTGAACTTTTCCGGCCTCGGGTCTTGCACAAACTCGAACAACACCTTCATCGCCTGCATGCCGAGCTCGCCGTTGCGGTCGATCAAACGGCGCAGCGTGCCCATCTCAAAATTGGCATCTGAGGTGGCAGGCGTGCCGTATTTTGTATACTGCTCGAAATGTTTCGCGCGGTCGTTTTGGGCAAAGACCGTGGTCTCCGGCCGGCGTCGGAAGGCCATCAACGGCTTGTCGAAATGCTCCACCTGATAATAGAGCCCCTGAATGACGCCGTTGATGCGGAGAATGACAAAATCATCGCGCGGCACCAACACCCCCCGTTCCTGCATCAACTCGTTGATGAATTTCGCCAGAATAAACTCCCGGTCGATGGGCACGATCAAGTTGATCTGTCGTGTTCTGTTGAAATAGATGGGTTCTTCGCGTACCTGCCCATCGACTCCGATGATCTTGCGTTTGCCGAACTTGATGCGGTAGGACCGTTTTGGCCCGCTCCAGTGCCGCGGCAGGTCGCCACGCACGCGCACTTTCACATTGTACATTTCGCCATCATGGATAAACTGTGCATTGGCCCAAACCTTGAGGTCATCACTCATCCAACCCTGCTTCTTCGCCTTCTTGATAACGTCTTCGATAATGGCATACCGCTGATGTTTGATTTTCAAGTCATAAATGGGCAGGCCGGATTTCAGCAGCAGGTGTTTGTTGCGAAAAGGATTGAAAAAGCCATCGAGCAGAGAGAGGTATTTGTTCCCCGTCACCAACTTGCTGGTGTACTCGGACAAGCGCGTCGAATAGGTCAACAGGGCAAAAATGATCAGGAAAAAGCAGAAGATACCGATGAGCGCATCGGACATTTTGGGCCAAATCCAGCGCACCGGACTGTGAGCCCGGCGGAGAACTTTCTTGACCCGTTTCTTATTCTTTAGCTTGAGCACGGCGTCCCTGTCTCAGTTCAAATCGCTGGCACGGTGAAAGGTCGAAAACCTGGCTTCGCTCCTGATGGCGTTGGTAAACTTGCTGAACGCCTGATCCTGCAGGTTGTATTTGCTGATCAATTGGTGCAGCCAGAAAGGCATGTCGCCGTCCACTTTGATTTCAAAGATAGAGGTGCCGTACTTGAGCAAGCTCCGCGGCGCGACCAGAGGATCGAGGAGCGCCAGGTTTCTGGAGGCCACCAGTTGGTCGTCGAAATTGACGCGCACCCGTTTCAGTTCCGCTCGCTCAAACGCCTGCCGCCGGTATTGCAAGAGCACCTTCGGCACCATATTGTACTGGCGCTGAATTCGAAAAAACTCTTTCGAGATGTCGCTGTTGTCAAGAAGGTCGTTTGGCGGCAAGGTTTTGCCCAGGATGGCCGGCTCGAGCAGCGGGTATTGGGTCACAGGGATGTCGACCGTTATTTTGTGAATGAAGCTCAAGAAACGGGACTTGACCTCCAGCCTGGTAATTGCGGCCTGTCTCGGGTCCTCGCCATAGGCTCGGATGCGCAGCTTGTGGCGTGCAGCCGTGCCTGCAAGCTTCTCATGGTAAGCCAAGTAATCCGTGGTATCGAAGTACAGGCTGCGCACGATGTAGCCGTCGGCACTGTTCGCATGGGCATCCGGCCGCATGAACGCCTGCAAGTCCCGGGTCAGGGCAGTTCGAGTCGTTCTATCGATCAGGTATTTGATTTCGCGGCGGCGGAACAGGATCATCCGGCTGGTGAGCGCCGTACCGCCATCGCTGGCGACCTCAGAGCTCAAGGTGGTTCTCCGGAGTGATCAAGGTAACCTGGCGAATGACGCCATTGCTCAGCTCGCTGACGATGCGTTCAGGCGTGGCCTTCGAGGCCAGGCGAACGCTGTAGGTGTACTCGAAATCCTTTCCCTGGTCGATGTCTGTGGCTCCGCGGAGCTGTTTCCAGGAAAGCAGGGATTGCGCTTCCGGGTTGATTTTTTCCCATGGCTCTTTCTCATAGGAGCGGAAGATGAGAATGTAGTCAGCCGATCCCGCCTGGTCGTGTCCCACCCTGGACATGATGATCGTGATCAGCGAGATGATGACGGTTCCGGAGATGGCGACCATCCACGCATTCGCGCCACAGCATAGACCGATGCCAATCGAGAGAAACAAAAAGGTCATGTCCTTGGTGTCTTTGATCACCGTTCTGAAACGAATCACTGAAAGCGAACCAACCAGGCCGAGTGACAGGGCAACGTTGCTGCCGATGGCCATCATCACCATGGCAACGATGGATGGAATCAGCAGCAGAGTCATGAAAAACGACCGGGTGTAAGCAACGCCGCTGTGCGTCTTGCGGTATACGGTCGCCCACATAAACCCCAGCGCAAACGCGATGAGGAAGCTCAGAATCACCTGAGCCGGACTCAGATCGATTTTCAGAATATTGGTCATGTCCATGGCTTGGTTCCTCTTCCTTTCGGTCCTGTTGAATGAAGATTGAATTGCTCCTTCGGTCTATTTTATCTCGTCTTCTAAAGCGATCAGCTCCCTGGTTTTCACCAGATCGAAGATGTAATTGACCGGTGCGATGGAGCCGTCGACCGCGGCGGCCTTGCGCTCGCGTTTGAGGGTAGCGAGTGTCTCTTCCATGGCCTTGACCGAAGCGCGCATCAGTTGATTGGCCAGGATGATCATCTGGAAGCCTTTCTCATGCAGCTCTTGCACGGTAAAATCGGGGAAGAGCGTCGGCACACAAACGAGTGGGGCGCCTCCCTGCCACTCTGCCAGAAACCCTTCTATCTCGCCCAACGTTTTGTCTTTGGAGTGAATCAGAATGGCGTCCGCGCCGGCCCTGACATAGGCATCGGCCCGTCGCAGCGCGTCTGCCACGCCGTGGCCCGCGATGAGAGACTCGACGCGTGCGATGAAGACGAACTCATCCGATTCCTGGGCATCCTTGCCCGCACGGATGCGGCGGGCCTGTTCTTCCAGCGGAATCAACTCGCGTTTGGAATTACCCAGGTACAGGCTGTTGCGCTTGGGGAAATGATTGTCCTCGATGCAAATGCCGGCAATACCGGCACGCTCGTACGCTCTTACCGTCCGAACGACATTGGCCAGGCCGCCAAAGCCGTTGTCACAATCTGCGACCACCGGAATGGTGATGGCGGCATCCATGCGCACGGCCGCGTCCAGGGCCTCGGTCATAGTGACCAGGTTGGCGTCCGGAACCGCATAGGCCATGGTCGAAACACCAAAGCCGCTCACCCACACGGCCTCGAAACCGTCAGTATCGATCATTTGTGCGCTCATGGCGTCGTGTGCTCCGACCGCAGTGATCGGCTTGTCTCCGGTCAGCCCCTGTCGCAACAGTTCTCTTTTTTGGGTTGCCTTATTCATGGTAGTCTCGTGCTCCTTGCTAAGCTACTTGAGTAAATCCATTTGGTTAGACCATGCGCCCCGACAGAATGTGCCCCCTGCCAGGCAGTCGGTCACATAAGAAAACCTTCCAGCGGCGCTGGAAGGTAAGAATGAATCAAACTTGCCCAGCAGACGTTCAGCCGGCGATTAGCGTTTCCTGCGCTGAACGGCTTTCGGACTTCTCAACAAAGTCGTCAAAAATTTTCACAATCCGCTGGCCCATGTCCTTATAGGTATCGACGGTCATCGAGCCAATATGAGGGGTCAAAATGACGTTTTTCATCTCTCTGAACGGCGAGAGCTTGCCCTCGCCTTCTTGTTCGTGCACATCCAGGGCAGCCCCGAGAAGACGGGTGCCGTGCGTCAGCTCATGGTAGAGCGCCTTCTCATCCAGAACGCCGCCGCGGGCGATGTTGACCAGGATCGAGTCCTGCTTCATCTTTGCCAGGGCCCCGGCATTGACGAGATTGCGCGTCGATGCTTTCCTGGGCACGTGCACGGTCAGAAAATCCGCCTCGGAAACCACCCGCTCGAAGGTGGTGAGCTCCAAATTCTTCAACTTGAAGGCCTCGGCGCGCGCCGGAGAGGGGTGCTCGACACATCCTAACACACGCATGCCAAAAGAGACGCCAAGTTGGCCGACCCGGCTGCCGATGTTGCCCATGCCGATAATCCCGAGCGTTTTGCCATGGAGCAGGCGTCCGTTAAGCTGGTTTTTGATCCAGTGTCCGGCACGCCTGGATTCATCCGCCTCCAGGATTCGACGCGCCACGCCCAGCATGAGCGCAAATGTCATTTCTGAGACGGAAAAGGAGGCGGGCTGGGGTATGGTATGCAGCTCGATGCCCCGCCCGCGGGCGTACTCGACATCGACGTTGTCCAGACCACACCCGGCGCGGATGATCAACTTCAACTCCGGCGCGCAAGCCATGATATCGGCAGCGATATGCACGCCGCTGCGAAAGATCAAAACCTCGCGGTCCGGGATGACCTCCTTCAATATCTCTGCGGTCGCATTAAAATGGCACGTGACATCGTGCTTTTCTCGCATTTTTGTAATCGCACGCTCATCGATTGAGCTGGCAATAAGAACTCGCATGAAACCTCCAAATTCAGAAAAATCGTCAATTCAGGGATACCGCCCTATCGGATCAAAGCACCTCAGTCTTAACCAGTTTCTTCTCATCAAGACTCTCCCGATGCGGCTGCCAGAATTCGATTCGTTTGCCGCGCAACAATTTCAGGATGGCAACAAAGGCGGCCGCATTCGCCAGGCAAAAAAAGAATGGCACGTACAGGATCTTCGAGTGGCCGACTTGCGTGTTTCGCAGCACGTAGCCCAGGAACGCCAAAAGATAAAAGAGGAGCTGAGCCGCCGAAACCCATCTGAAGAAAGGACTGCTTACCGCAAGCAGCAAGCTGGTCGCCAGCAGCCAAATCAGCATAAAGGGAACCAGGCGTCGCAGCACCTTATGTGAAAACAAAATGAGAGAATAGACACCATACTTCAAAGGGTTCAGGAGCTTCTTGCGCATCATGACGCCGCGCAGGCCGCGGTTCATAATTCGCACCTTACGGATGAATTCATTCTCGGCTTTCGTTGAGGCTTTCTCATGCGCGAGAGCGTCACTCTCAAAAACCAACCGGTAGCCCTGCTCGATGACGGCCGTGGAAATCGCGAAGTCATCGGTCACATCCGTTTGGCTCGGGGTGCGGTAGAGAGTGCGCCGGATGGCGTAGATCGCGCCGTCGGCGGAAACGATGCTGCCGGTCAGACTCTCCATGGTCTTCAGCCATTTGTCGTACGCCCAGTAAAGATGTTCCCCTTTGCTGCTGTTGTCGCCATCCTCGAGGGCAATGTGTTCCTGATTGCCGCAAACCCCTCCGACTTGCGGATCGGCGAAGTTGCGCACCAGCATCCGCAGAGCTTGCGGCAGAAAAAGTGTATTGGCATCTGAAAAAACCAGAATTTCGCCCTGCGCCTCGTTGACCGCATCGTTGAGCGCAAAAACCTTTCCCCGTCTCGGCAGATCCAGAAACTTGACCCCTTTGTGCACATACGCGGAAGCAATTCTCTTGGTGGCGTCATCAGAACCGTCGGAAGCCACGATCACCTCCAGGTGTTGGCTGGGATAGTCGAGGCCAAGGACGTTATCCAGTTTGGCCGCGATACTGTGCTGCTCGTTGTATGCCGCAATAATGACCGTGACCCTGGGCGTGAAGTCGCCTTTCTTGACTTGCCGATTGAGAAGTTTGGCAATCAGTAGCAGAAGAAGGGAAAAGCCCCCGTATGAATAAACCAGAGCCGCAACAGCCAGCCCGAATGATATCTCCAAAAACAAGACCATCAATTTGCCCCACGGCCATGGAAGACTGATCCGACGGTTCGTAGAAGAATCTGGAAATCCAGGCCAAAACACTGGTTGCGCAGGTAGGCGATGTCAAGCCGCAACCGGTCGTCAAAATCAAGTTCATTGCGCCCGGAAACTTGCCACAGGCCAGTCATGCCGGGTTTGACCTCCAGACGCGCTGTATGCCAGAGTCGATAGGTGTTGGCGCTGAACGAGGTCGGGCGTGGTCCGACCAGGGTCATGTCTCCCCGCAAGACATTGAAAACCTGCGGCAGCTCATCCAGACTGGTTTTTCTCAGGAACCGACCCACGCGTGTGATGCGTGGATCGTTACTGATCTTGAAGTCTGGGTAGGTGAGCTCGTTCAAGTGCATGTACTTTTCTTTCAGCTCTTCAGCGTTCTTCACCATGGTGCGCAATTTATGCATCTTGAACCGCTTCCCGCCTCGCCCTGTCCTTTCTTGGAAGAAAAACACCGGGCCGGGAGAATCTAGTTTGATCGCCAGATAGCAGAGGAGCATGACCGGTACCAGCACCGGCAGGCTGACGACGCAGAATGCAATATCAAAAACGCGCTTGAGCTTGAAGTAGCTCTCCAGGCTGAGGATTCTCTTGTCTGCATAATGCTCATACCATGGCCTGCTTTTTGGGCGTTCCAGGGCAATGGCCGCCGCGGTCGCCGACCGGCTTATTCTTGCACTTTCTATCTTCACTATCCTGCTCTCCGTTTTGCTACTCTCCCTAACAAAAGAGTGCACTCTACGACTCTTCATCATCTTTGTCTTGCTCTGATGTCAGTTCTGTCTCTTTGGCCCCTTTGTTGACCAGGAGCTCGCCATTGGTCTTGTTGCAGGCCGCAACCGCGCCCTTCACCAGGTCGTCGATGATCAGTCCGTCGGTTGGGAACTCGGCGAGGCCCGCCACCAGGTGACCGGCCGTTCGCTTGAACAGAAGTCTCTTGAGCCTTGTCACGGTCAGGGCAGCCTGCTCCCGGTTGGACTCTGGCAGCATGATGATGTATTGATTGTTGGAGACATCGTAGGTGGCGATATCACTTTCGCGCAACGACTCTTTCAGGATGGACCCCACCAGAGAGAAGACCAATTGAATGGTTTGCATCACCTGGTTATAGGACTCGACGCCACCGTTGCCCGTTTCCGCCACCAGGCTGCGTTTCAGATCGATGAGGAGTTGGTCGCTTTCTAGCCTCAGGACAACCATGGACAGCGGCCGGTTGTAGCGCCGAACCCGCGCCAGCTCATTGGATAGCTTATCCAACGTGCTGCGATAGGTCGGCACGGCCCCGAGCTGCAGCTCCGACATAACCGTCCTGACCCCGCTTCCAGAATCCTTCTTTTTTGCCAACACCAAGAAGACAGACAGCAAGATTATGCTAGATAAAGCGATGACTAACCAGGGTGAAATATCCATGTTGCTTTACGCTCTTGATAAACCCGTTTCCTCAAATGAGTACGATGCGGGGCAGAATTTGTCATTTTCGTTGAGAATCAGCTCTATTGGGAAACCCCGATTTCACCACCATCAACATCAGGCTTCGTAATAGTAATAATTGTTCTTTTCCCTGTTATTGATTTCGATGTTGTTCAGCACGGCGCCGATGACATTGGCGTTGGCCTTTTGTAGCAGATTCTTCGCTTTCATCAACATCTCCTGGTTGTACCGTTGGGAATCTACGACGAAAATGACGCCGTCAACCAGGGAGGAGATCATCATGGTTTCCGGAACCAGCAGCAGCGGCGCCGAATCGATGAGCACGACGTTGAATTTGTTCTTGAGTTCGTCTAACAAAGCCTTCAGAGAAACCGTGGCTATGGTTTCGCTGGGGTTCTTCAACTGCTTGCCACTTGTCAACACCTTCAGATTCTCAACATGCGTTGACTGAACGGCTTCGATCAGAGAACTGTTGAGGATATTCAGATTGCTTAGGCCGGGAAGGTTCTTGATTTTGGACAAGAAGTTGTCGTTCATCACGAAGTCAGAGAAATTATCGACCAGGTCTCCCAGCTCCTGACCTTTGAAGCCATCGCCCAGAAGCGGTGACTCATTTTCCATGGGAGAGAAATCTTCCTTCATCGCGCTGTGATAAACCAACAGGTCGCTCAACCCCGGCTCTTTGTCCAGGTCGAAAAGAGCGTGGAGCTGAGGTTTTCTCAAATCTGAATCCACAATCAAGACTTTTTGCTCCATCTTGGCCAGAGTAATTCCAAGGTTGGTCATGGTCGTTGACTTGCCCTCGTCCGGTCCGACACTGGTGACCAGAATGGTCTTGAACTTCTGGCCCAGGCCCAGAAACTGCAAATTGGTGCGCAGCATTCTGTAGGTTTCGGCGATGCCCGTCTTTGGGTTACTGCCCGTAATGAGACTCCGTTTGATCATTGGGCTTTTCGAGCTGCCATTGGTGGCGCGGCTGTGCAAGCCCATTTTGCTGCCGGTGGAATTCTCGATCACGGGTATTGCCGCCAGGACATGCCAGCCGGTCACCCGTTCCAGCTCCTCGGTGGAATCCAGCGAGTTATGGCTGACTTCCTTGATAAAGGCCAGCCCAAACCCGACCAACAGACCCAGGACCAAACCGATAGCAAAGTTGACTTTCTTGCGCGGGGCGATGGGCTCCTCTGGCTTGCGCGCCGTATCTATGATTCTGATGCTGGCAAGCTTTTCCGCTTCGGAGATTCTGGCCTCCTCATGTTTTTTCAAGAGCATCATGTAATTTTGCTCCGTGACTTCCTTTTCCCTGGTCAGCCTTGCCAGGACATACTCCTTTTCTGGAAGCGTGGCCAGCTTGGTTTCATAATCGTCGATGGTCCGTCTCAGGGCCGCTTCCTGCGCCTTTAGCGCTTCGAGTTCGACCTGCAGAGTATAGGAATCGTTCACGGATTTCTCGATCTGAGTGATAGGATCGATGATATTCTCACTCTTGGCGACTTTTAGTGCCTCACTGGTCAAATTTTTCTTCGTTTCGCTAATCTCATTCTGCAGTTGCGTCATCTTGGGATGCTCGAGCCCGTAGCCTTGCAACCTCAAGTCTGTAAACTGGCCCTGCAGCATGATCAGCTTCTCTTTCAGTTTCTGGGTATAGGGGGTCGCGATGTCTGTAATGGAAGGCACCAAATCCTGCTTTTGCAGATGCAGCTTTTTCTCGATCGTTTTCAACCGTTCCTGAACAGATTCGCGGCTTGACCTGACCGAATTGTAGAGCACCTCGGCTTCTGTTCTTCTCCTGAGCAACCCCTGGGATTCCTTATCGATGGAGATGATCTTGTTATGCTCTTTGAATTGTCTCAGCTCTTCCTCTGTCCGGTTCAACTGTCGCTTCGCTCGTGTGAGCTGCTCTTCGATGAAGGAACGAACCCCTCTGACGCCTTCGTGTTTAACCTTGTACATTCTGTCCTGAAACACCTGGGCCGCCGTATTGGCAAGGTCGCGGCACAGCGCCGGATCATCGCTCTCAACGACAATTTGAATGATATTCGACCCGCGAATCGAGACCGCATTGACGCTTCGATTGATCTTTTGACTCAGGTAGCCGAAACGATCGAAATCCGGCCCGGCATCTTCCGGCACCGGATAATTGTCATAAGTCTCGACCGGCAGGGCCTTCACGATGTCCTCCGAGAAGGCCAGACTCTTGATCTCTTCCAGACGATTCTGAATCAGAATCTCACGTGACAGGTCATAACTGTAGTTTGCGATCGGATTCGTCAATTCCTCAAAAATCAGGCTGGTTGAAGCCTGGTAGGTCGGGGTCGCGGTCTGGTTGTAAAAGACGATGGGGATGAGAATACCGACGATGCTAAACAGCACCAACCGCTTCCTTCGATTGAAAACCTTCGAGATTAGCGCAACAATTTGCTGGCTATCGTTGTTTTGCATTACTGCTACTCCTTAAGGCAATGTGTGCTGGGAAGCACGTTAGTCTCTGGCACGCAGATACAACAAATAGAGGCTGATACCTACCGAGACGTCTCGAACAATCGTCGCGATGTTCCTCCATTTGCTCCACCCATTTCGCGGCACGAAGACAACATCGCCTGGTTTCAACTGGGGCGGTGGCGCTGCATTCGTCTTCTTGAGATAATGAGTTATGTTTACTCTGATGATGTCGTTCCCTGTTTTGAGGCGGCCATTCCCGTTGCGGCCGTTGCCCGCGACGCCATGCCTAATCCTGCTGATGGTGACGCCGCTGAGCTTTGAGAATTGAGTCGGGCCTCCAGCTTTTGAAAACAGCTCCAGGATGTTGGTGCCATCAAGAACACGATACTCGCCTGGCTTCCTCACCTCTCCGATGACATGCACAATCATCTGAAGGCCTTGCTCCTGATCCCCGGCACCGACAATGTACCGGTCCTGGCTAAGCACCTCCCGGTTTGGGCACAAAAGTAAGGCCACAAGCAAAATAGTGGAAGCAAAAACCCCTGGTGTATGCCTTGTCAAGCTCATCCAATATATCCTGTCTTTAGAAATGATTCAAACCTTACCTGTTCAAACAGTCCTTCCCATGGACTACAGCTTGAAGCTCTTGAAGGCATCTGAAACGAAAAATGTTTAGAATTATAATTATCAATACCTTCATGTTTCAAGATACGCAGATTCAAAAGCTTAAGAAATATTAAGAATTGATTTACAACATACGTACCAAAAGTCGAGCCGTGCTGGATATTTCTTGAGTTGATTGTAAATATTATACTTATGTCATGAATCCATTCAACCCGCGCTCCGTCTGTCTTCTCCCTCGCCCGGATATGTGTTCTC
The DNA here is from genome assembly GCA_046757165.1 of bacterium. Taxonomy (GTDB): domain Bacteria; phylum Zhuqueibacterota; class Zhuqueibacteria; order Oceanimicrobiales; family Oceanimicrobiaceae; genus JBHHXT01. The sequence continues at coordinate 16,185 of JBHHXT010000036.1, read as the reverse complement.
GCCAAAGACATTGTTTCAAGCTAAGGCACTGGCGATCTACTCTATTAATCGTTAGGTCACGGTTCTAACATTAGCCCCCAAATCCTAGGTGCCATCGCGATAGAGTGCGACATGTGAAATTCCGATTGCGCAAAAAATTGTGTTGACAACTTGCTCAAATTGTCCTATATTGAAATTTATCGTACCTGAAGATGATTCACCTTCTAATCTCAGAGATCATCTGTTGTTATCTAATCTAAAGCGCTACTTTCGTCCCAAGTCGATACCCGAGGCGCTGGCCCTGCTGGAAAAAAACTCAGGCTCTATTCTGGTTATCGCGGGTGGCACCAAATTAGTCCCATCTCAAAATGACATCGTACAAGAGCTTGTCGATATCACTTCTTTGCAACTGAGCTACATCCATGAAAATGCCGGCGAGATTCGCGTTGGGGCAACCACGACGCTGCAAACGGTGGTAGAAGGCCCGGCACTGACTCAAACGACCGGTGGCCTTGTTTCCAGGGCGGCGCAATTGAGCCACCGCTCAAAAATGATTCGCAATATGGCGACTTTAGGCGGAGAACTGGTCTCGACAGGCCCGCTTTCTGTACTCTACTGTGCGCTGCTGGTGCTGCAAGCACAGGTGCGGATCGCCGGCGGCGAGGAGTTTGCTCTGGCGATGAATATCTTTCTGAACAAGAAAGGGCTTAGCGGGGGCCTGCTGGTGGAGATTATCATCCCAAAACCCTCGACCCCGTCGTTTGCTGCCATGGTTCCCATCTGCCACCAAAACCAGAATGCGCTGATTTGTGCGTGCGCCCGCGTTACCCTCGACAAGGGAACGTGTCAGGATGTCAAGCTTGCCATCACGGGAACCGCACGCGTGCCGCAACGATTGTCAGCAGCAGAACACGCCCTGGAAGGACGTTCCCTGACGGGTGCCAACATCGAAAGCACAGCTGAAACCGCCTGTGACGTCTACAAGCCGATTTCAGACGACCTGGCCAGCGAAGAATACCGCAAAGAAGTAAGCCGCGGGCTGGTCAAAAAGACGCTCGAGCAATGTCTGGAGCAGGCTGAGCAGGAGCTCTGAAAACAGCTAAATGGACCTACGACTCACCTTAAACAAGCGCAAAATAAAAGTCGACGTTCCCCCCAATCAAACGTTGAGCAATCTTCTGCGTTCGCACGGATGCTGGAGCGTCAAACATGGCTGTGAGACCGGATCATGCGGCAATTGCACCGTCATCCTCGACGGGCAAGCGGTGTGCGCCTGCCTTGTGCTGGCAGTCCAGGCCGACGGTAAGTCCGTTGAGACATTTGAGAACGTTCGCGACGCCGGAGAGTTCGCGCCCCTGCAGGAGATCCTGATGGATTTCGGCGATATCGAGTGCGGTTATTGTATCCCGGGGATGATGATGGCGATGAAAGCGCTGGTGGACAAAATTCCGGATCCCACGGAAGAGGAACTCATGGACACGCTGGCGGGGACCGTGTGCCATTGCATGAGAAGTGTCAAGCCGGTGACGGCCATCCTGGAGGCGGTGAAAAAGCTGCGAGGGAATTGGTGATGCAGAAGAAAAAACAACTCCTGGTCGTCGGCGACAGGATCCTGATCGATTGCACCACCGAACAGAATCGCACCGAGTTTGGACTCTATTTACCGCCCGGGGTGAAGGAACGGCAAAAAGTTCGCGGTGGCTATGTCGTCAAAGTCGGCCCGGGGTATCCCATGCCCGACCCGAACGCCATAAAAGATGAACCCTGGTCGTCGACGCCCAAAGAGGATATCAAATACATTCCACTGCAGGCCCAGGTGGGCGATTACGCCATCTTTCTCAACAGTTCAGCCGTGGAAATCGAATTTGAAGGCAAACATTATCTCGTCGTGCCGCAATCGGCGATTCTGGTCTTGATGCGTGATGAGCTGCCCGGCTTTGATTGAGTCCACGCTTTAGACGTCCTCCATCTCCTGAAGAAAATCTTGCAACGTATTCTCCTGGATCAACTGCTTTTGTTTCATGTCATACAGAACGGGTGGGGCCACGCGGTCGCTGCAGGCGGACTCGACCAGCCCACACCGTTCGCAGGTCTCATTGACATCGATCTTCGGGATGGTGGGATCCTGCCAGAACTTCACCACGCGTTTCAAATCATCATCGATCAAGAAACCGAATGAGATACTCGAATTGGTGCGCTGGCTCAAGACCAGCGGCCGGGCCAGGGTGATGGTCAAGAACTCCGCATCGCTTTCGACGAAGCGAGAGCGCTGCGTCGCCACAATGATTTCAGCGCCACCTTCTGGCTTGTGATCTTTGGCCAGCTCTTTCAAAAGCGTGATAGACAACCAGCGGCGACAATAGTGCTCGTTGAGCCCAATGCCATGCGGCACGGGCACGCGCGACATGTTCAAATCTTTGGTCAAATGAAAACTATCCTTGCCCGTGATATTGTTGAAGCGGATGTAATAGATCTCGTTCAAGCCAAAGAACCTCGGGATGAGCTGGCTCAGGCGGTAAAGAAACATTTCCGGCGTGGCATTGTACTGATGCATCAAACCGAGAAACCCTTCGCCATCCCATCTTTTTTTCTTGAAGAACTGCGCCAGATCTCTGCGCAGCAAATCCCGGCTGATGAGCAAGGCGCCGGCAAAGTAAGAGGCCTTGAAATTGTTTAGCACCTGTTCAAAGCTTTCCACTTTTATCCACGAAGACGTCCGGGCGCGCTCTCTGAGTTTCAGGTAAGAATAGCCAATCTCCCGGCCAAGAATAAAGGCCTTCTGGTTAGGCATCAAATTGCTGTTGATGATGAGCTTCTTCGGATCGCCGTCGACCCAGATGGAGCGAAACCCCTGCAGCGCAGGAAACCTGGCGAAGTCGCTTTCTTCCAGCGTCAGACCATATTTGTCGGTAAAAATCGCGCACAAACTTTCAAAAGAGACCGTCGGCTGCGGCGTCCATTTCTGCTCCTTCAAAAATGCGTTCACCGCCTCTTCGATATCCTGAAAGTAGTTTTGGTTCATCTTTTGATAGGAACGCAAGGCTGCCAGCAGGAAATGTTCGACGCGCATGTCATACGTCTGGCCAATCTCGAGAAACGTCCTGAGGAACGCCCCGGCCTTGCTCGGCGATGTCGTCATCAGCTCCATCAAATCGCGTGGCGTGATGCCGAACAGCTCGAAGGGAAACTCCTTGAGAAAAGGCGAGTCCCAAAGGGAGGTCAAGGCATCCAGCTCTTTGTCGACCTTCAGGGAAACCAGGTCGTCAAAGGTGATTTCTAATGCCCTGGCAAGCTGCATGATCTTTTCAGGCTTGGGATACTTCTTGCCTTTCTCGATTTCGCTCAAAAAAGAAATAGAAACACCGGTGCGCTCGGCCACGTCCTTCAAGGAGTACCCCTTTTTTTGCCGATACTGCTTGACCTTCAGGCCGAGAATGAATCGCAGATTTCCGCCATTGGAATCCATACACGCCCCTTTCTCTATGATCTCACCAACATTCTGTTGTTGCCCCCTGGTGGAGAGAATATAAGGAATAAATCCGCACATCGAAAGAATTTTCATCAAAAGCGAAAATAGTCGTTTTTCTTTTCTCACCTCTCCGCAAAACATCGCCGTTTATGTACAATAGCAATAAGCGAATATTGTTTTTTAGCGAAATTCCGCTAATTTGACAACAAGAGCTTGCCGCTGATCAACAAAATGTCATATTTCAGTAGAAATTAGCATTTTCGTTATCTGTGAATATTAAGTTTTGGCGAAATTCCGCTAACCGGCTAAAGACCGATTGTGATGAAGCGATAAAAAGGATATACCCCAAAACCCGCATCGATGACGCGATGAAAAAAATAAAGCAAAGGAAAGGAGTGCCACAAGGATGAGCCACCAAAACGGAATCTCGGTCAAGGGCAAAATCTTGCCCCGGTTTGAAGAAGTCTTGACCAGCAAGGCTCTCGATTTCGTTGCCAACCTGCACCGGGAGTTCAACAGCAGACGTCTGGCCCTGCTTGCAGACCGGGCAACCCGACAAGCCGAAATCGACTCGGGCAAGCACCCCCATTTCTTATCCGAAACCGAACACATCCGCCAAGACGCGTCCTGGAACGTGGCCCCATCTCCGGACGATCTGCAAAACCGCCGCGTGGAAATCACCGGGCCTGTGGAGCGCAAGATGATCATCAATGCCCTCAACAGCGGGGCAAGCGTGTTCATGGCGGATTTCGAGGACGCGAATTCGCCGACCTGGGAAAATGTCATTGCTGGCCAGGTCAATTTGTGCGACGCGGTCACAGGTTCGATCACCTTTACCAATTCGGCCGGAAAACGCTATCAATTGAACGAAAAAACCGCCACGCTGCTGGTGCGGCCGCGAGGGTGGCATTTGAATGAGAAGCACGTGCTCATCGATGGCACACCGATCTCGGCCTCGCTGTTTGACTTTGGCCTGTTCTTCTTTCACAACGCCCGGAATCTGCTCGAGAAGGGCTCCGGCCCTTATTTCTATCTGCCAAAACTGGAAAACCACCTGGAGGCCCGTCTTTGGAACACCGTGTTTTGTCTGGCGCAAGACACCCTCGGGATTCCGCGCGGCACCATTCGCGCCACCGTGCTCATCGAGAATATCCTGGCGGCTTTCGAAATGGAAGAAATTCTTTTCGAGCTCAGAGAGCACTCTGCCGGCCTGAATGCCGGGCGCTGGGATTACATCTTCAGCGTCATCAAGAAATTCCGTCACCAGAAAGACTTTATGATGCCAGACCGCGTGCAGATTACCATGACGGTGCCGTTCATGCGCGCTTATACGGAGCTGCTGGTTCAGACCTGCCACAAACGAGGCGCGCATGCCATCGGTGGCATGGCAGCTTTTATCCCCAGCAAAGACCCTGAAGTGAACGAAGTCGCGCTCGCAAAAGTGCGGGAAGATAAGGTGCGCGAGTCCCGGGACGGCTTTGATGGCACCTGGGTCGCCCATCCCGGCCTGGTGCCCGTGGCCAGGGAGTGCTTTGACCTGGTATTGCAGCGCAACCCCCACCAGAAGCACCGGTTGCGCGAGGAGGTCGACATCACGGCAAAAGAGCTGCTCAATTTCACCATCCCGGGCGGAGAAATCACCGAACAAGGGTTGCGCACAAACATCAACGTGGCTTTGCTGTACCTGGAGTCCTGGCTGCAGGGCATCGGCGCCGCAGCGCTCTACAACTTGATGGAAGACACGGCCACGGCTGAAATCTCGCGCGCGCAGGTCTGGCAGTGGCTCCACAGCCACTCCAAACTGGCAGACGGCCGCGAGGTCACGCCCGAGCTTTATCGCACCTGCCTGCCCCAAGAGATGGACAAAATCAAAACGCTGCTGGGCGAGGCGCGCTTCAAGGCCGGTGAGTTCGAGCGCGCAAAGGAGATTTTTGACCAGCTCGTGACAGATGACAATTTTGTCGATTTCCTGACGCTGAAAACATACACCTATTTGCACTAACATCAGAGGAGGCACTATGAGCCAGAACAACAAAAACAATGGTCACTTATCCGAAGCCACGGCGATGCAAACCGCATGGAAAAACGAAGCGCGTTGGCGCGGTGTCACTCGTCCCTACTCGGCCGAAGACGTCTTGAACTTGCGTGGCACCCTGCGCATCGAGTACACGCTGGCCCGGCACGGCGCTGAAAGACTCTGGACCCTGGTCAACAGCGAGTCGTACGTCAACGCCCTGGGCGCGATGACGGGCAACCAGGCGATCCAGATGGTGCAGGCTGGCTTACAAGCCATCTATCTCAGCGGCTGGCAGGTCGCTGCAGACGCGAATCATGCCTGCACCATGTATCCCGACCAGAGCCTCTACCCTGCCGACAGCGCGCCAGCGCTCGCCAGAAGAATCAACAACGCACTGCAACGCGCAGACCAGATTTGGCACATGGAAGGCGGAAACGACGTCCACTGGTTTGCGCCCATCGTGGCCGATGCTGAGGCCGGCTTTGGCGGCACGCTCAACGCCTACGAGCTCATGAAAGCGATGATCGAAGCCGGGGTGGCCGGCGTCCATTTCGAAGACCAGTTGTCCTCGGCCAAGAAGTGCGGACACATGGGGGGCAAAGTTCTGGTCTCGGACCGCGCATTCATTCAAAAGCTCGCTGCCGCACGGCTGGCTGCTGATGTCATGGGCGTCCCCACCGTCATTGTCGCGAGAACAGACGCCAACGGGGCAAAGCTGCTGCAGAGCGACCATACGGCCGTCGATGAGCCATTCCTGACCGGCGAGACCACGCCCGAAGGCTTCAAGCGAGTACGGGGCGGCCTGGAATGGGCGATCACCCGTGCGTTACAATATGCTCCCTACGCCGATATGATCTGGTGTGAAACATCGAAGCCGGACGTTGGTGAAGCGCGAGAGTTCGCACAGGCAATCCATGAAAAATTCCCCGGCAAGCTGCTCGCCTACAATTGCTCGCCCTCTTTTAACTGGAAACGCAACCTGGACGACAAGACCATCGCCGACTTCCAGAGATTGCTCGGTGAAATGGGCTACAAGTTCCAGTTTGTGACACTGGCAGGGTTCCACTCGTTGAACACAGGCATGTTCGAGCTCGCACTCGGATACAAGAACGAGGGCATGGCCGCTTATTCCCGCCTGCAGGAACGCGAATTCGAGCTCGAGCAGGAGTCTGGCTACGGCGCGATCAAGCACCAGAAGTTCGTCGGCGCGGGCTATTTTGACCAGATTCAACTTACGATCGGCGGCGGCGAATCTTCCACGACCGCGCTCAAAGGCTCGACAGAGGAAGAGCAGTTTACAGCGAAAGAGAACGCTGTGGCGTCTTGAACTCTGAGATCACGAGAATTTGGATGGAGAACCAAATACTGGTTCCCACGCTCCCGCCGCGTGGGAACCAGAGTTTGACGCGCCGCGTCAATTAACGGGACGCAGAGCGTCGAACCGGGATTCCAACGCAGAGCGTTGGAATCAGACATTCGTGGCCATTCGTGTCAATTCTTGGCCAAAGTGAGGGGAAAACACGCTAAAGCGTGAACACCCTGAGCCTGAACACCCGAACCCGTGGATAGCCCTCTTACGGCAGCGTGTAGCTCAACCGCGCCAGCCCCAGCCGGCCGATCTCAGGGGCGCCGATGAATTCACGATGCTCTTTGTCGAGCACGTTCTGAACCATGACGTCCAGACGGAGCCCTTTGAGGTAGCGTCCAAAGTCATAGCCGGCACCCGCGTCCCATAAATAGTAACTCTCAACCCTGCCGGAGTACGGCCCGGAGAGGACCGGGAAGCCTTTGATGTACCGAAAAGAGGAGGTCAAAGAAACTCCCCGGGGTCGGTTGTAGGTCAAGCCGGTCTTCCATTTGAAGCCGGTTGCATTGAGCGCAACTTGCAGTCCGCTGCCCGCCTCGTCCAGCTCGTCGTCATCAAAAAAATCATCGCTGACGAAGGAGAGGTTGCCGAAGAAGCTGAGAAAATCGCTGGCCATATATTGCACGGTCACATCGAACCCCCAGAACTGGACACTGCCGAAATTGCGAAACGCCCCCAGAATCTGGCCGGGGGTTTGAAATTGGTCAGTCTGCACCACGCCGACCCCAAGCTCTTCGACTCCGCCCTGGACGGCGAGCTGGGCAATCAATTCTGCTGCTTGCTGTGACGAGACATCGTTGGCTTCGAGCGCGGCGTTCAAGATGACATTCCTTCTGATGGCGGTAGACAGCGCCGGAACGAACTCTCCTCTGAAATTAGAGTAAACGGCCTGGGGAGTCAATTTCGTGACGCCGCTGATGAAGTTCTTCTTGATTGAGTAGTAGCCGTCCACAGCAAAGAGCAAGCGCTCTCCAATCAATCCTTTGTACCCGAGCTCCACACTATGCGTGATGGTCGATTTCAAAGGGGCAACATCAACCGGGGCGAATTCAATTTCGGTGCTCGCGCTGTCCGTGATAACCGTGAAGCGCGGGCTCAGGAGCGCCAGCAGCAGGTCGACCGCCTGCTGGTCCAGAACGATGCCATTTTCGGCCAACAACGTCTGGATTTCCTCGGTTGGAATGGCGCTCAGATTGCTATAGATCACGCTATAAACATCCCTGAACGCGATATTGCGTGTCGGCACGCCGACGCCGGAGTAGCGCAACTCCAGGCCAAAAACGGTTTCAACGGGAAGGAGCCCGGAAGCGACGATGCCGCCATTCCGGGCCGCCCGGTCAAAGGTGTATCCTCGTATCGACCCCAGACCCCGGCGGGTGATCACCATCCCGGGGGCGAGCGTGTCGACTTGCGCTACGATATCCAGGAACAATGAATTTGCCGCGGGTAAATCGTAGGCCCGGTTGTAAGTCGCCCGAACACTGTGTCTGGCCGTGGGCTTGAAAACCAGCGCTGCGCGCGGCGACACTTGAAAGCTCTCTTCGATGTTGTTGTAGTCTGCCCGGAGCGCGACGGTGAGATCCAGCTTAGGGCTCAGCTCGGTCAAAGATTGGGCATAAACACCCACTTCAGAAATGAGATCATTTTCCTCATTGATGCCAAAGATCGAGCGCTCTGTCACCGGTGTCGTGCGGTCGTAATCCACCCCCAGAATGAGCTGCTGGCGCCCTGCGGCCATTTCCAGATCATACTGTGCTTGCACGTTGAACAAGGTCGATTTGTCGATGACGGTATTGCCGGTGCCGTAGATGAAAGACTCCCCGGCATCATTCTTGTTCAAATAGGCTTGCGCGAAGAAGTTTCCCGCCCGAAATCGCATTTGCCCATAAGCATAGCCAAAATTTTCCGCCTGCACCGTTCCGATGCCAGAAAGCAAGGTCGCGTCCAACGTCGAGAAACCGGCATTGGCCGTCAGCGTTGTCGACTCGCCAAATTTGTATTCAAGCAGGCCGTTCAAATTGAACTTCTGGTATGAGGTATTTCGCCTCAGGCCCGGCGAATCGCTGCGCAACTGAACCGCATCGAGGGAGTCTGTTGGGTCGAGCGCCCAATCGTTTGCCTCGGCATATTGCCCGGTGATCTTGTATCCGAGCCTCGCCCCCACCACACCGGCATGTCTGAAGTTGCTGAACAGACTCGAGCGTTGTCCGCCGGCGAAGGAGAGGGTCGTTCCGGGCTGGTCGAACGGATCTTTGGTGATATAATGAATAACGCCGGCATCGACGCCGGCGCCATACAAGGCCGACCCCGGGCCGCGCACCACTTCGATTCTCTCCAGGTCGATGGCCATGTTGGGCATGATCGAGTGCAGGTTGACGTCCAGTGAGGGCACGGCTGCCCGGCGGTAATCGGTCAGGATGTAAGTCGCGCCGGAGAAGGCATTGCCGAATCCCCGCAAGACGATCTCTTTGCGATCGATCCCGGTGCTGGCCATATCCACGCCCGTGACATTGCGCAGGGTCGCAGCCGAGGACGGTGAGACATCCGTCATAATCTCGCGCGGCTCCAGAACGGTGATGGAGGCGGGAGCAGAGAGCGTCTTTTCCGGCCGGCGCGAAGCTGAAATGGAGATCGGATTGAGCGTAATGCCTGTCGGCGTCAAGAAGATGTTCAGGGTTCTGGTTTGCTTCTCCGCAACCTCGAGGCTCAGCGTTTCCGTGGCGTAGCCAATGAAGCTCACGGAAACGGTGTAAGCCCCGGGCGCAAGATTCTTGACTTCAAAGTTGCCGTTCGAATCTGTGGCCGCGCCGGTTTGGACGTTCTCTGCCGTGACCACCACATTGGCCCCGGGCAAACCGGTTCTTGTCTCCGCGTCCCGGACCGTTCCGCTCAGGATGCCGCCCTGGGCAAGAAGCGTGTTGTGCAGCCCGAAAAAAAGAAGAACACAAATCGTGACCCCCATCTCCTGAAAAAACACGAAAAAAGTTCGTCTGCTTTTCCATATCGATCGCATGGTCTCTTGTCCCTGTTAATTGCACTACAGGCAAAGTCTTGCACAAAAATGCAAACTTTTTCAAAACCGCCATAAAAAGAAAGCCACGGATTTACACTGATAAGACACAGATTTCAAAACATAACGTATTTGGAACGAATGGTGATTTTATTTTCACATACGAAAAGGTACTAAGTACTGGTTTTCATGAATTCGATGACATATCGCCTCACGCAAAGCCGCAAAGTCCGCAGAGAAATGAAGGTCAAGAACAAACAAACTCTGCGCCCTCGGCGTCTTTGCGTGAGATTAAATACGTATGAGATTAGCGCCCAAAATAAAAACTCCCGGCCTTTCGATGGAAAATGGCCGGGAGTTGCGAATTCCTGCCAGGTACAGGAATCTCCTGACGAGCAACTCAGCCAGGCTGATTCCTGAGGGGCTGTCCAAAAAGGCCCCGTTGTCATTCCGACCACTTCGACTCCGCTCAGTGCAGGCTCTGGGAGGAATCTGTTGAGGAACAAGTCGTAACGTCTGGTAACATATTAGCTTATGGCGACACTTGTCTCACGGTCAGATTTCTCGCTCCGCTCGAAATGACAACATTCTGGCACCTTTTAGGACAGCCCGGAATCCTTCCGCCTAGAAACTTTGCGTCAGTCGAACAATGCCGAGTCTGCCAATTTGGGGCGCGCCAACCATTTCCCTGTGCTCGTTATCTGCAAGATTCTGTACAGTCAAGCTCAGGTTGGTGTTTTGCGAAAACGGCAGCTTGTAGTTCGCGGTCAGGTCCAAAACAGAGTAGCTGTCGACTTTCCCCACAAAGGTGCCCGTCTGCACCGGGAATGAGTCGACAAACCGCAAGCGCAGATTGGCATCGAATCCGGATTCGGGGTTCTTATAAGTCAGGGAGCCACCGAACTTGTGCTTTGGCGCGTTGAGTGCGATGTTGTCGATCCCATCGAGATTCTTGTAGAAATCCTCACTGACGAAGGAGTAATTCCCCGTAATTGTCCAATTATTATTGATAAAATAGGACAAACTCAGGTCCAGGCCAAAGAAATCGACTTCCCCAAAGTTGCGGTAGGTGACCATGACAGCATTGGGGTCAAAAGCCTCTTCCGGGGTCACGGTGCCGTACGGTATTTGGGCAGCGCCTCCGACATAAAGGGTGGTCAATTCGTCAACCGCCGAGCCATTGCCATTGCCGCCTGCTGCCGGATTATCCAGAGCGGCCACCAGAGCGCCGGCGAGGCCCGCATTTGCGGGATCAGCCAGAGCTGCGCCAAATTGCGCGCCAACAGAAGCCGCCAGGGTTGCCGGGTCCAGGAACACGGTGGGCGTCACGTTCAGAAGGGGGCTGACAAAATCTTCTATCTTGGTGTAATAGCCGTCGATTCCCACGACGAGTTTTTCAGCAATGATGCCTTTGTACCCCAGCTCGAGGGTCTGGGTGGAGGATTCTTTGATTTGCGGCACGTCAAAAGGCGTGTCTGGCAAGAATTGCGGGTTGTTCGGATCCAGATTGAACGATGCCATGACGTTATTCACATTGCTGACCGTGCCTGGCACGATGGCCTGCAACTGTCCCCCCAGGGCCTGCGCCGTCGCCGGCGGGATACCCGCCGCCACCAGACCAGCCACAAACTGCGGGATCAGCTGCGCTGAAACCGCGCCGCTGCCGACCCCCCACATGACGTTGGTAAACACCGGATCATTGAGTGGGATGAAATCTGATTTTGACAACCCGGCCACCGGTGCAAAGGGAGAGCGGAACATGAAGTTGCCACTCCCATCCCTTCTGAAATGGAACCCGGTGCTGGGAACCCCCTGCACTCTAATATCGAAGTTCGGGGAAAAAGGGAAGAATGGCTCAAAAGCCGCGCCGGTTCCAAATGCATCACGCGCCTGCAAAAGATCCAGCGACAAATTCAGAGCGCTCGGGTTGCTAAAGGCTTTGTTGTAAGTAAAGCGGAAATTGTCCGTTGCCGATGGCTTGAAAACCAGGGCTGCGCGCGGGGAGAAGACAGGGTCGTCGAGCTCGCTGTGCTTGTCAATGCGGCCCGCGGCCACAAATTTGAACTTCGAGCTCAGGTCCGTATCAGATTGCAGATAGACGCCCAGCTCGGTAAAATTGTCATCGTCTTCGTTGCGGCCATTGATGGTGCCTTTGGTATCCGGGCGTGTAAAGAGACCGTCGAATCCGTACGTAAAGCGTTGTTTGTCCCCGAAGCGGTAACTGTGCTGCGCGCCGACAACGATGAACTTCGATTCATCCTGGACCAGGATGCCAGAGCGAAGATTAAAGGAATCTCCTGCGTTGCTGAAATTCGCATAGCTTTGCAAAAACAAATCCTTATATCTGAACCTCGCCTGAACGAACGAGTAGGTCCAATCGATCACCTGCGACGCGCCGATACCGGTGAGCTCGACTGAGCTGCCTTGATTGATACCGCCGGCGAAAATCGCCGAAAAATCATCCGTCGGGCGGAAGTCCAACCGGATTTCAGCAGATAATTTTTCGATATCGAAGTCTCGTTTGTTCGGCACCAGGCCAGTGACCGCTTCAACGCCCTCGGGGCCGGCGTTGACCTTGATAATGGAATCGGGTTCAGCGGGGTCTGTATGTTTCCAGTCTGTGCCCTGATAATACTGCGCTGAAATTTTGTAGCCAAACTTGCCGTTGACCGAACCCGCATGTCTGAGAGAGGCCATAAAGAGGTCCCGTTCGCCGCCGCCCACGCTGACGGTGGTTCCCTCAGAACCAAAGGGCGATTTCGTAATCATATGAAACACCCCGTTTGCCGCATTCGGACCGTACAAGGCCGCGCCAGGTCCGAGGACCACCTCGAACTGCTCCATATCTTCATTGGTGCTCGAGATGAAGTTGTAGGCGTTGAAGCGCAGGCCCGGGACGCGGGCAATGCGATTGTCGACCAGGACCAGCATCGAGCCTGAAAAGATATTATTGAAACCCCGGACCACGACATTCGATTGGTTCAGACCCGTGCTTGCCACATCGACCCCCGGGACCGTTTTCAAATGTTCGGTAGAGGTCAGAACCGGGCGTGCCTGGATTTCCCGGGTCTGCAAGACGGCAACAGAGGCCGGGGCTTCCAGGACTTTTTCCGGGCGCCTTGACGCGGAGACAGAAATCGGGTTCATTTGAAGGCCCACCGGTTGCAACGCCACCTCAATCGACAGGGTCTCGCCGCCTGACAACACAACATCCGCCATCTCGTAGGCTTCATAGCCAATGAAACTCACCCGAATCGAGTAGGTGCCGGGTCGAATCCCCCGTACTTCGAAATCCCCTGACATCGAGGTTGCGGCTCCGGTTTGGGCCGTGCCCGAGGTCACGGTCACATTGGCGCCAGGCAATGCCTCTCCGGTCTCAGCGTCCGTCACCGTGCCGGTCAACGTCGCATTTTGCCCAAACACCGGCAGTGCCATCATACAAACCAACAGCGTGCAGAAACAAAAGGAAATCCTCCGGTTCAACTGTGTAGCTACCATGATTTGTCCTCCCTTCCTTATGTTGGTAAATGAAATAGATTAAAAGAAAATGGTTTTCGAACTGAACTTGTGTACTTTTTAGAACTTAACAGGACTGTTACGAACGAGAAAGGATCGGAATTGATCAAAAACTAACCGTTTTGTCGATAAAAAGCAAGTCTTTTTTTGCACACAACGTTCTCAACCCAGGCCGATAGACTGTAGACTTTTAGGCTGTAGGAAGAACCTAACAGCCGAAAGCCCGCAGTCGAAACACCTGAATAGTCACGAAAGGCCAGGGATAAGTCAAGTATTTTATTGCTTCTTGTTGTGAGAAGTACTAATCTTTGTTCTGGTCTGACTGGCATTGGTTTGCTGGAAAATGGCACAATTCGGTCACCATGCGCAGCGAGTGGTTCATTTTGGAAAAAAGAAACCAGCGCCTGCTCGCCATGATGGTATTGGGGCTGGCGTTCTTGAAGACACCTGACTTCTCGGTTTCTGCAGACGAAACCGGCTGCATCTCCGGACAGGTGCGAAACGCGAAAACCCGGCGTGGCCTGGCAGACGTTAACGTCCTCATCAAGGGTCAGCGTGCCGGCACAGCTACCCTGCGGGGTGGCGATTTCATCATCTGCGAACTTGCTCCGGGAAGTTATGTGGTGCAGTTTTCGGCAGTGGGCTACCAGAATGTCCAGCTCACCAATGTCGTGGTCAACTCGGGCGACACGACCGCTCTGAACATTGCTTTGGCACAGGAGGTGATTCCGCTGGACGACATTCTGGTGATTGGCGTTTCCAAAAAACTGCAAAGGATCACGGAGGCGCCGGCCGCCGTCAGCAAACTGACGCCCTTGCACGTGCATCAATTTGCCACCACCAGCCAGATTCCCGCCCTGTTTGCCCTCGAACCCGGCGTCGATGTGGTGCAAAACGGCATCCATGATTTCAACATCAACGCGCGGGGCTTCAACTCACCCCTCAACCGCCGCGTGCTGGTCCTGCTGGACAACCGCGAAACCGCCATGGCCCTGCTGTTGGCGCAGGAGTGGAACAGCTACAGTTTTCCGCTGGACGGCCTAGGCGAGCTGGAGTTCGTCCGGGGCCCGGGCGCGGCACTCTACGGCGCCAACGCCTTCTCAGGCGTCCTGAATATTCGGACACCACCCCCGGAGCAAATCACAGGTACGCAAGTGACCGTCGCCATGGGCGAGCTCAACACCGTGCTCGGCGATTTCCGGCACGCCGGCTTTCACGAGCCCTGGGGCTACAAATTCCACGTCGGCGCCACCCGCAGCGAGACCTGGAGCCAATCGCGCAACCTGCCACAGGAAGAGCTCGACAAGAAAGCATACCCCGGACTGCCAACGGAGTTCATCCCTCTGGATGATGGAGATCTGAGCAGGGTTTACGCTTCCGGCAGGGTGGACTATAATTTCTCCCGCGGGAGTGTGCTCACGGCCGAGGCCGGGGTCACGCAAGCAGAAGATCAGGTCTTTGTCACCGGCATCGGTCGCATCCAGGTCGACGAAGTTGTCCGGCCCTGGGCCCGGTTGAACTATACCTCAGAGCACGCCTTTTTTCAGGCAGACTACAACGGGCGCAAAACATTGAGCGGCCACCAGCGCGCCCTCAACTCGGTCATGCGATTTCGAGAAAACTCGCATGACCTCAATTTTCAGTTTCAGAACAACTTCTCGCTCTTGAACGAACAATTGCGAATCATCTGGGGCGCTTCACACCGTTTTCAGCATGTCGATACCGAAAGGACATTCACACCGGAAACGTACGATGAAAACCAGTCCGGACTGTTCGCGCAGTTGGAGGTCAACTTGTCAAAAAAAGTGGCCCTGGTGGCCGCCGGACGCCTAGACCGCAGTACGCTGCACGAGACGCAGATTTCTCCAAAAGCAGCCCTGGTGTTTTCTCCCACGCCACAGCACACCCTGCGCCTGACCTTCAACCGCGCCTTCCAGACGCCCAACTACGCCGAATTCTTTATCCGGGCGCCAGCCGGCCCACCCGTGGATCTGGCTGTTTTGGAGCAGGACATCGAGCTGGCTATCGAGCTGGCCGAGAACCGGCCGCGCGGCAGCGTGGACTTGCCGCTCGAGTTTGGCCTCACCCCGCGGCTGGCGCTCGGCAACCGCAATCTCGAGGTTGAAAAAATCACCGGGGTCGAAATTGGGTACAAAGGCGTGCCGGCCAGGAAGTGGTTTTTCACCGTGGACGTCTATCTCAACCGGCTGACTGATTTTGTCACCGACCTGCTTCCCGGCGTCAATCCCGATTTTCCGGCTTACGAGCTGCCCGCGGGGCTGCCGGACTCCTGGCGCCAGATTGCTGAGCAAATGATTGCCGAGCGTCTCGAGCCCGGGTTTTCCACCTTGCCGGATGGCTCGCAAGCGTTCGTGACCTCGTACTCCAACGCCGGCCGGGTTGATGAATGGGGTGTGGAGATCGGTCTGAGCCACCGTTTTTCCGATGAGCTGAGTTTGCGCGGCAACTACACCTATTTCGACTTCGACATCCAGGACAAAGCCGCCGGCGACCGCCTGTTACCGAACACGCCCCGACACAAAGTCAACCTGGAGGTTTCGTACCAGAAGCCGTCCGGCCTCGATCTCAGTGTTGCCCTGAAATACGTCGACGAGTTCACCTGGGCGGCGGGAATTTTTCACGGGCGCGTGCCGTCATACGCCGTTGTCAATCTGGCGGCCGGCTACGAAATTGCGACCAAAACACGGTTGGGGATAGCCGTCACCAACCTGCTGAATAATAGACACTATGAGCTGTTTGGCGGCTCCGTGAACGGACGCAGGGCCATGGGTTCGGTCAGGTTTCAGTTTTAGTGGTTGGCCGTTGGC
>JBHHXT010000035.1:0-34751 GCA_046757165.1 bacterium | reverse complement strand
AATTCTCGGCGCCTGCAACCCACCTTTCGCTTACCAGGCGCTGCAGGCCGAAGCAAGAATCGGCGCCATGCTGCCGTGCAATGTCATCTTGCAAGAGACGGCCGGGGGCGTTGAAATCGCTGCCGTAGATCCGATTGCTTCGATGGCAGCGGTAGAAAATCCAAAGCTGGCTGATGTTGCGCAGCAGATTCAGGCAAAACTAAAGAAGGTTATCGAAAATCTGTAGAAACTGATGGACCGCCCTGCTTATCGCATCAAAATCATCTTACCGGTGTATCTGGAACCACCAAACAAGATCTGGTAGTAATAAATACCCGATCCGACCAACTGTCCCCCATCATCTCTGCCATCCCAGGTCATGAGGTAGAATCCGGCATCCTTGCGTTCATCCAGTAGCGTCCGAACGGCGCGACCCAGAACATTGTAAACGGTCAAGCTCACCCGCCCGGAGTGTGGCAGTTGAAAACGCAGCCGGGTTTCGGGGTTGAAGGGATTTGGATAATTCTGACTGACTGCAAAAGATTGCGGAGCAGCGACCTCGACGCTGACCGGCCCGTGCAGCGTTTTTCTGCCGGCAACATCGACATCCTCGATCTTGTAGAAATAACGTCTACCCGGAACGACATTTCGGTCGGCAAACTGGTAACTGCCTTCAGACACCGCCGGCAGGAGTTCCCGGTTGATTTGCAGGTAATGCCCGCTTTCGGTCTGACTCCGAAGGACGTTGAATCCGGCGTTCTTGTGCTCGCTACCGGTGGTCCAGGTGAGCAGGACGCCATCGAACTCCGAAAAGTGCGCCGCAAAGCTGGTCAGCTCAACCGAGGTGATCAGGTCGAGCTGCCACTCCTGCGAAACAGCGGCCTGGCCGTCAGAGACGTCAACTCTGACGGTGTAGGTGGCCGGGGCAAACTCATTGGTGTTCATGTTGTATTCAGCCGAGGCCGAGGCCAGCACCTCTTGCTGAGTGATCTTGTTGCGAACAAACCACTGGAACGCCAGAACGTCCGCGTCCGGGTCGGTAGCCACGATGGAGAAATGAATGGTCGCACCCTGTTCGAAAGTGAGCTCTGTCTCCTGTGGCAGAAAGGTTTGAATCGCCGGCGGATGGTTGCTCCTCACAACCCGGATCACCACCATTGCAGGGGCCGAGGCCAGGCCCAGAGCGTCCTTCACCGTGTAGGTGAAAGAATCGGTGCCCGCAAAATCTGGATTTGGCGTGTAGAGCACCATCCCGGAATCGTCGGCGACGGACACCTGCCCATCAACAGGCTGGGCCTCAATGGTGACGGACACCGGGTCCAGGTGACCTTCGGGATCGCGGTCATTGGCAACGACGTTGATTTCAAGCGGGGTGTTTGGGGACGTCGCCGAAGTGTCATTCACGGCCACGGGGGGCTGGTTGCCATCCTGCAAAATGATGGTGACCATGGCCTCGTTGGAGACCGCGCCGGAATCGTCTCGCACCGTGTACGTAAATGAATCCACCCCCACAAAGCTAAGGTCAGGCAGATAGATCACGGTGCCAGAAGTCGTATCGAGCCAGATGCCGGCGTTCGCGTTTGGTCCTTTGACGATCTGCACAGAGCCTGGATCGAGCGCCCCGTCGATATCGAAATCGTTTTCCACCACGTTGACTTTCACAGAGTCCACCAGCAGGGAGACTTTTTGATCCGGTGCCGCAACCGGCGCATCATTGACAGGCGTAACGGTAAGCCGTACGGTAGCCGGGTTGGAGGTCTTGCCCTGGTTGTCCCGAATGGTGTAGGTGAGACTATCCTCGCCAAAAAAGTTGTCCTCAGGCAAATAGGTGAGGGTGCCATCGTTGTTGGCCGTGGCTGCGCCGTGTACTGGCTGGGCACCGATCGTAATCGAGGTTTCGTCCACTTCCCCATCCGCATCGAGGTCGTTCACCGCGACGGGCACAACCGCTACCTGGTCTTCCAGGCTCACGTGAACATCATTTTCAGCAAACGGTGGGATGTTTCCCTGACGCTCAATGACAACGACCAACTCCGGCGAAAACGCACTCTCTTTGGAGTCGTATTCGACCTGGTCGGTGGAGCGGCTGGTAATCGCGAAACTGTAGGTTCCGCTGCCTGAGATAGCCTGCGTCACGTTGAACTCCACCGCGCTGCCGGCAGCCACAGCGAGCAATGAATCGAGCGGCTCGCCCACGAGGGCTGGCGCATTGTTGAAGGTCAGGCTGTCCTCACTCCAGGCCGTCTGTGTGGCAGCAAAGTTGTTATCCGCGCGCAAAATCGTCCCGCCAAAATCACTGCCCGCGGTCACCCTGAGTCGCACCCTGGCTTGCAGAATCGTCCCGGAGAGACCCGTGACGGGAAACTTGAGGTAGCTCCTGAAGGTATTCATCTCCACCTTGAAGGAGGCCTTGCTGCCATAGTTTCGGGCCGGGTCAGTCGCCTTCACCTGGGCATCATCGGCAGGCGGAAAAGACAGGACCACGGTCTCGATGCCTGCACGGACATCGAACACCTGAGCGCTCTCACCGGTGCCGGCGAAATTCATCGCCGTAATCTTGCCGGTGGTTGCACCGGCCGGCACCGTCGCCTGGAGCTGAAAGTCCGAGAGCACGGAAAAGGCCGCCGGTCTGCCGTTGAACGCCACCTGCGTGACGCTGCTGAGCTGGCTGCCTTGAATCGTCACAAGGGTGCCAGGCGGTCCGGACACCGGATCGAAACCCGTAATTGTGGGCGCAAACTCGGCGATGCGGCGAATGGAAAAGAGTCCGGCATTGAGCGCCGCCGGGTCCCCATCTACCGCATCAGAAACCCGCACCATACAAAGATTGGAAGAAGTGTCCGGCAGGCGCCACAAGAAACTGCCTGTGTTCGGATTGCTGCCGGCGATATCGCTCCACGTTGCGCCGTTGTCGGCAGAAAACTCCAGGCGAACATTCGCAATCTCCCCGGTCGAGGTCCAGGTGATGGTAAAGGTCGAGTCAGCCACCAATGCTTCTCCACCTGCAGGCGCGGTGACGGTGATGCTCTGCGGGACCACAAATCTTTCGATGGCGAAGGCCTGATCGCTCACGTCAAAGATAGCGCCATTGGCAGCGTCTGAAATCCGCACACGGCAAAATTGCGACGGCGTGTCCGGCGCCAGCCACGGCTGCGCCCCGTCGTTCGCCGTCTGGCCCACGATCGGACTCCAGCTCACGCCGTCATCTATCGACAGCTCGATATTGACAAAAGGGATGGAGCCGGTAGCGGTCCAGACAAGCGTGAACGAGGAATCCACAAATACCTGCTCACCTCCATTCGGAGCCAGTAAAGTCAGAGACGGAGGCAGGTCTTGCTGACGCAGAATCAGAAAAGGGGCATCATTCTGATCTGAGGGCTCGCCGGCAGCGGTACCCGAAATCCGAAGCAGGCAAGCCGGTGAGAAGATGTTCGGCACGCTCCAGGAATAAACCCCGCTGTTCTGCACGGTGGCGAGGACATTCCAGCTCACGCCGTTGTCGGCAGAGAACTCGATCTGCACCTGCTCGATGGCGCCTGTCCACTGCCAGGCGACTTCATAGGTTGACTCGGCGAGCAAAGTATCTCCGGGCGCCGGGGCTGTTAGCGTCAGGCTCTTGTCTGCTGGTGGGCTCCCGGCCACCTCATACCACGCGAGATCCCGGTCGTCGCGAATGGCCGCAGCAACGTCGCCATCGCCATCGGAATCAAGATCAGCGATGTGGACAAAACGTGGCGTCGTGACGTTATCGATCACGATGCCGGCACCAAACGTGGTGTCGCCATTATTCAGCCAGATGGTGATGTTGTTGGCTGAAAATCCTGCCGCCGCCACATCCAAATCGCCATCGCCATCGATGTCGCCGGCGCGAATCGACCAACTGTCGCCAAACGCCGTCGCAATGGTGCGCTGGGTAAACCCTCCACGTCCATCGTTCTCAAACCAGTCCACGTCCCCGCTGTTGCGTTGATTACGCAAGATATCGGCATCGCCATCCTGATCCAGGTCGACCGCATAAATGACCAGACCCCCGGCCGAGCTCAACGGAACCTTGATAAAACTCTGGTTGCCGTCGTTCAGATACCAACTGGTCTCAGAAGAACCATTGGCCACGACGTCGAAGTCGCCGTCGCCATCAAAGTCCGCCACCGAGACTGAGTGCGCCCCCTTCATGTCCCGCTCTATGATATGTTTCGTGAATTGAGCGTCGCCACTGTTCTCATACCAGACGATATCGCGACTCTCCCAATAGGCAACGAGAATGTCCCGGTCGCCATCCTGGTCGAGATCTTCGGTAATCACCGTTTCCGGGTCCAGGCCCCTGGCGTCTATCACGAGCCGGGTATCAAAATTCTGGTTGCCGTCGTTGAGCCAGAGCACGACTTCATCATCGGACGGGGAGCACGCCATGATGTCGATGTCGCCGTCGCCGTCCATATCGTCTGCGTGCGCCGACCAGGCGCCTTGCATTTGCTCATCGACGATCTGCTTGCTGAAGGTCTGGTTGCCATCGTTCTGCCACCAGTCGATGCCGTCGAACGCAGCAGTCACCAGGTCCAGGTCGCCGTCGCCGTCCACGTCCTCGGCGTAAACCCAATAGGCGCCGCGCAGTTCGAGAAAGATATCATGTCTCTGTAAACTGGTTTGCGAAAAAGAAGGGACTGAAAAAAACAAAAAGATAAGGGTCAGAAAAGGCGTGGGATCTCGCGGCAGCATGAATCCTCGTCGGTTCGTCAACAGGTGCACATCAGTGAGGAAATTGTCTTCATAAACAGGAAACACCCTCCCTGAAAGGAGCTACAACGCTACCAACCTGATCGGCAGCGATGTTTAAATTGGTTAATTTTCAAATAGATTTATACCTGTTTTTCAGGAGTTTCGCAGAAATTTCCGACGTCAAAATTTGGTAATTGAGAGAACCGATCCCGGGGCGGTCCAAAAAAGGCTGATAAAATTGTGTAACACCACATGATGACTAACTCTTTGAGACCGGATTATCGCCACATAAATGTCGCGTTACTTGTTCTCGTGACCTTCTTGGAGAGCCGCGGGTTTCCCGCCGCTCTCCTTGAGGAGAAGGCCGGATTAGCGCGACATGAATGTCGCGTTACGCGCTACTTGACCAAAAGCATCTTGCGCGTCTGCCTGAACTCCCCGGCAACAATCTGGTAGTAATAAATCCCGGAGCTGACACGCGTACCGGAGTTGTCTCGTGCATCCCAGGTCACAATGTGAAAACCTGCCTCCTTGCGCTCGTCCAGCAGCCTTCTCACTTCCCGTCCCAGGACATCAAAGATCTTGATCATCACTTTGCCGGTCTGTGGCAACTGGTACCGGATTCTGGTCTCCGGGTTGAACGGATTCGGATAGTTCTGACTCAGCCAGAAGGTCTCCGGTGCGGCGATGTCGACGGCAATCGGGCCGTGCTGCGTGCGCACGCCATTCACGTCGACGTCCTCCAGAAGGTAATAGTAGCGCCGGCCGACCTCGACGTTCTGATCGATGAATTGGTAAATCCCTTTTTCGTCTCTCGGAATCAGCTCGTCGTTGAGCTTGGTGTAGGTACCATTCTCGCTCGAGCTTCGCAGCACATCAAACCCCGCGTTGTTGACTTCCCGGCTGGTCGTCCACGAGATCTCGATGCCATCGAAGCTGGTAAACTGCGCCATGAAGCTGGCAAGCTCGACAGACGTGACCACATCCACTTTCCACTCCTGAGACACCTCATCTTTTCCGTCTGTCACGGTCACACGGACGGTGTAGCTGGCTGGCTCCTGCAAGCTGGTGTCCATGACGTAAGTCGAAACCTGTGACACCTCTTCACCCTCTGTGTCCACCCCCTTGAACAGCATCCAGGAGTATTGCAGGTCATCGTTGTCCGCATCGGTCACGGTGACCGAGAAGACGATCACCTGAGTCAGGATAAAGCGCAACTCCATCTCCTCCGGCGTAAACTGTGTAATGACCGGCGGGTTGTTGCTGTTGTGCACCGTAATTGAAATCGTCCCGGTGTCAAAGCCGCCGCGGTTGTCTCTGGCGATGAACGTCACCTCATGGACGCCGTTTTGACCTTCAGACGGCGTCCAGACAAAGGCGCCGTTGTTTGGGTTGAAATCAGCGCCATTCGGCACATTGCCCGCTTCGTACGTCACCGGGTCACCGTCCGCATCGAAGGCGTTGACCTCGAAGAACAGAAGGTTCCCCTCGCTGACCTGGTGGTCGGTCAGGTCGATGAATTCGGGAAAATTGTTTTCAACTCCGTTCGCTGCGAACGCCACCGGGCTGCCACTCAAGTCCGAAGCCGTAGCTTCGGCTGTGTTCTCGCCCAAATTGACTATGGTAAACCTTGTCGACGCAAGGCCGTCCGCATTCGTGGTCGTGTTCGGGGGCGTGACGGTGTTGCCGGAATCCGTCTGCCAGCTCACCGGATGCCCGGCGATCGGATTGCCAAAGGCGTCCGTCACTTGCACTTGCAGCGGCAGGACCAGCGGCCGGCCAACCGTGCCATCCTGGCCGTTGCCGCCGAATTCGGCAATAGTGGCCGCGGGGCCGGCAACAGCCTGAATGACGAAATCAACAAAGAACCCTGGCAAAAGCCCGGAGGTCACACGCACCCGAATCTGGCCAGCCGCGGTGGGCAGTTGTACTTCGGTGGCGGCGATACCATCGCCATCGGTGGTGACCCGGGGAACGCCAAGCGTCGCACCGCCTGACAAGACCTCGAAGCTCACCTCAACCCCTTCAATCGGGTTGTCATTCAGATCCGTGATCAACACCGAGATCTCGTGTGCGGAGTTGACCGGGACAGATTGGTTATGCCCGGCGACGCGCGTCATTCTCGACGGTGTACCGCTCAAGCCCTCTGCCGTGAACTCCACGGCCGGCTGCCCCGAGATCGCCGGGGCTTGGGCGCGAACGCGATTGCTGCCCACTTCCGGGCCGAGGGTCAGTACCGTTGCGGCAACGCCCTCGTGGTCGGTATCGGTTCTGGTGCGGGAGAGCGAGCCGCCCCCCTCGAGAACATCGAACTCTACGGTTACGCCGGCCACCGGCAGGCCACCAGAATCGGTCACGCGCACTTGCAGCGGCTCCGGCAACGGCGCGCCGGCGCCACTCGCCTGGTTGTCGCCGCCGTGCGAATTCATCGCGGCTGGCGAGGAGATCCGGCCTGTGGCAGCGAAGTCAACCGGCGAACCTGCCAGCTCCTGATTGTCGAAGAAAGCCCTGGCCTCAGCCCGGTTCTCACCTGGGTTGGCGCCCAGCACCCAGAAAGCCTGTGCAATGCCGTTGGCACTGGTGATTTTGTCGACCGAAACGCCTGAGACTGCGCCCTGACGCTGCGCGCTACTTTCAGGAAGAATGAAGCCGCCGCCTGCGGTCACGTCAAACTGCACCGTGATTCCGGGGACCGGATTGCCAAACTCATCGGTGACCAGGACCTCGATGGGCGCAGGCAGAACGGTGCTGACGTTGCTCGCTTGATTGTTGCCGTCTCGCAATTCAACGCTTTCGGGTGCAACTGACAGGAAGGCTAATTCCAGGGTGGGATTCAACTGCACGCCGCCGACAACCCTGGCCGAAATCGTGTGCTCCCCTGCGATGGTGGAAGCAATAGTGCCCTGCGTTTGACCGTTTTCATTCGTCAGCTCCTGCGGCTGCCCGATGGTATCATTCTCGTTGTCCGACATCAGGGTTACGGCCTTGCCCGCGACCGGGTTGCCGAACCTGTCCGTCAGCGTAACGGTGAGCAGCGCCTGGTCCTGCCCATTTGCCTGCACCGCAGACTTGTCCGAATCAATCGCTGACTCGTTAGGATCGACCGGGCCGACGGTGGCCGTTGCCGCCACCAGGGTGGGTGAGCCATTCAAGTCGTTCAGACCATCCTCAGAGGTAATCTCAATGGCCTGGATGTTTTCACCAAGCTCGCCCCCCATGAACCATGTGACCTCAGCCACGCCATTTTCGTTGCTGGTGATGTGCTCGAGCGTATCGCCAGGGGCGATGCCGTTGATGGTGCCGTCCCCTCCTTCGATGCGGAAAGACACGATATGACCAACCACCCCGTTGCTGTTTTTGTCCGTCACCAGCACTTTGAGCTTCGTGGGCAGAGGAAGGCCAGCAGGGCCGGTTTGGCCGAGGCCATCCACCAGCTCGATCGTCGTTGCGGCGCTGATTTTTGCCGAGGCTGTAAAAATTTCGCTGGCAGTTTGGGGCGCTGAGGCCTGAACGGTGTTGTTGTCGATGCCAACGTTCGGCCCCAGGGTCCAGACCACGCGGGCGAGACCTTCGCTATCGGTAAACACGGTTTGGCTGCTGGCACCTTCCAGGCTACCGTCACCGGCTGTGACTTCAAAGGTCACAGGCCAACCTGCCACCGGCGCATCATCTATATCGGTGATTTCGACCCGCAACGGCTCATCCAACGGCTCGCCGATGGTGCCCGTCTGGTCATTACCAGAAACCAGATTGAGATTCTCTGCTGGTCCTGCCTCCGCATCCGAGATGAACACGATTGGAGAGCCGGAGAGAGCATCGCCATTGAACGCGCTTTCAGCGCGCAATGTATGTGTGTCGCTGCCGATGTCCGGCCCTAATCGCCACTCAACTCTTGCAATTCCCTGACTACCGGTCTTCACAACGGTTTGCGCCAGGCCATTGACGAGCCCGTCTCCGGCGGTGATGGTAAAAATAACATCATGATTCGGCAGACCCCCTCCCAGGGCATCGACGACTCGTACTTCCATTGAATCGGGGAGCGGCAAGTTCGCCACCCCCTGCTGCTGCAAATCAGAAACCGGTTCGAGCTCTTGCGCTACCGCAGCATTGGCCGAGAAAATGATTGGCGAGCCAGCCAGTCCCTGAGCAGCCGCTTCAACCCGGTTGAGCGCCCCTCCTTGCGGCCCGAGCGTCAACGTTACAGCTGCAATCCCCAGGGCATCTGTTTCGATTTCACGGGAGGCACTGCCCTCCAGGGAGCCGCCGCCATCCAACACTCTGAAGCTCACCGCATGACCGACAATCGGCACATCATCCTGGTCGGTGACTCGCACCTGAAACGGCACAGCCAGCGGTTGTCCGGCTGTCCCGCTCTGATCATTGCCATCAACGGGCACGATTCTATCGGGATCGCCGGCAGGAATCAGCGCCGTGAAAATCACCTCCGGCCCTGAATATCCCGGCGCAGTCACCCGCACCTGGTTGACGGCAGCATTGGTCGCCAGCGTCAGCACCGTGCTGGCGCGCCCAAGCGCATCCGCAATCACCGGGTTCGTGGTCGACAGGGTGCCGTCGCCGGGCGGCAGCACCTCGAAATTCACCTCCGCGCCGATGGCGGGATTGCCTTGCACATCGCTCAGTTGCACCACGAACGGATTGGGCAAGGGTTGTCCCTGCGCGCCGGTTTGTGCATCACCGGATATCTTCTCGATCGTCGCAATGGCTGGCGAGACGCCCGTCGCGGTAAACGTCACAACGGGCAGCCCCACGGCGCTCGCCTGCACCAGATTGACGCCGGGGACCGGCCCCAGGGTCAGATTGGCACACGCCAGACCCTCTGCGTCTGTAAAGACGCCGCCTGGCTCCACGGCGCTCTGGTCCGCTGGCGGCTCAAAGCCGGAGCCGACCGGCGCCAAAACAAACTGGTCCAATTTCGTGCCGTCTTTGGCTTCCCCAACGATGAGCGTCTGAATGCCGGCCTGGAAGGAAAAAATGACCGGGTCCAATTGAGGCTTCTTGGCCGTGCCGTTGCCCCGGTGAGACACCTGGTCCCAGTGCCAGCTCGCGGAATGGACGCGCTGCCCAACATCCCACTTGAACGTGTCCGCTCCAACGATGACCCGGAAGGCGTCGTTCTCGGCATCCGGGTAGATCGCGCGGCCCCACATGACATAGTCTCCCGCCTGCTCAATGTTGATCAGATACTCGACAAAGCCCAGATTCCCGCCACCGCCGCCGGAGCCGTTTGGCACCTCGATAAACTTGCCGTTGGAAGCGTCCACATCCTCGCCGATCGCCATGGGTGAATGCAGAGTACCGGACTCGGCTTCGACAACGATTTCGTCCGAAGGCAAGCTGACATCCACACTGCCGCCGCCATCGATCACTTCGAACTTCACATTGACGCCCTGCACCGGGCTGTCGTTTTCATCCACCACTTTGACGCAAAGCGGTTCTGGCAACTGACGTCCCACCGTATCGATTTGCGCATCCCCGCCTGTAACCAGAACGCTGGCTGGTGCGCCAATCGCTAACAGCACGGTGAAATCATCGATGTCATTGTTCAAGTTGCTTCTGAGCGTCACCCCCGCCCAATTATCCTGTGACAAATCATATTCAAACGCGGTGTCCTCGACCCGACCATCAAACACGCCATTGATATAGTAATCGAATTTATTGGCCGTGCCGTCGGAGGTGATCTGTATCTTGACCACGTCTCCGGGCGCTGGCGGACCCAGCAGCGGGTTCTGTACCTTGTCGATGATAGAAAGGACTGCACCATCAACCAGGCGCCAGAGCCTGAGTGTATTGTCCTCGGTTCGTCTGGTGATGGCGTAGCCGCTGGCCGTAGAAGTCGGGGAATCGAAGACAATCACAAATCCCGTCTGGTCGATGCCGGTGACATCGGAATTGTCAGCAAACCGAAACGAGACCTGGGCCGGGTTTTTCCTCGCGGTCAACACGGCGATGTCATCCCACAATCCGTCGGTCGAGGTGTTGCTCAATCGGTTGTTGACGATGTCATACGCTGCGTCCGCAGTCCAGTTTTCGCCCAAGCCGGTGGTGCGGTTGAAGTCATCTGAAAAAACGTTTCCGGCCACGGTCGTGGCGCTGGCAGGATTCGAGATTCCGGAGGCGTTGCCGGCCTCATCGATGACTTGGATGGCGAAGAAATACTGTGTCCCGGGTTGTAGCCCCGTGGCAATCGTTTCTTCGAGCGTTCCCGCAACCGAGGGAGAGGGCACACCCAGGACCTCGTCAGCAGCTTCGAAGTTGGCGTCTGTAATCGCCTGTGTCGAAACCCGCAAATCATACCGGCGCGCCAGCCCCTCCGTGCCATCATCCCCGGTTGCCGTCCAGGTCAACGGGATGGAAGTCGCAAGGGCGGTTCCGGCGGTCAGATCATCGACAGCCATAGGAGGTGTCGTATCTGTCGCTTTCAGCAGGCTGAATTCATCGATATCATTGTTGCGGTCATGCCGTAGAATGACCCCCGCATACCAGTCTCCGCTCAGGCCCGGATTGGCAATCGTAATGCTGCCGGCAAACACGTTGTCCACAAAGTAATCAAATTTGATATCGGCAGGGTCAACGGTCACATCCACGCGTACAATTTTGCCCGCCGCGGGCGGACTCGCCAGGCTGACCGGGTTGACGTCCAGCAGGTCGACATCAACACTGCCGTTGGTGATGGTCCAGAGATGGAGCTCGTTATCGCTCGCTGAAATCCAGGCCAGATAGCCGTCTGCAGTGCGGGTCGGCGCGTCCAGAAGCACGGCCAGACCGCCTTCATCAATGCCGGCAACGTCGGCGTCCGCGGCCCACTTGACCGCCACACTATTGGGATTCTTGATCGCGCGATAGGTGGCCAGGTACTCCCAACGGGCCGCACCGGTGGTGGCGGTGTTCACCAGATCGCCGCCTTGAATCACGAACTCCGGATCCGCGTCCCAGGTGATGCCCAGGGCACTGCGCTCGAAGTTGTCGGTCACCTCGGTTGTGGTCATGTTGATCGCAGTCATCAGGGCGTCAAAATACACCCTGGCCATGACGTTGAAGCCATCATCATTAGGATGAACAGCATCGCTGGCCGCAAAGTAATCCGTGTTCCAGGTAGCATTGTGCTTGAACAGCTCGTTGACACCGGCATAATACAAATTGCGCCCATCATCATCCCGTTTCCGGTAAAACAAATCCTCAATGAGGGTGTTCAGTGTCGTGGTCTCATCATCTTTGTCGTCGGTACGTGGCACAATGCTCGAAAGGATAATCTTGACACCCGGATCGAATGTGTGAACCGCGTCGATGATAGATTCGATCTCATCACGGGTACTCTCCGGGGTCTGGTCATCGGAGATGTCATTGCTCCCGATGTGCAGAATGATGACATCAGGGTTGACGCTTAGATAGGAGCCCAGGCCAGCCACAATCTGGTCGGCCCGGAAGCCATCGTGTCCCTCGTGGTCCGTATCAAATCCAGCGCCGTCAGACTGGGAGCCGACAAAATCGAATGCCACCCCTTCTGCTGTCAGCAAACCGTCCAGGTCGTTGCGATAGCCAGCATCGTCGGTGGACGGGCCATCTACCCCTTTGGTGATGGAATTCCCCAACGGCATGATCTTGGTCTGCGCAAAGGCCTGTGATGAGATAGCGGCAAGCAGCACAATAACCAGCCACACCGTCTTTAGAATCGGATTTTCGTTATGCGTCATTTTCCTTCTCCAAACAAAATCCTCCATACCAACCTACCTCCTGTATTCGCAAATTTCTTGCACAACCGAACAAGGATGTCAAGAATGTTCATAAGACATCAGACAACTTTTGGAAATAAATCACGAGGAAGCAAGTCAAAGAAGCAGTTCAATCGTGGGGCAGTAGAGAAAGCTCAGATTCAGAGCATCGAGAACATCTATCAGGTGTAATTCACACTCCCTGTGGTAAGTTACAGTCCATTCACTTCCTTAACTCATTCTTACCGAATTCCGCCACATTCGCGGAAAAATGCAACAAAAAGTTCAAAGCAACCTTGCGAAGGTTTGAAACCTTCGCAAGGTTTTGGATGACGAGCTTTTATTTGAGCAAAAGCATCTTCTTGGTCATCTTGAAATCGCCGGCAGAAATGCTGTAGTAATAAATTCCGGAGGCGACCCGAATTCCGTCCTGATTCTTCGCGTCCCAGGTCAAGACATGAAAGCCGGCTTCTTTGCGCTCGTCTACGAGCGTTTTGACTTCGCGGCCAAGCACATCGAAAATCCTGATCGTCACCTTGCCAGTCTGTGGTAGCTGGTAGCGAATCTTGGTGTCCGGATTGAACGGGTTCGGAAAATTCTGGCTGAGCTGGAACGTTTTCGGCGCAGCGATATCGATTTGAATCGGTCCATGCTCAGTTCGAGTGCCATTGACATCGACATCCTCCAGGATGTAGAAGTATCGTCTGCCGACAACCAGATCGCGGTCGATGAACTCGTACTGCCCCCCCTGGTCAGGCGGAATGAGCTCGGCGTTAACCTGGGCGTAGTCGCCATCCGGTGTGGTGCTTCTGAGAATGTTAAACCCGGCATTGTTGATTTCGCGGCTGGTTTGCCATGAAATTTTCACGCCATCGAAACCGGCGAAATCGGCGGAAAAACTGGACAGCTCAACTGACACAAAAACACTGATCGCCCAGCTCAACGTATCCGCATCCTGTCCATCGGTCACGACTACTCGAATGGAGTCGGTAGCCGGTTCGGTGTTGTTGGTGTCAAAATCGAACGCTTGCGAGGTCGACAACAATTGTCCGTTGGGCGCAAAGGCGCTGAAAAGTCGCCAATCGTAAGAGATGTGGTCATTGTCCGCATCATCGACCTGGACAGAAAAATGAATGACACTCCCCCATAGAACATCGAACTCAGTCTGAGCGGGTTGAAAGGAGGCGATCACAGGCGGATTGTTGTTGTTTCGAACTGTGATGGTGACCGTCCCGGCGTCCAGACCTCCGCGGTTGTCGCGTGCAATAAACGTGACCTCATGTTCCCCTTCCTGGTCCGGTCCGGGTGTCCAGCGAAACGTGGCACTGCCGGCACTGAATGAAGCGCCTGCCGGCAGATTCTCCGCCTCGTAGGTCACCGGATCTCCGTCAGCATCGGTTGCGCTCACCTGGAATTGCAGGAGGCTGCCTTCTGTAATCTGCTGGTCCGCCAGGTTCGCGAATTGCGGGAAGTTGTTACTCACGCCAATAGCTGTAAACTCGATTTGCGAAGGATTCAGGCTGATGGCAGAAAAAGCTTGCGCCTTGTTGGTGCCTGGCTGGCTGCCGAGCGTAAAATCGGCCGCGGCAACGCCGGTTTCATCGGTCGTCGACCTGTCAGGAGTCACGTTGCCCCCCCCAATCGTACCGATCCACCGGATTTCGATTCCGGAGACCGGGTTGCCGAACCCATCCGTCACCCGCACCTGGAGCGGATAGACCAGCGGTCGCGCGATGGTCCCTTCCTGGTTGTCGCCATCATACAGCAAGAGATTGGCGGCCGAGCCCGCCACCGCGTGCAAGGTAAACGTGACGAAGAATCCCGGTAAGTCGTCAGACGAGGCCTTGACCAGCACCTCCGCTGCATTTTGCGGCATGAGCACCGTCGCGCGCGCGACGCCGAGTGAATTGCTTTTCTCATCGTGGCTGAGAATGCCGCCACCACCCTGCACCACCTCGAAGTTCGCGTCCGCATTCTCTACCGGGTTGTCAAACAAATCCGTGATCTTGATAGAAACGACCAGCGCTCCGTTCACCGTGGCTGTGCCATCATTGCCGGATTCACGCATAATTTTGGAAGGGCCGCCCGTGACGCTTTCGAAGCGAAAGATGACCGGCGAGCCACTGAGATTGCTGTTTGTAGCATCCACTTCATTGGCGCCCACTGTCGGTCCAAGCGTAAAGGCGGTGCGAGCGAGGCCGAGGTGGTTGGACTTCGGCGCCGGATTTTCCACCGTGCCTTCGCCGAGCGTCACATTGAAATTGACCGACACGCCGGCCACGGGGTTGCCGCTGTTGTCAGTGACCTTCACTTCCAAAGGCTGCGGCAGTTTCGTGCCGGCAAAGACATTCTCCTGGGTGCCGCCGCCATGCAATTGCATCCGCACCGCGGTCGCATTGACCGCAATCGCGGTAAACGTCACCGGCGAACCACTGAGCTCCTGGTTGCTGAAGAACGCCCGTGCAATCGCCGTGTTCGTATCAGGTGCGGGCCCGACTACCCAGTTGGCCCACGCTTTTCCCTCGCTGTTGGTCACGGTTTCATTGTGTTGCACTTGTGACTCTCCCGGCGGCGGAGAATTTGTGTTGAGAATAAACCCACCACCCTCGATGACCTCAAACCTGACCGTCACGCCCGGGACCGGGTTGTTGAACCGGTCTGTGATGATCACCTCGATGGGCCGTTGCAGGGCCGTACCCACATTGGTCGTCTGATTATTGCCGTCATTGAGCGTCACCCGCTCCGGTGGCTCAGGGATGAACGCAACGTCTACCGAGGACTCCAGCATGAGGCCGCCGATGATTCTGGCGGTAATCGTCTTGATCTCCGCAACGGTCGAGGCCAGGGTTCCCGTGGCCCGGCCGTTGGCGTCTGTCAGGTTTTGCGGTTGCGTGAAGATGTTGCCATTGCCACTCGAGATCAAGGTGATGGCCTTGTCCGGGATAGCATTGCCGAATTTGTCGGTCAATGTCACCGTAATTGTCGCTTTATCCTGGCCGTTGGCCTGAACCGCAGTCAAATCAGAGGTCACGGTTGATACCGTCGGGTCCACCGCTCCGGCAAACGAGCTCGCCTGGAACACCATCGGGGAGCCACTCAAGTCGTTGATGCCGTCATTGGCCCGGGCTTCCAGTTTCTGGGAATTGGTGCCGAGCGTGCCCCCGAGGTACCAGGTCACGGCGGCATTGCCCGTGCCGTCCGTGATTTCAGAGACCTGAGTATCGGTTTCGCCATTCAGCGTCCCGCCGCCGGCAGTGACTTTGAAGACGACCTCATGGCCGTTGATGCCGTTGCCCGCCGCGTCCGTGACTTGCACTTTGATTTGCTGCGGCAGAGGCTCACCGGCAGCGCCGGTTTGATTGTCGCCGCCGGCCGGCTGCAAGTTGGCAGCGCTGGAGGCCAGCGCCGAAGCACGAAATTCGATGGGGGAATTCGTCAGCCCTTGTCCCGCGTTTTCGGCCACCGCCCGAACAACGTTGTTGAACGGGTTCTGCGGCGTACCGGAGACGCTGCCCAGGGTGTAGAAAACCGAGGCGCGGCCATTTGCGTCCGTGGGGGCATTCCTCGTTGTCAGGCCATTGTCAAAATGACCGCCGCCGGCAACCATCTCGAACGCCACCAGCCACCCTTCCACCGGATTGTTGCCATCCGTGACCTGCACCACAAAAGGCTGAGCCAATTGTGTATCGATGAAACCGGATTGATTATTCCCCGAGATTTCGATCAGAGTTGTCGCTGTGCCGATTTGAGCGGAGGCGGTGAATTCGATCGGTGCGCCATTGATCGGGTTATTGGAAAATGAAGCCGTGGCGCGCAGTTTGTTGTTGTTGGTGCCCGCCTGGGGCCCGAGCCGCCATTCCACTCTGGCAATGCCGTTCTGGTCGGTCCGCACCGTCACAGGGTCGGTGCTGCCGTTGACATGGCCCTGTTCAAACCCACCCGCGGTGATGATGCTGAACTCCACCTCATAGTCTGGCAGGGTTTCGCCGAGCGCGTCTTTGATACGGATCTTGATCGAGTCCGGCAGTGGGATGCCAGCGATGCCCTGGTGTGCCAGCGGCGAGATAGGCTCAAAGCTGACCGGCGGCGCCGCACTGGCATTGAAAATCACGGACCCCGGCACGCCCAACGCCGTAGCCTGCACCTGATGCACGTCCCCGATCTCCGACCCCAGGGTCCAGACGGTCTCAGCCGTCCCATCAGCCTGTGTGGTCGTTGTTACCGGCGCGACGCTGCCGCTCCCACCGGTGACCGCAAAGGTCACACTGTGATTGGGAACCGGCGTTCCGATATCGTCGGTCACCGAAACGCGCAGCGGGGTTGCCAGGGGCTTGCTGGCTGTTCCCACCTGGCTATCGCCGGAATGGAGCGTAATGGCGGCTGCCGCCCCCGGATTCGGTGTAGCTACAAAAATGATATCCTGGCCGGAATACCCTGCCGCGGTCACGCGGACTTGATTCAGCCCGGTATCGGTTGCAAGCGTCAGCGTATTCTGCGCCTGGCCTTGCGCATCAGTTGTCACCGGGCTCGTCTGCGACAGGGTGCCGTTGCCGGATATGATGGTCCAGGTGGTCGGGGCATCTCCTGCCAGATTTCCGAACTCATCTCGCAATTGCACCACAAACGGCTGCGCCAATTGCTGACCACGGTCACCGGTTTGCCCGTCGCCGGAGAGCTTGGTGATGACGTTGACCCGGCCTGCCCGGCCAGTGGCCGTGAACAGGAGGGGTGAAAAACCGGTGGCCGTCGCTTGAACTTGATTCACGCCCGGCGCGGGTCCAAGTCTGAGTTTGGTCGAGGCCTGGCCATCTGCGTCCGTGAACGTGCCCCCGGCCTGCACCGGACCCTGGTCGGCCGGCGGCAGGAACCCTGAGTTCAACCTGGTAATCACGAACTGGTCGAGCTTGGCGCCATCCTTTGCCTCTTGAATTTTGATCGTATGCAAACCGGGGACAAGGTGCAGAACCACCGGATCGATTTCCGGATTTCTTGGCGTTCCGCTGCCGCGGTGTGTCACCGCATCCCAGTGCCAGGTATCCTGGCCAACACGCTGCCCAATGTCCCAGTTGTAGGCCACCCCGTCCACAATGACCTTGAATGCGTCGGCATTTGGATTCGGGTAGATGGCACGGCCCCAGATCAGGTAATCGGATTCAGTTTCTATGTTGATGGTGTAGGTGGCGATCCCTGGATTCTGGGCGTCGCCCCCTGTACCGTCAGGAACATGCACATAAGCCCCTTTCGAAGCCGCAGCGTCAGTGGCGGACACCATGGGCGAAGTCAAAACACCATTTTCTGCCTCCAGAACGATATCCTCCTTCGGCGGTGCCACATCGACGGAGCCGCCGCCGGCGATGACGGCAAAATTGACGTTGATGCCCTGGATGGGACTGCCGGCATCATCCGTTATGCGAACCGTCAACGGAATGGGGAGCTCCTGATTAACGGTGTCCACTTGCGCCTCCCCGGCGATCGGGACAAAGTTTGTCGGTGCGCCCAGCTCGAGCAGAATGGTGAAGTCATCGAGGTCATTATTGCGATTGCCCCGCAGCGCCACGCCGGCCCAGTAATCCCCTCCCAGGTCGTGAATCTTGCTGACGTCCTCGACTCGTCCGTCAAAGACGCCGTTCTTGAAAAAATCAAATTTATTCGCCGCGTCGTCACCGATGATCTGTATTTTGACAATGTCGCCGGGTTGCGGGGCGGACAGGGCCGGGGAGGAATTCTTCTCGATGACGTTGGTCACCTCACCATCGACCACCTCCCACAACCGAAGCTCGCTCGTCTGGGTTCTTCGGGAAATCGCATAGCCGTTCGCATTCGCACTCGGCGTCCCGAACACGATGAGAAATCCACCCTGGTCAATGCCGCCTGCGTCTGCGTTATCCCCCCACCTAAAGGAGACCTCGGTCGGCTTCTTGCGGTCGTTATAGACCGCCATCTCATTCCATTGGATGTCGGAAAGAGAGGTGTTACTCAACTGATTGTTGACGATCGTATAGTCAGGAGCTGTTGTCCACTTCGACCCCAGCCCAGACCGGTTAAAATCATCCACGACAACGTTGCCAGCCACTGTCGTGGCCGAGGCGATGTTTGAAATATCTGACACATTGCCGGCCTCGTCAATCACTTTGATGGCAAAATTATACTGCGTGCCCGGTTGCAACGCGGTCACAACAAAACTTTCCGGCGTGCCGGCCAGCGCCGGCGCCGGAACCCCGGTTACCGGGATGGCCTGCTCAAAATTCGCGTCGTTGATGTTGAAGGTCGAAAATCTCAGATCATAACTCGAGGCCTGACCGGTGCTCCCGTCGTCACCTTTTGCCGTCCACCCTAACGTAATTGTGGTCGCGGTCGGTGTGCTGGCGACCAGATTGTCGACAAAGTCGGGCTTCGTGGTGTCGGTGGTTTTCTTCAACGAAAACTCCGCGATGTCATTGCTCAAGCTGTGTTTCGAAATAAAGCCGGCATAGCGCTCGCCGGTCACGCCGGGATTGGAGAGCGTCACTGATCCGGCGAAGATATCATTGACATAGTAGTCGAATTGCAGGTTGCTGAGCGAAACCGCCACATCAACTCTGAGAACCGAGCCGGCAGCCGGCGGCGACGCCTGGCTCTGGGGATTCACAACCAGTTGATCCTGGTCGGTGACGCCGTTCCTGATCGTCCAGAGATGCAACTGGTTATCTCCGGGAGTAATCCAGGCCAGGTAGCCATCGGCAGTGCGGGAAGGTGCGTCCAGGAGCAGGGCGAGGCCGGCCTCGGTCAGACCTGCATTGTCCACGTCTGCCGCCCACTGCACGGCGACGCTGGTCGGATTCTTGATCGCCTTGTAGGTCGCCATTTGCTCCCAATCGGTCCCGCCGCTGGTCGCGGTGTTCGCCAAGTCACCGTTTTGAATCACATATTCGGGATCGGCATCCCAGGTCATGCCCAGACTGGACCGTTCAAAATTATCCGTCACCTCGGTGGTCGTGCTGTTGAAGGCGACCATCACGGCATTGAAAAACACCTCGCCCATGATGTTGTAGCCGGCGTCAGTCGGATGCACGTTATCAGAGAGATAGTCGGTCTGCCAGGTTGGATTCTGTTTGAAAATCTCATTGGCCCCGGCATAGAACAGGTTGCGACCCTCATCATCCCGCTTCGTGTAAAAAAGCGCTTCGACCAGGTTGTTCAAAGTCGTGGTTTGCGCATCCTTTTCGTCGTCGCGCGGCACGATACTCGAGAGAATAATTTTGATGCTCGGATCAAAGGCATGAATCGCGTCGATGATTCCTGCGATGTCATCACGCGTGCTCACGGACGTTTGATCGTTGGAAATATCATTGGTCCCGATATGCAAGATGACCATATCTGGATTGGAGTTGTTGAGATAGGTATTGATATTCTGCAAGATCTGGTCGGCGCGAAACCCGTCATGCCCCTCGTGGCTCGGATCGAACCCGGTGCCGTCTACGAGCGAACCGACAAAATCAAAAAAGATGCCTTCGCCGATGAGCAGTTGCGCCAAATCGTTGCGATATCCGGCATTGTCAGTCGAGCCGGTCACGCCACGCGTAATCGAATTCCCCAAAGGCATAATCTTGATTTGCGGGAAAGCATCTGTACTAAAGCTGACTGCAAACATGGCGGTCAGCAATACGGTGACCGAAATGCGGCTGCTTTGGAACTTACTCATGTCTATCACTCTCCTGATGCTTGTGTTCCGGCACTTCCTGTTGCCATGAAACCCAAGATGTTTACGTATGCTGCGTTCATCCGCGCCATCTGTGTTCTATCTTTCAATAAAGTTTTGCCAAAAAACGGCAAGCTTTGATTCGCTAGCGCTTAAGTCCCTCTCTTTCCAATCTTGATCTTGTAGACCACGGTTCTGGGATGGTCCAGGACATAAACTGGCTCTAATTCGGCCGGCGCGTTTTGTGGATCGAGCAAAATGGCCAGCTCTGGTCGGCGCTGTGCTTCCATCTCGCCATAAAGCAGGTAATCAGCTTCTTCCGCCACTGCATAGTCGAGCAGCGCCGACAGCGAGTGCGCTTCCGGAAAATAAACTGTCTCGAGATCCGCCAGGAATCCCACGTGTGGTTTACGAGCGATGATGGCAGCGCTCCTCTCTACCCGCGGACGTAATTCGCTCGCGATCTGTAGCAGCTCCCTCGGCTCTGCGCTGATATTCTTCTTTATCTCCTTGACCGAAGACAGGAGAAGAAGGAAGGCGGTGGCTGCAAACACGAGGATTCGAACCTGTCTGACTTTCAACCATCCTGAGCCGTTCTTGACAGACTCATCCTGTTGAAACAGGAAATAGACCACGAGCAGAACAAAAAACGAAATGATGTACAAATAGTACCGCGGCTCGAAGTGCACCAAACAGAGCAGCAAGAAGCTCAACCCCGGGAAAACAAAAAGGGAGAGCTGCTTTCTATCGAGTCGAGGAAAAAGCGCCAACGCACCCGCACCCACAAAAAGAAATGACGGAAACCTTAGTGAGTGAATCAAAACACGGTACAAATGATGGTAGAGATTCGAAACGTAGTGCTTGACAAAATGACCAAAATCATAGACAATGACCGATTTCAGGGAATCAAACTTCTGCGCTGCCAACCGCATATCTTCCGAGGACACCACGCCCCCTTTGCCGTAAAAATGGCTGGCGATGATCAAGTAGCTGTCACTCCGTACCGCGCTGCCATTGCTAGCATACTGCAGATACCCCCAGGGCAGATTGACCGCCAGAAACGCACCACCAAACAACGCCAGGCTCTTCAGACGAACCCTCAAGCTCCAGGACTCCGGGTTGATCAGAAGAAGAATCAGCGCCACACCGAGCGGCAAGACGATAGCGTTGTGGCGCGTCAAGTACGTCATCCCCATGACGATCCCGCTCAGCACGAGATTGCGCGTCGAGATACTCCCATCTCTAAACAGAAAATATATCGAAAGCGAAACCAGGAAGGCAAAAAACAAGTCCGTGCTCGCCATGATGGACCAGGGCAGCACCGTTGCATGCCAGAGCACGAGGGTAAAGAAAGCGACTTCCTCATTGAACAACGTTTTGAAGAGCTTGAAGGTCAATAGACCGCACAGAATAGCGGACAAGATCGAGACCGTCTTGCCTGTGGTGAACCAGTCACCGATAAAGAGGTTGAAGACTGCCAGGGTCAGGGCATAGCCTGGCCCAACCCCCGGCTCCCGAGGCAGCTCGCCATCCAACACCCTCTGCCCGTCAGGCGCGTAGGCCCAGTAAAAGTCCGTTTCGACACCGTAGCCGCCCATTTTGTGGAAGGAACCAACCGCAAAAAGCGCAAGGAGCATAAAGACGCTGAAAGCCAGCGCCAGTTTTTCGTACTTGCTCAAAGGACGCAAATATTTCAACACCAAACCTGTCATCATCTACGCGACCTCGCGGGTCGTTACAATATCTTCTCGGGACCCACGGAGCGTGTCATCTAAACCCAAATAATCTCTGATCGAGACGAACCTGAACTCTCGCAACAACCTCTGCAGTTTGCGCTCCGTCTTATCCAAATTCGCGTACAGGATGAACCGCTTCCTGGCGTCAACCTTCAGGCGTGGCTGGTCGACGTCGAGTTCCCACGGATGGAGGTACATGACGGCTGGCTTGCCCACTGCATGATGCTGCCGAATCCCCCATTTGATGAGTGCATACGGCACGACCCTGAAAAAGAACCCACCGGAAAACGGGAGACGCTTGCCAAGAACTTCAGCCACAGACGGAGGGATTTCTCTGAAGGTTCCTCCATCCGGCAGCTCTACTTGAAACTCGAATCGCGGCGACCCATTGTCGCCGTACAAAAATGTTTCAAATGGATACAAACTAGAGTCGTATGCAAAACCAAGCTCATTCAGCACGTGCCAGGCCCATGGGGTCCGTTGGCCAAGCGACCAGGAAGGCGCACGGTAGCCGAGCACCCGGCGGTTCGTGATTTTTTCAAGCGTTTTCAGGGCCTGAGTCAAATCTGTTTCAAACTGAGCTTTTGTAACCTGATAGACCAAATTGTGTCGATGGCCGTGAGAACCAACTTCGTGGCCTCGCCGAACCATTTCTGCTACCAGGTTTGGAAATTTTTCCACAACATCCCCGACGACGAAGAAGGTCGCCTTGTTGTTTGTTTCATCTAACATGTTAAGAATTCGTAAGGTAGGCGCCTCAACGCGGTCTTCGAGGGGCAGATCGTTGAGCAGCTCTTTGTCGGCGAGATTGGGGTGATACCAATCTTCGATGTCAAACGTCAGGATGTTTTTCATAAGCTTAGCTGAGAACACCTCTAAAGCTCGGGCAAATATTGTACCAGGCGCGGCCCGGCGAACTTGGTCAGCGCCAGGGGCAGCCGTTTCCAGAGCTCGATGATCTGCTGATATTTGTTGTTGTTTGCGTCCACGACCGGAACCTTGCCGGCCACATTCAGGAAGTACTGATAGTGCAGTTGCACCGGCTCAGCGCCCCACTGCCGCTTGAACTTGTATGTCCCGGTGTCAACGGTCGAGCGCCCGAAATCAAACGTCTGGAAGCCGTTTTCACAGGCATACTTGATCGCTTGCCAGTAGAGATAGTTGTTGACGTAGATCTTGTTGAACTCTCTCAGCGAGGCCACCCACGGCTCCGAAATCGTCTGCTTGAATTTGAATAGAAACATGGCTGAAACCACTTGATCGTTGCGCTTCAGCACCAGCAGATCGACCTGATCCTTGAACACGTGCGCCACGGTCTCGAACATCCTGTATGGAAAGATCGGCGTGCCGAGATGGCGCAGATTGATGGCATAAACGCGATGAAAATCCGGCAGATACTGCATGCCGAAGTCGACGGTCAAGCCGTTCTTCTCTGCTTTTCTTATCTTGTTTCGATTGCGGGAGGTTAGGGCGCGCCAGTGCTCTTCCGGGTCGTTGGAGAGCGACAGCATAAGGGTCACAAAGCTTTTCTTCACTGGCAGCTCTCCGTGCAGCGGTTCTCGCAGTTGGCGAAACTCAACGTACTGGACCTGGCAGGTTTGCGCTATCCGGACCGCTTCAGCGAACAAAAGCGCCTCGCTTTTCGACTCATTGGCGCAAATGCCGGCAAAGTTGGAAAAAGGATTCGACACCAGGTATCTGCGCCTGAAAATATCGCTCATGAGGAACATTGGCAGAATGCCCTGCGGCTCGCCTCTGGCATCCAATGTGAGAAGATAGTGGGGGGTGTACCCGAAAACGCTCTCAAAAACTGTCTTCCACCCCAGCAGTTGGTACATGTTGGTGTTGGGATGTTTTTGTAGAAATCTATTCCAAAGCGGCGTGTTCTCTTTCGTGAGCGTCGTGACTGTCATTCAGTTTGTCGGTCCTTGTTGTGAGCTTGGTAACGAGATTCTTGGTGATCGCGAGCTCCTGAGTCAGGTTCTTGTTCTGGTCTTTCAGTTTCGATAGCTCGATGGAAAAATGCATCAAAATCGCCAGAGAGAAGAAGATGGCGACAGAGAGAAAAAGCGCCGGCGGATATTCAACGCGGAGAAAGAGCGCCACGCTATCCGCAAGCTCAGGCCAGATCGAAGCAGTCAAGATCGCGACACTGACAAACAACCAGAGGATGGAATGCTCGATTTTCAACTTTCTCTTTCTGAGCAAATTGAGCACGAACAGAAAGAGAGACAGACTCAGCAGAATGATGATGAGTTGAGCTCTAAGAGGCATGGTGGATATTCGCTATCTGCTCTTTTCCAAATAGAACGGCATAGATCGACAACAGCATCTTAAGAATATAGTAAATCGGCTTGAATCCGCTGTGCATCGACTTGCCCGTTTCGTTGTTGTACATGATAACCGGCACCTCAGAGACCTTGAAGCCAGCATAGTGCAGCAGAATGATGATGTCGGCATCGGGAAAATCTGCCGGATACTGTCGACTTTTTGCAAAGAATTCAACCACATTCCGATTCAGCGCCTGGAAGCCGGAAGTTGGATCTGTGATTCTGCGTTTTATGAAAAGATAGATCAAGAAGCGAAAAAACATCATCCCGAGCTGCCGCATGGCAGGATTGTCGTAAGTGCCCAGGTTTTGCAGGAAGCGTGACCCGATGGCGACGTCCGAACCGCTCTCGAGAGCAGCGATCAGCTCGCCGATGAATTTCGGGTCATGCTGACCATCTCCATCGATCTGCACCGTGTAATCATATCCATTTAACACCGCGTATTTGTACCCCGTTTGCAGAGCCGCGCCGTACCCCAGATTCACTGCCAGGGAAAGCACCGTTGCGCCTGCCTTTTCTGCCCGCGCCGCGGTCCGGTCCGAGGAGCCGTCATTGATGACGACGATGTCTGCCCCCGGATTCGTCGCTCGAATGCCATGAACCACGCGTTCGATGGAATTCGCTTCGTTATATGCCGGAATCAAGACGGCTATCTTGTGATCATTATTTGTCATGCGCTCTATGCCCTGTCACAACCATTATCGGAAATAGTGAACAATAATTAACTCCTACGACGGAATTGTCACAGCGTGACGGCAGGGTAATAACAAGCACACGCAATTCATGTGCCAGTCCTTTTTTCTGAATTCTAAGGGATTTAGAGCGACTTTTGAGTTTGACGTGCGTCGGGAGATGTTCGAGGGAAAACAAGTGTTTCAGATGTGAACAACTAATGCTTGCCGGTCATCTTGCCATTCCTGACATAAGTCTCATACAGATTCTGGAAATGATTCACCTGCAATTCGAGCGAATACTCGTTCACCACTCTTTGGCGGCCCTGGCGACCGAAGCTTTTTCTCAACTCCGTATCGGCGAGCAGGCGTAAAATCTTATCTGACAGGGCGCGAGGATCTTTCGGTGGCACCAAAAAGCCCGTGCTGCCATCCTCGACGAGCTCGACCGTGCCATCGACGGAGGTCGCGACCACGGGCAGGCCAGTCGCCATCGCTTCCAAAATCACATTCGGCAAGCCTTCATAGAGCGATGGCAGGACAAAAACATCGAAGGTTCGCAGCAGCTCTTTGACATCGTTCCGGAAGCCAAGAAACTTCACGTGCTCGCCCAGCTTGGCCTCTGCGACTTGCTTTTCAAGCTCATCGCGCAGCTCCCCATCGCCGGCGAAAAGAAACTGTACGTCCTCGTACTTTGTCAGGATTGCCCTGGCCGCTTCCACTAAGTAGCGGTGACCCTTTTGTTCATGCAAGCGCGCGATGACGCCAACCACGGCTGTTTGCGGCGCAATGCCCAATTCTGCCCGGAGCTGAGGATTCTTACCCTGTTTGTAGGTGTGCAGGTCCACGCCATAGGGGATAACCATGACTTTATCTTCAGACAACCCCCGCTGCTCGACCAGCCACCTGGCGGTAGCATGGGATACTGACACCACTTTGCTGCAAAAACGCATGGAGAAACGGTAAGCCAGGAGCCGGTGTTTCACCAACCATTCCGGCGCGGAAATGGTCTCCCAGGAAAACACGGCTTTGTTGGGACTAATCGCGCTCGCCAGAGCGCCGACCACATCGGCGTAGAACAGCGTCGTCATGACCACATCGATCTTCTCGCGACGAATCAAACGCGCCACATCGAGAATCAGCTTGGGGTCGATGCGACTTCGACGCTTCAGGCTGATGAACGGGACGCGCAAATCATCAAATTTGTTCTTGATGCGGTCACCGATCCCCAGGCTGCACACGGTGGTTTCAAACCGGTCGCGATCCATGTGGGCAATCAACTCCCACAGTTTCGTTTCTGCACCGCCCCAGTTCATCCCTTCGACGAGCTGCAAGACTCTGATCTTACCGTTTTTTGACATACGTCCTTCCACCGCCTTTATTGCATTTGGGGCTTCATTCAACAGCAGTCACGTTCGCATCCGTTGCCACGGTTTCGGCAATGCCGTTTTTCGCCAGGTAGCCCAGCTCCTCCAACCTGGCCACGATCTTCTGCATGCTTTCCTGCGGCTCCTCGTTCGCAGTTTTGACGGCCACCTCCGGGTTTACAGGGGGCTCATACGGATCCGAAACCCCGGTGAACTCCTTGATTTCGCCAGCCAGCGCTTTTTTGTAGAGCCCCTTGACATCGCGTTTGATGC
Organism: bacterium; assembly: GCA_046757165.1. GTDB lineage: Bacteria > Zhuqueibacterota > Zhuqueibacteria > Oceanimicrobiales > Oceanimicrobiaceae > JBHHXT01. The sequence goes on along the minus strand of JBHHXT010000035.1, from coordinate 8,271 downwards.
ACTCTTCAACCGGGCAATCCACAAACACTTCGACAAAGCTGCCAATCATTTCGCGCACTTCGTCTCGCACCTCTTTGTAGGGTGAAATCGCAGCAGAAATCGCAAACGTGCCGTTGCGAGACAGAAGATGGCAGACAAACCCAATGCGTTTTATGTTCGTGTCCCGGTCCTCTTTGCTAAACCCGAGACCCTTGCTCAGATTGGTTCTGACAACATCGCCGTCGAGAACTTCGACGTTGCGGCCGCGTTTCTTGATTTCTTTTTCCAGCAGAACTGCCAGGGTTGATTTTCCGGAAGACGGTAACCCTGTAAACCAGACGGTGCATGCTTTTTCAGAATTTGCCATTTGACTTCTTAACCTCCGACGTTATCAGGTTTCATCGTTCGTTGCACTAACTCTTACGCTTGTAGCTCTCGATCAGAACTTTTGCCACCTCCGGCCGCGTGAACTCCTCAGGGGGGAGCTCACCCCGAGAGAGCATTTCCCGAACCTTCGTGCCGCTCAGGAACAACCGCTCATGCGGTTCGGACGAGGGGCTCGTCTTGTCCGTCGCCATCTGTCTGGTGCGCTTGCAATAAAACGCGTGCTCGAATTTCAGCGGCACAATGCCCAGCTCATCGGGTGTGAATTGCTCGAAAACCTCCTGTGCCTCGTACGTGCCATAGTAGCTGCCAACGCCAGCATGGTCCCGACCGACGATCAGGTGGCTGCAGCCATAGTTCTTGCGCACCATCGCGTGGAAAATCGCCTCGCGTGGACCCGCGTACCGCATCGCGGCAGGGAACACACTCAACATGACCCGCTTCGGGTTGTAGTACTGTTCCATCATGATCTTGTAGCACTGCATGCGCACATCGGAGGGAATGTCGTCGGATTTCGTTTCGCCGACGAGCGGATGAATGAGCAAACCGTCCACGCTTTCGAGCGCAACTTTGGTCAGATACTCGTGCGCCCTGTGAATCGGGTTGCGTGTCTGGAAAGCGACCACAGTCTTCCAACCACGCTCCTTGAAAAGCCGCCTGGTCACCGCCGGCTCATGGCGAAAATCCTCGAACGGCAGGTCGGGCACATGGTTGATGAGCTGGATATCGCCGCCAAGCAGAACCTCGCCCTGTCTGAGCAGCCTGGCCACACCCGGATGCGCCTCCTCGGTGGTTTTGTAGACTTTTTTCGCCTCCCGCTCCTTGTCATAGGTAAATCTCTCTTCCACCCTCATGATGGCCAGCGGCGTGTCCCCTTCGGTCGTGAGCAGGATTTCTTCCCCATCTTTCAGCTCATCGGCAAATGACCGGGAGACGGCCAGCGTAATTGGGATAGACCATACGATGCCGTTCGCCAATCTGATATTCTCGACAACACTCTCGTAATCTGCCTTTTTCATGAATCCGGTCAGGGGACTGCACGCCCCGATCGAAATAAGCTCCAGGTCAGAAACCGAGGTGGCATTCAACGGTAGCTTTCGTAAACTCTTGCTCTTCTCGATAGCGGCTGCACGCTCATCCCCCTTGAGTACGCGGTCGATGAGCTTCCCGCCGTGTGGCGCGACTAAATCCATAAGCTTGTTCCCTTTTGTGATTGGTTCGGTGATAACATAAAATCAATAAATATAACTCAATCAAGCGACTTTTTCAATAGATGTCTTGATATTTTCTCCATCCCTGCCGTCGTTGCTCGTCTCCTCGGCAGACGACGTGACGACTTCTTTCTTCGCTCTGGCGACAAGATGCAGCCCGGAGCAAAACCAGGACGCCGGAAAGAGCAGCTTCAACCCCTTCAAGACAAATCTCCCTGCCTTGTCTAACTCCCAAATTTCGCCACCTTGTTTGCGCAAGAAAAACCAATCCGCCCAAAGTCCGATGTGACGATCATCGACATCCGATTCATAATCGTCGATGTCCTCATGAATGATTTCGAACCCTGCTTTCTCCAGATAGGTCCGTAGTTCCATCTTCGTAAAGCGATATTCCCAGAAGTAGTTGGGCTGGCGTTTCAGTTTTCTCTTGAGAAAATATAGATTCCGGATTGGGTGAGCAATAGATCTTCGCAACACCGTGAGCCATGGCGTGGTGATAAAAACCAGACCACCCGGTTTGAGAACACGATGGGCTTCTCGCAGGGCTTGTTCAGGGCCGTGCTCGAAATGTTCGATGACCCCCAGAGAAATGTACGCATCGAAGGAGTTGTCGGGATAATCAAGGCGGGTGATGTCGCCCAGCTCTACCGCCACATCCGGCTTGAATTTCCTCGCCTGCGCAACGATGTCTTTGTCGTACTCAATCCCGACGATCTCATGTCCCCGCTTACGGAACCACTCACACCAGGCGCCAAAGCCACACCCGCCTTCCAGGATGCGTGCGTTGGAGCTCCCCAGAAATTGATCAAAGATACGAACTAGTGTCCGTCCCTCGAAACTCTGCAGCTCACCTTCCAGGCTGCGGTCATTCCATTGCTCGAGATCATGCTCTTCACTCGTCTTGAAAGAAAGTAACGTGTAGCTCATGTCGCTCCTTTGTCTGCAATCGTCTCAACTCCGCATTCACAATCAGAATGCTCAGGCTTCTTCAGCCTGAGCTGTGCTGCTGTGGTAACCTAAACCTCGACGCCAAGGGTGCCTTTGAGCCCGAAGGCCACAATCAGGCTAAAAACAAAAAAGGCAACCAACCAATGCATGGTGATGCCCCAAAACTCAGCCTCTCTTTTCGGGTATAAAATTGAAACCACCGAGGCAAACGAGCCGCTCGGCAGACTGGCCTCTGCCGGATTCATCAGCGTGATTCCCAGGTCATGACTCGCTATTTGTGCCGTGATTGGAACAAGCGAATCCACGATCTGCAAGCGCTTCTCGACCACTTTGTCGCCGTACTTGAAGGACAGGGTGAACACACCAGCCTTCTCTGCCCTGATCCGCCAGTTGACCTCCCGCACCTGCTCGATGCGTACAGGCGGCATCTCCGCAACCAGACCGGCAGGCAGTATCAGCTCCACTTCGCTGAGCTCGACCGAGTCATCGGCCACACCTAGCGTGACCACCACCCTTTCGCCCGTTCTCAGCGGGCGAAACTCGTAGCGAATGCCGAGCTGAATCAGGACGATGCCAACCGGCACCATCAGAAACAACATCGGCCGCAACGACTGCTTCATGTAGAGCAGGTTACTCGAGATGATATTCTTCATCGTGTCCAGCATCAGACCGATATCATCCTTGTAGAGCCGGATGGCAAGAAAGTGCCCCTTGACCAGATTCTTGGCTCGTTTGATTCCGGCCTGGTCTGAGGTCGCCTTGAAAACCAGCAGCATGACAACGCCGGTTACCGCAGAGATTGCCAGCATGGCCCAAACCGGGTCAACGTTCTTGAACGGCAGAAACAAAATGTTAAAGACTGAACTCAGTATTTTGTTGATCAAATCCATGTTTGTTGCGCCTTTCCTGCGTCCCTGCGTCTTCTACGATAAGTATCCCAGGCCTTGCAACCGTTTTTTGATTTCGTCCTCGCTTTCTGTTTCATCTACCGACGAAAGCTCTTTTTCCAGAATATGTGTGATAAATTCCTCAACAGAGGAGTAGCCCGCCACCTCGGAAAATTTTTTCACACGGTCATAGAGTTCCTTTTCCAATTTGATTTTTGGTCCTAACATCGAGTTCTCCTCACTTGTTCGAACAGTCTGTTTTGTCCTCGTTTCAGCCCTGCTGTTGTGCCCGCGGGCCAGCAGCAAAGGTTCAGAATATTGTTAGACGAGAGCGTTGGCAGGTCTAAAAAATCGGCTCACCCACCATCTCATCCGTCTGTTTAATCCCGAACTCAGCCAGGATCGTTGGCGCCATGTCGTACAACTTTGGAGCGTCTGCCTTGATCTTCCTGTTCGAAAGAAAAATACCGGGCACCAGCTCCGCCGCCATACAATGGTCCCCGCTCCACGGATCCAGGTTGTCGGAAATCCACCCTTTGGGGAAGGTGCCAATGGTGGTCTCCCAGGAAGCACGATAGCCGCGGTTGTAGCCAATGACCAAATCCGGAGCATACCGAATGTTTTTTCCGGAATAGATATCCTGTGCCCGATAGACGCGGTCCACGATTCTGTTGCCATTCGCCGGGTCGCGCAACGCCAGCAACTTCTGAGAGATGTCATCCAACAACTTGTCTTTCTCGCTGTACTTGACGATGCCGTACTTTTCACGACCCAGGAGATTTACATACAATCCATTAAAGCCGAGGCCGTAAACCTTCGTCCGGCCCCAATCAACGTTTTGATAATATTCGCTTTCCGCCTGCTTGCTCGTGTCGACCAGAGCAATGTAGCCCTGGTTCAAAAGCCAGGTATTGAGGTGCACCGCCCGCCTGAACGGGGCGAAGCCATGGTCTGACATGACCAGCAATGTCGTGTTGTCATCGATAGACCCGAGTACCCTGCCGACCACACCGTCGACGCTCTCATAAACCGAGGCGATGATCTCGCCGTATCTACGCGCCAGTTCCGGCTCATAGGAGGGATGGTCTGGATCGATCATGTTGTAGTACATGTGTGCGGTTAAATCGGTGCTCGAGAAATAGAAGAACATCAAGCCCTCATTGAACTCGCGGTACACATGCTCAAACAGCCGCAGTCGCTCCAGCAGCACATTCTGGCTCTGGCTGTGAAAATCATAATGGTCGAAGACCCCCCAGGAGAGCGCTTTGGTGTCCTCCGGCATCCCCTGGGTATAGAAATACCCGCAGCATTTGTGCAGGTCCTCGACGTAGTCCTCCGGGGTCGAAACGGGCAACGCCGGCTCAGAAGGATCGATATTAACGGGCGTCACGTAAAGCTTCATCTTCGGACGCACTTCTTTCAGGTAAAAGCGACAAATGCCGGAAACGGACTGCAGTCCGGCCGGAAGCAGGTCAAACTCTACCTGAATCCAGTCGCTCCACTCCTTCTCCTGCAGCAGGATCTGTTCTTCTTGAATCTGAATCTTGACGGTTGGATTTTCGGGGTCCCGCCAGACCTTAAAGGGAATCACCGCATCCGGCTCCCCCTCCAGGAAGGCATTCTTTGGGCCTATCAGCGTGGCCTCGAAGCTGTTATTGATCAGCGTGACCGGCAACACGACCCCCCCCGAGATGTCATCGCGATTCGGAGGTGGGTCATCGGTGTAAAAGGAAAACGTACCAAAACTGCCGAGCAAATCCGGCGTGCCCATACCGCTGAGCGTCTTTCCCTTTGACTTTACGGGCGGGAAGTTCGCTGGCACCTTGAAGACAAGCGTCGGGACATCGTGGTCTTCCAGGATATTCCAAAATGTCTTGCCCTGGCGAAGATTCTTGACATGCCCGCTCGACAACGGAATGATCCACTTCCCGATTTTGATCGTTGTCGCAGAGCCCTCTGAGCTGGTCGTGGAAGAAATCGGCACCATCAGCTCCGGGTCCCGGTGAATGAAATCGTAGATGCCGTGTCCGCCAGGATTCATGCCCGTGATAAAATTCGACCACGCGACCGGACTCTGAGGCGGGATGCTCGTCCCCAGCGTTTTGAACTCGCCAACGTTTGCCAGTTTCGAGAAATTGGGCAGCCGGCCTTCTGCCATATACTTTGACAAAAGCTGTGGATCGACGCCATCGAATCCGAGCACGATGACTTTCTTGCTGACAGAATCAGCGCTCGACTGGTCGCAGCCGAAAGCACCCCAAATTATGCAAGAAAGACTCACCACCAGTCCGGCCAACAGCCAGACACTCCTTGTGACCCTATTCATTGACAGGTGCAACCTCCCTGTTTTCAACCTTTTCACCACGATCGACTATCTGATTTCGGCCATTTGCGCCGTTGAGACTTTCATCGAACACGTTTTGGCCTTTCATGTACCCGGGTTTGGGAACGCCGAACAAGTCCAGCACGGTCGGCGCCATATCGATCAAAGCCGGGGTCCTGGCCGTGATCTTCTTGTTGCTGAAAATTACCCCCGGCACCAGTTTCGGATCGATACAGTGGTCACCGCTCCACGCCTTGACATTGTCCTCGAAAACGACATCGCCCACGACCCCGGTGGCCCCGTTCCAGGAGATACGATAGCCGATGTTGTACCCGCTGATCAAATCCGGGCCCTCGTTGACATACGGTCCGCTGTAGATCTTGTGGCTGTCGTACATTTCGGTGATAGCCACTTCACCATTCTGCGGGTCAACCAATCCGGACAGTTTTTCGATCAGCTCGGATTTCAGCTTTTCATACTCCGCGCCAGGTGCAACGATACCATGTTTCTCACGACCTTTGACATTCAAGTAGATGCCGGCCAGCCCAAACGCGTAGGCTCTGGTCTTCGTCCAATCCACGCCCTGGAAGAACTCGCCTGTTTTCTCAACGCCTGCCTCCAGCGTCAAATAACCGTTCTCCTTGAGCCAGGTATTCAAATTGATGCCCCGCCTGAAGGACTTGAAACCGTGGTCGGAAATGACCATGAAAACATCACCAGGATTGATCTTCTCCATCGTTCGGCCGACCAGCCCGTCCATCTTGATGTACATGTCTTCGATAACTTGTTTGTACCGTTTCGTTTCTTTGTTCCGGTTGGCCGGATGGTCATCTTCCAGGGTTCTGAAGAACATGTGCTGAATACGGTCGGTAGCATCGATGACCACCGTGCACAGCCCTTTCTTCGTTTTGCCCAGCGCATGGAAGAATTGTTTCTCGCGCTCCTCATGGATCAGATATGCCTGCTCCAAAAAAGCATCTTCGCTCAGGATGCCCTCGTTCAAGGACCAGGTATCCTCCGCTAATCCGAGCGTGGCATACTTGCCGAACAGTTTGGCAAGATAGACCGAGTAAAAGTAAGGAAACGAAATCGGCAGAGCCGGATTCTCGGGATCGATATTGATCGGCGTCATGTAAAGCCGAAAATGAGGCCGGGTGTCCAACAGGTAGAAACGTGCAATCCCCTGGACCTTGATACCAAAGCCGGCCTTGAACTTGAGTTCGATCCACTGTGTGTAGGTGTTTTTCTTCAGGTGAATCTTCTGTTTGTCGATGACGAGCTCCGCCTCATCCTCGTTCAGAATCTGGGCGACAAAGGGCAACGTGATTTGCTCCTTGCTCTTTTTGATAGAATTCTCCGGCCCCTTGATGGCGCCCTCGATGCGGTTGCCTGTTCTTTTGACAATCGAAGTGTCTCCGCCTTCCTTGATAGGATCGATCGACTCGTCTGTTGTAAACAGGGAGAAGGTTCCTTGCGTGCCCCACAGATCGGGCGCGCACATCGCCGAAAGCATGGCGCCATTGATTTTCTCGGGCGGGAAGGTTATCGGCACCCGCAAAACGTGACTGAAAATGCCGTGGTCTCCGAGGATTTTCCAGAAACTCTTGCTACGGCGCAAGAAGCGCACAACCGGCTTGCCGAGCGGAATCTCGTATTGTCCGATGCTGATTTTTCGCGTCGGTGTCCCGACCTTCGAGGAAGAAAGCTCAGGCAAATACGTCTGTTTATGGCGCGAGAGAAAATCAAAAATGTTGTGCCCCCCCGCATTGACGCCGGTAGAAAACGCCGACCACGCCACAGGAGAAATCGCCGGGTAAGTGGTCTGTAAACGGCTGTATGAGCCCTGCTCACGCAGTTTTTGCAAATTCGGCAGCTTGCCTTCTTTCAAGAGTCGCTCAGTGATCGTCGGTTCCAGTCCGTCCAAACCCAGAATTACCACTCGGTCTGTTTTGGCATGCACAAACGCTTTGCGGCGCTTGAAGAACCGAATGATGACCCGCAACGGCCAGGTCAACAACGTAAAAAACGCCATAAAAAAACTGGCGAATAGCATCAGAAAAGAAGTCAAGAAAGCAAACCCCGCCCCTGGTCCGATGTATGCATGTGCCGATTGGGAACCCAGGATGAGCCAGAAAACCAGAAAGAAGGGGATAATGACTCCAGAGTTTCGCCGCATTCGCGTACTCCAATTAAATCCAATATTCACAATCCATGAGAATTGAGCCATTCAAAAACAGTCGATGGGTTTCTGCAAATACTATACCGGTAAGCGTTCCTTTTTGTCTGTTTACTATTTACCCGTAACACTCTAATTTTAATGGCATAGTCGACAGGTGGCCGGCGATACTGTTATCGGCATACAGCGCTGATGTCTTAAAAGAGATCAGAACACAAATTTTGGTGTCGCATGGTGAGACAGTGGGTCGGACCGTGAAGGGTACCAGCAGCTTGCGTCCTCAAATGAATGTGTGGGTATCATTTCTGTTGAATCTAAGAAACAAATTGTTAACTTATCCTGTGACAGAATGGGTGAGCGATT